>DATHPF010000295.1:0-15796 GCA_035484155.1 Streptosporangiaceae bacterium
ATGCGTTTGTTTTCGTGATCATGAAATTCGTGTCGCTTCGTTGAACTGTCCTGAGGTCTGATCCGTGTAGCAGGCAGGCGGTTCTCGTCGCGTGCGGCCCGGCGGTGGTCCACCGTCGTTGTCGTGCCCTCGCAGGAGACCCATGAGCCTGATCGCGCTTGCCGCCTGGATTGTGACCGCCAGCGCCGGCCTGTACCTGCTATCCATCTGGCTGATCGAGTATGACAAGGACTACCAGGCCGTCGCCGCAACCCACCTGCCGCCAGCTGTACTGGCGGCCCACGTGTTACTCGCGTTGGGTGGCCTGGTTGCCTGGATTGGCTATCTGATTCTCGACCAGGACCGACTTGCCTGGACAGCAGTCGGGGCCGTGCTCCTTGCCGCGACGCTCGGGACGACCATGGCGATCAGGTGGGTGCGGATTTACGGGGCAAGCCGCGCAGACCAGCGCAGGCGCACCGAGCTCGCCGAAGCACGCCCGGCTATTGCAGCCGGCCGTGGCCAGGTCGCCACGCTGGCACACACGACGGACGCCGGCCCGC
This sequence comes from Streptosporangiaceae bacterium, assembly GCA_035484155.1. GTDB lineage: Bacteria > Actinomycetota > Actinomycetes > Streptosporangiales > Streptosporangiaceae > JAJYUU01. The sequence goes on from DATHPF010000295.1 coordinate 543, forward strand.
CAGAGCGCAACTTCCCACTGGCCGTCGTGGTCGCCCATGGCGCGTTTGCCGCCGTGACGATCACTCTCGTACTGCTGACTGCGCTCGGCGTCGGCGGCACCTAGGCTGCGCCCGGGCGCAGTCGTCAGGCTGGCCGCGCCGCGGCGGCCAGGGTCAGCTCGCGGGCGAGCAGCTCGTCCGTGGTCTCGCGCCGGACCCCCAGGCGCGCCCGGCCGTCCGAGCAGTAGATCACCGGCGGCCGCAGCGCGCCGTTGTAGTTGTTGACCATCGTGAAGCAGTACGCGCCCGTGACCGGCACGACGACAAGGTCGCCGAGCTGCGGGCTGCGGAGCATGACCGCGGGCGTGACAATGTCGCCCGCCTCGCAGTGGCGGCCCACCAGGTCCACGAGCAGCTGTGGCTCGTCCCAGCGGCCGATCACCAGTGGCGTGAAGCGCTGGCCGTACAGCGGGTACTCCAGGTTGTCGCCCATGCCGCCGTCGACGGCTACGTGCAGCAGACCGGACTGCTTCATTGTCAGCACCCGGTAGAGCGTGACGCCGACCGGCGCCACGAGCGAACGGCCCGGCTCGATGATCAGCTCGATGCCTGGCGGCAGGTACCGGTGCACGGCATCGACCAGCACGCTCAGGTACTCGTCGATGGTCGGCGCGACATCACCGGGCTCGTACCGAACCCCGAGGCCGCCGCCGAGGTCGTATACCTCGAACTCGCCCAGCGTTGCCAGGGCCGCCACCTCGGCCTCAAATTGCTGCAAGTTCACGATCTGCGAGCCGATGTGGGCATGCAGGCCACGCATCCTGATCATCGGCGCGGCCTGCATCCGGGCCAGGGCGTCCGGGACCTGCTCGACCGGCACGCCGAACTTCGACGCCTTGCCGCCGGTGGCCAGTGCCGCGTGCGTGTGCGACTCGATGCCGGGGCTGACCCTGAGCAGCACCGGGGTCGGCCGGCGGGCAAGCCGGTCGATCCGCTCGATGTCGTCCATGCCGTCCACGATGATGTAGCCGATCTCGGCGTCGAGGGCGGCCCGGATGTCCGCGTCGGACTTGGCATTGCCATGCATGACGATCCCGGCGGGGTCGGCGCCGGCCGCCAGCGCGATGTGCAGCTCGCCAGCGCCTACGACGTCTAGCCCCAGGCCCTCGCTCGCCAGCACGCTGATCATGGATGCCGACGGGAACGACTTGGTCGCGAAGCACACCCTGCTGCGCGGATGGCGGGCTGCGAGCCCGCCGGCGAAGGCACGGGCACGGTCGCGTAGCGCCGGCTCGTCGATGATGAACGCGGGCGTGCCGAACTCGGCGGCTAGCTCGGTCAGCGAGCAGCCCCCGATCCGGAGGTCGGCGCCGTCGATGACGGCAGACGGCGGCAGCAGCGAGAGATCGGTCATAACCCGATCATTACCGGACCCGCTGGCCAGACTTCAAATCGGCCCCTGCATACGCTGCCGTACCGCCTCATAAGCAATGATTGCCGCCGAGGTCGAGACATTCAGCGAGTCAGCTCTGCCGAACATCGGGATCCGCACCCGGCAATCTGCGCGCTCGAGCCACTCCGAACTCAGGCCGGTTTGCTCGGCGCCGACCGCGATGGCCGTCGGGCCAGTCAGGTCTACCTCAGTGACCAGCTGTTTCGCGTCCGGAGTCGCCGCGACGATCGCCAGGCCGTGGCCGGCGATCCAGCCCAGCACCTGTGCACTTGTCCCCGCGGCCACCGGCACGGAAAAAACGGTGCCCTTGCTGGCCCGCACGACGTTCGGGTTGCCCCAGTCGGTGACCGGATCCGCGGCGATCACAGCGGCGACACCGGCGGCGTCCGCGGTGCGCAGGATCGCGCCGAGGTTGCCTGGCTTCTCCAGGCCGGCGCAGATCAGCACGAGCGGCCGCGGACCGAGTTCGAGCTTGTCGAGCGCGCTGACCACTGAGGGGACGACTGCGAGCCAGCCGTCGGGACCTTCGCGGTAGGAGATCTTCTCGAAGACCGGCCGGCTGACCTGGACGACGTCCGCGCCCGCTACCGCAGCCCTGGTCGCTAGCGGCAAGGACTCCGGGGCTGCCAGCGCCGGGCTGAAGTACAGCGTCACGGGCGCGACTCCGGCCGCCAGCGCCAGCTCAATCTCTGCGAGCCCCTCGACCAGCGTCACGCCGGCCTGCTCGCGCGTCCGTCGCCGGCGCAACGAGACAAGCTGCTTGATCCGCGGATTAGCCGGGCTGGTGATCTCCAGGTCGGCCGGCCGGCCTCGGTCGGCTGCCATGCGAGCCATGCTAACCGCGCTCCACGCCGCCGAAGGCAACCGCGCCATCGCCGCGCGGGCTCAGGCGTCGTAATCCACGGTCAGCTTCTCGCTCACCGGCAATGACTGGCAGGTGAGCACGAATCCGGCGTCGATCTCCGACTGCTCGAGCGCGAAGTTCCGGCGCATCCGCACCTCACCCGCCACCACCCTGGCCCGGCAGGTCCCGCAGACGCCGCCCTTACACGCGAACGGCAGGTCCGGCCTGGCCAGCTGCGCCCCGTCGAGCACCGCCGTGCCCGCCGCGATCGTGGTGGTCGTCTGCCGCCCATCCAAGACCACAGTGACCTCACATCCGCCGGTCAGCGGCTGCTCGGCATGCTGCTCCGGCTCAGGCGCGACGTCCTCGACGTAGAAGAGCTCGCGGTGCACGCGCTCCGCCGGGACGCCGAGCTCAGCCAGCACCGTCATCGCGTCGGTAACCATGCCGTAAGGCCCGCAGAGCCACCAGTGGTCGACCGCAGCCACGTCACACAGCGCCGGCACAAGCCGGCGCAGCCGTTCCGCGTCCAGCCGCCCGCTGAACAACTCGACTTCCTGTGCCTCGCGAGACAGCACGTGCACGAGCTCGAACCGTACGGGATAGCTGTCCTTCAGGTCGGCGATCTCATCGGCGAACATCACCGACTCGGCGCGCCGGTTCCCGTACAGCAGCGTCGCCTCCGACGCCGGATCCACCAGGGCAGACGCGGCGATCGACAGCACCGGCGTGATGCCGGATCCGGCGGCGACCAGGACATGCCGGCCCGGCACCCCAAGGTCGGGAGTGAAGCTGCCGGCTGGCGGCTGGACCTCGATGTGATCACCTGGCCGCACCTCGTGCACCAGCCAGCCTGACAGCGCACCCCCGGGCACCTCGCGCACGCCGATGCGCGGCGGCTGGCCGGCCGGCGAGCAGATCGAGTACGACCGGCGCTCGTCGGACCCGCCGATCATCCGCCGCAGCGTCAGCGACTGGCCCGGCCGGAACCGGTACTCATCCGCCAGCTCCGGCGGCACGTCGAACGTGACCGCCACAGCATCAGCGCACAGCCTCTCGATCCGGGCGACCGTCAGCTCGCGGAATTGCCGCCGCCCCGCCCTGATGGCCTCGTCAGCGATCACCGTCACGCTCAGATCTCCTTGACGTGCTCGAACGGCTCAGCGCAGGCCCGGCACCGGCGCAGGTCCTTGCACGCGGTCGCACTGAACACCGCCGTGCGCTCCGTATCGCTCGAACCACAGGCCGGGCAGGCGACGGGCGAGCCCGAGGCGAAAAGCGTCAGGGGCACCGGACCACCTTTGGCTCTGTGATGAGACCGGGGTGGCGCGATGCCAGCCTCGGCCAGCTTGCGGCAGCCTTCTGCGCTAATGAAATCGCTGCTCCACGGCGGGGACAGCACGGTACGCACATCGACGTCGGCGAATCCGGCCGCGGCTAGCTTGCCGGCCAGATCGGCCCTGATCTCGGCAATCGCCGGGCACCCTGAGTAGGTCGGCGTCAGCGAGACCACGACGCGCCCGCCGTCCACGGTGACATCGCGCAGGATGCCGAGGTCTGCGAGCGTCAGCATGGGCAGCTCAGGGTCGGGCACCGAGTCGGCGACCTGGCGCGCCCTGACCAGCATCACCTGGTCGCGTGTCGTCACCACGTCGCGCCCGGCAGCGCCCTGGCCACGCTCTGCAGCTCAGCCAGCAGATCGCCCATGGCCTCGGTATGCACGCCGTCCCGGCCGGCCTGCCCGGAGACATTCGCCAGCTCGGGCGACTCAGGCCAGTCCAGGCCGGCCTCACCGAGCACGTGCGCGATCACGGCGTCGAATTCGGCCCGCAGGCCCGACGGATCGACTGCAACTCCGACCGCGGCCAGTCGCTGCTCTGCCGCGGATGGTTCGAATAGCTCGGGCACCAGAGGCGCGGTGTCGGCCAGGCCAGCCTCCATCCGCGCGCGCGAGTAGTCGGTGCCGTCGCCGAGCCTGATCACCCACTGGGCCGCGTAGTCGCGGTGATAGGTGAGCTCCTTAACCCCCTGTGCCGCGACCGCGGCCAGGACCGGGTCGGCCGACGAGCGCAGCCTGGTCAGCAACGCCAGCCGCCAGGTACTGAACACCAGCACCCGCGCCATCAGCCCGGCGAAGTCCGCGTCGGTCACTTCGGCGAGGCGCGCATTGCGGAACTCGCCCTCCCCCCGGCCGAACGCGTAGTCATCCTCGGTCCGCCGCGATCCGTCCGCCGCGCCTGCCCTGGCCAGCAGGAGCCGCGCCTGGCCGAGCAGGTCAAGCCCGATGTTCGCCAGCGCAGTGTCTTCCTCCAGCTCAGGCGCCCTGGCCAGCCACTCCTGGAGGCGATGGGACATGATCAGGGCATCGTCGCCGAGCATGAGGCAGTACGCGGCCAGATCCGCGCCGTCGATCCCGGCCGGCACCGCGGTGTCAACGCCCGCGAGCGGATCGGTGAAACCGGTGCCGAACGCCCACCGATGGCCGGTGTCGGTCTCCTCGCTGATCGCCTCGTAGGCGGTATCGAATCCCATGCCGGCCCTTCAGATGTGCGGGACGGAGTCGGGGATCTCGTAGAACGTCGGGTGCCGGTACACCTTGTCACCGCTCGGCGCGAAGAACGGGTCCTTCTCGTCCGGACTGGAAGCCGTAATATCAGCCGCCTTGACCACCCAGATGCTGACGCCCTCATTGCGCCGGGTGTACAAGTCACGGGCGTGATGCAGCGCCATGGTCGCGTCGGCCGCGTGCAGCGACCCGACGTGTACGTGATTGAGCCCGCGCTTGCTGCGCAAGAACACCTCGAACAGCGGCCAGTTCGACCGCGGCTGCGCAGCTCCTGTCTCCTCGGTCATGCTGCCACCTCCTTCGCCGCCTCGCGCGCGGCCCGCTTGGCCGCATGCGCCGCGGCCGCCTCCCGGACCCATGCGCCGCCCTCGTGCGCGGCGCGCCGGTTCTCGATCCGCTCGGCATTGCACGGCCCGTGGCCGCTGATGACGCGCTTGAACTCGGCCCAGTCAGGCTGGCCGAAGTCGTAGTGGTCCCGCTCGTCGTTCCAGCGCAGCTGCGGATCGGGCAGTGTCACGCCGAGCGCCTCGGCTTGTGGCACGGTCATGTCGACGAAGCGCTGCCGCAAGTCATCGTTGGTGTGACGCTTGATGCGCCATCGCATCGACTGCTCGGTGTTGGGCGACTCGGCGTCCGGCGGCCCGAACATCATCAGCGACGGCCACCACCATCGGTTCGTGGCATCCTGCACCATCTCCTGCTGGGCCTCCGTGCCGCGCATCATCGTCATCAGGAGCTCGTAGCCCTGCCGCTGGTGGAACGACTCCTCCTTGCAGATCCGGATCATCGCGCGCGCGTACGGACCATAGGAGGACCGGCACAGCGGCACCTGGTTGCAGATGGCCGCGCCGTCGACCAGCCAGCCGATGACGCCCACGTCGGCGAACGTCAGGGTCGGGTAGTTGAAGATCGACGAGTACTTCTGCTGGCCGCTGATCAGGCGGCTGGTCAGGTCGGCCCGGTCGGCGCCGAGCGTCTCAGCGGCCGAGTACAGGTACAGGCCGTGTCCGGCCTCGTCCTGCACCTTCGCCAGCAAGATCGCCTTGCGCCGCAGCGACGGGGCCCTGGTCACCCAGTTGCCTTCCGGCTGCATCCCGATGATCTCCGAATGCGCATGCTGGGCGATCTGCCGGATCATTGTCTTGCGGTAGGCGTCCGGCATCCAGTCCCGCGGCTCGATCCGGCGGTCGCGCGCGATGGTGTCCTCAAAGTAGCGCTCCAGCCCGGCGATCTCGGGACTAGCCTCGGCTGGCCGAGGGTAGTCCGTGGCTCCGCTCATCCGGCGCTCCTTATTAACCGATCATTCGGTCAGTAATTATAACTCGCGCGACGGTCAGCGCCAGACCCGTCCAGTCATCCTGGTGTGTTCGCATCGTCGAAGAGCCCTGACCATGCGCGAGCTGGAAGCGGGGTCTCCGGCCTAGCACGATCGACGCTGTCGCCGGGCTGCCTGAGCGCTTGACGGGCGAACCACTGCGGGGCGAACAGGCTGAGTGCTGTAACGAAGGCCACGAGCTTGGACACCACGTTGAACGCGATCGGGAGCGGAGCCGACGGGTAGCCGAATCCGGACAGTCCCCAGATCGCGAACACCACAAGTAGCAGGCCGAAGGAATAGAGGGTGGCCCTGGACACTCTCACCATCGGCGACAGGGTGAGCAGCGACAGCGTGGTGAGACTCACCAGGAGCAGGGGCACGAAAAACCATGCCCTGTACAGGGCTGGATCAGGCGGTATGGCAGGGTACGTCCTGGCCATCACGATGAGGTCGAAGGGTAGCTCGAAGATCATCGGCGCGGCCATAGCCGCGATGGCGGCGCTGCCCAGCCTTACTCCTGGCCGCGCCTTCGGGCCGACGATGAGGACGACCACGAAGATGGCGAATGCTGCTGTCATGGTCACCGGAAAAATGGGATCCGACGGCGGGGCCTTCGCGAGATGATCGCGGACCAACTGATGGATGTACACCGACAGGCCGATGGCGAATGCCCCCAGAGCGAAAGCCCACGCCACGAGCATGAGGGCGGAGACGAACCTGCCGGGCCTTGGTGGCGTGACCGGATGGCTTAACCGGGCTCCGGCAATGGCGATGCCGCCGGCGGCGGCCAGCAGGACGATGGCGAGGACGAGCCGCCCAGAGCCGCTGTAGCTGAACCATGTGCCGTACTGAGTCATGGTCTGTCACCTGCCATCAACCTTTGCTTTGTACTACAAAGCTAGCTGGCTTTGTAGTACAAAGTCAAGGCCACCGTTTCGATGTGCCAGCCAGAACCCTGGCACCGCGTCGGCGCGTCGAGAGCGTCGAGCCTGTCCAGGCCGTCAAGCACCAGCGACAGTGCAGCGGTCCCCGACTTCATGGTTTTCACAGTTGCAAAGTGGACAAACACGTCCGAAAGCGGAGGAACAAATGAGGTTTGGATTAGGGCGTCCTGAAGACGCGCCGCCAATTCGCTGAGGCACCGCCGCCGGCGTACCCAGCACTGCTTAGGCGGTGGCATCGTGAGATGTGCTCACGAACCAAGGACTCGCCCTCGGCGGCGGCGGCATCGGGTCGCTTATCGTCCACCTCTTCATCTGGCACGAGATCTTTCGGCTGATCCGCTTGCTCTGGTTCATTCCGACTGTCGGGCCATTCATAGTCGTGCTGCTAGGAATTCTCCTCATCGGCGGCATGGTCTGGCGCAAGGGTCACGGGCCCGTCCGCCGCGGGCCCATCCGCTGGGGACGGCGCCGCACCGGCTCGACCGGCTACGGCACCGGCGGCGGCCCGCGCGACTGGTAGCGCCCGGCAGGGCGCGGACGCTCGGGCGGTCCGGCGGCCTGGTCAGGCTGGTGGCCACTGCTTGGCGACCATGGTCAGGACGTCATACTTCGCGACCGAGGCGCCGTGCTGATTGGTCACGTCCGTATCCCAGCGCACCTCGCCGTGCCCGGCGTCTTCGCGCGGCGTGATCTGCTTGCAGGTCAGCGTCACCGTCAGCTCGTCACCCGGGTACACCGGGGTCAGGAAGCGCAGGTTCTCGATCCCGTAGTTGGCGAGCACCGGGCCCGGGTCAGGCTGGACGAACAGCCCGGCCGCGAACGACAGCACCAGGTACCCGTGCGCTACCCGGCCATCGAAGAACGGATTCGCGCGCGCTGCCTCCTCGTCCATGTGCGCGTAAAACGTGTCGCCAGTGAACTCCGCGAAGTGCTCCACGTCCGTCAGCGTCACCGCGCGCGGCCCCGCGACCACGGTGTCGCCGGGGTGCAGATCGGCGAGGGACTTGCGGAACGGGTGGCCGCCGCTGCTGTCGCGGGCCGCGCCGGGTATCCAGGTGCCCGTGACCGAGGTGAGTACGCGCGGGCTCGCTTGCACGGCGGTGCGCTGCAAGTAGTGCAGGACACCGCGGATGCCGCCCAGCTCCTCGCCGCCGCCAGCCCGGCCGGGCCCGCCGTGCACCAGCTGCGGTAGCGGCGAGCCGTGGCCGGTCGATTCGGCGGCGTCGTCGCGATCGAGGACAAGCAGTCGGCCGTGCCACGGCGCCGTGCCGAGGACGACCTCGCGGGCGAACTCGGCGTCGCCGGTGACGACAGAGCCGACCAGGCTGCCGAGCCCCCGCGCGGCCAGGTCGATCACCTCGCCGGTGCTGGCGTAGCCCATGATCGTCGCAACCGGGCCGAACGCCTCGATCTCATGTGGCTCGGCACGGCCGGAGTCGTCGCACCGCAGCAGGAGCGGTGAGATGAACGCCCCTCGTTCGGCGTCCGCTCCGACCACCTCGACGTGCTCGGGATCGCCGAACACGAGCCGGGCCGCGCCCAGCAGGCCCTTGACGCTGCGGCGGACCTCTTCGCGCTGCTCGAGACTCGCCAGCGCGCCCATCCGCACGGCTGGCTCGGCGGGGCTGCCCACAACGACCGCGGCAAGACGCTCGGCCACCGCGTCGGCGACCGCGTCGGCCGTGCCAGCCGGCACGAACGCACGCCGGATCGCCGTGCATTTCTGGCCGGCCTTGACCGTCATCTCCGTCACCAGCTGGGAGACGTACAGATCGAACTCTGGGCTGCCGGGGCTGGCGTCCGGGCCCAGGATCGAGCAGTTGAGCGAGTCGGCTTCCGCGTTGAATCGCACCGACCGGCCGGTGACGACCGGATGCGCCCGCAGCTGCCGCGCGGTCGCTGCCGACCCGGTGAACGACACTAGGTCCTGCTCGGTCAGGTGGTCGAGCAGGTCGCCGGCGCTGCCGCAGACCAGCTGCACCGAGCCGGCCGGCAGGAGCCCGGAGTCGGTCATGAGCTCGACGAGCCGTGCCGTCAGGTAGGCGGTCTGGCTGGCGGGCTTGATGAGGCTGGGCACGCCTGCCAGGAACGCGGGCGCGAGCTTCTCCAGCGGACCCCAGATCGGGAAGTTGAACGCGTTGATCTGCACCGCGACGCCCCGCCGCGACGTCATGATGTGCTGCGCGGCGAACTGACCGGACTTCCCGAGCTGCTCCACGGCACCGTCGAGGTAGACCGTGTCGTTCGGCAGCTCACGTCGCGCCTTGCTGGCGTAGCCGAGCAGTACCCCGATGCCGCCGTCGATGTCGAACTTGGAGTCGGCCAGCGTCGCGCCGGTCCTGGCGGACAGCGCGTACAGCTCGTCCCGGTGCTCGCGCAGGTGCGAGCCGAGCGCCTTGAGCAGCCCGGCGCGCTGATGGAATGTCAGCTCTCGGAGCGCGGGTCCGCCAGCGCTCCGGCCATAGGCGAGTGCCGCGGCCAGGTCGACTCCGGCTGCGGAGACCCTGGCGACTTCCTCGCCGGTCACCGCGTCCAGCACCGGTCGGCCGTCGCCGTCAGGCGTGACCCAGTGTCCGCTTACGTAGCTTCGCAGCAGCGCCATTGCCAGCTCCTCGCCAGTTGTCCGGACCGGCCGCTCGATCGGGCCGCCCGCAATTTCTGACCGTTCGTTCGGTGACTTCCGAGTGTAGGCCGGCTGAGCGCTCGCACGCAGAGGCCGCCTCGCGCTGACGCGCCGGCGGCCTCTTCTTAATGGCAAACTGAATTCGGCTGAAAACATTACGAATAAAGCATGTAGAATGACAGCGGAGCGGTTACCGGAATCGTCACTAATAAACGCGCTGGATAAGAATTGCCGAACGCTCTTATCGGCGGATCCCGGTACGGTCGTGCTACTCAGCTTCGGTGCCTGATCCGTCCGACGCTTCCTCCGCCGCTTCCTCTTCCGGAGCCTCCTGAGCTGCGGCTTCCTCGGTCTCGACCGGGGTCTCGTCGACTTCACTCATGTCGGATGTCCTTTCTTGTGAATGGCAGCCCAAAATAACCTAATCAGCAAAGTGGGGTTCGCGCGGTTATCTGGGCCTGCGGGGGTCCGATCCGAAATTCATTACATCACCGCGTCGAGCATCTGTAAAGGTCGCATCGGTGTTCGGATCGCCCTGGGCAGATTGATGGCGAAATCAGCTTTCCGGCCGGGCTCGCAGCATCCGGCCGACGTGATTTACAGACCGGTCGTTCGGTGCGTTATGTTGTCGGGATGGCGCATGGCCAGGCGACTGAGGGCCAGTCAGCATCCCGGCGCGGACGGCCGGGCTATGACCTGGAGTCCCTGCTGGCCGTCGCGGTGGCGGTGTTCAACGAGCGCGGCTACGACGGCACCAGCATGGAGGACCTGTCGCGCAGGCTCGGCATCTCCAAGTCCTCGATCTATTACCACGTCGACAGCAAAGAGGACCTGCTGGCGCTCGCGCTTGACCGCGCACTGGACGGCCTCTTTTCTGTCGCCGAGGAGGTCAAGGCCAGTAGCGAGCCGGCCATCGTCAGGCTCGAGAGCCTCGTCCGGGGCAGCGTGCAGGTGCTCGCCGACCGGCTGCCGTACGTGACGCTGCTCCTGCGCGCGCGCGGCAACACCACCACGGAGCGAGAAGCACTGGTGCGCCGCCGGGAGTTCGACCAGATCGTCGCTGACCTGGTCGCGCGGGCCGAGCAGGACGGCGATATCCGGCCCGATGTCGACCCGGCGGTCACGGCTCGGCTGCTGTTCGGCATGGTCAACTCCCTCGTCGAGTGGTACCAGCCGGGCCGGCGTGCCACCTCCGCGGCCGAGCTGGCCGATGCCGTGTGCGCGGTCGCGTTCGACGGCCTGCGGATCCGCCGGACGGCGGCCAATCCGGACGATGCGAGCTCGGAAGGGAGATCGGGTGACTCTCGATAGCGCAGATCCGCGGCCGCTCCTGCTCGTCGACGTCGACGGCGTGCTGAATCCCTGGCAGGCGATCGCGTGCCCGGACGGCTTCCGCGAATACAGCTTCTTCCCAGGCGAGCGGGTGCTGCTGTCGGAAGGCCACGGCGAGCTGCTGCGATCGCTCTCCAGCTCCTTCGAGCTGGTGTGGGCGACCGCCTGGGAGCACAAGGCCAACCGGCTGATCTGCCCGGTCATCGCGCTGCCCGAGCTTCCTGTCATCGAGTTCCCGCGGATCTGGCCTGACTACATGTTCCGCAAGCTGCCCGCCGTTATCGAGTCCGTCGGCGACCGGCCCTGTGCATGGATCGACGACGAGCACCAGCCAGATCACTACATCTGGGCTCGCGAGCGTCGCGTGCCGACGCTCATGGTCGACATCGATCCGGCCGAGGGGCTGACTGCCCGGGTCGCCGAGCAACTGGCAGACTGGGCCGCCGGCCTGGCCGACAGGAACTAGCCCTGCGCGGACGAGTTAGCGGAGCCGATAGCCCGGAGCCGAGCGAGCTCGTCGGCGGTCAGCGACGCCGCCACAGCCCGTGCTGCGACATTGGCGGCGACTTGCTCGGGCCTAGTCGCGCCAAATAGCAGCGTCGTCACCAGCGGATTCGACAGCACGAACGCCATCGCCAGCTGGGCCGGGTCCTGGCCAGACTCAGCCGCGAGCGCGGCTAGCTTACGGCCCGCGGCAGCCCCGGCCGCGTACCCAGCCTGATCGAGCTGGCCGGCCGCCCGGCCTGCGCTAGGGTCGCGCGCGTACTTGCCGGTCAGCACCCCGCCGGCCAGCGCATACGACGCTACGATCGCGATGTCGCGGGCACCCGTGACCGCCGCCATGGCCGGATCTTCCACGACATCGCGCGTGACCAGGCTGTAGGGCAGCTGGGTAGCGCACGGCCCCGGCACGCCCGCGCCGGCCGCGATTGAGCAGGCCTGCGCGAGCAAGGACGGCGGCCAGTTGAGCGTTCCCCAGGCGCGCGCGTGGCCCGCACCGATCAGGCCCGTGATCATCGCGACCACGTCCTCGAGCGGGACGTCGGCCGGTGGCGTCTCGGAGTAGATCAAGTCGATGTGCTCCAGGCCCATCCGGCCGAGCGACTCGGCGAGCTCCTGCGCCGGAGTCTGCGCCGGCCAGAACTCCCACCAGAGCTTGTTCGACACGACAACTTGATCGCGCTGCCAGCCGCTCGCCCGCAGTAGCTCACCGAAGACGACCTCGGAGTACCCCGACGGGATGGGAGCTTCGCCGGTCTCGTCGTTATAGCGGGCGTCATCCAGGAACGTGATACCGGCCTCCCTTGCGGCCCACATCACGGCAAGACCCCGTTCCCGGCTCATGCGCTCGTAGGTCCGCCACGAGCCGAGCGCCAGCCTGCTGACCGGTATCCCGCTCGAGCCGAGCGGGACGACCGGGAGATCACCCGGCAAGTGCTGCGAGCCGATAGCCATCGCCCCATAATCGCGCACTTCTCGCCCGCCCGGGCCAGGTGCAGGCAGCGCACCGCTGCCGACCATGGCGACGTGCCAAGCCGCACGCCCATAGTGCGCGGGCCGGGCTGGGCACCGCGGACAGCCCGGCAAGCGGGGGTGGCTAGGGTGGCGGGGGAAGGAGGCGTCCGGTGATACTCGACCGGCTGGCCGTTCCGATCGTGCTGGCGCCCCTGGCAGGTGGCCCGACGACGCCCGAGCTCGCCGCCGCCGTCAGTAACGCGGGCGGCCTCGGGTTCCTCGCGGCCGGCTACCTGAGCACGGCGGCGCTCCGCGACCAGATCGCCCGAGCCAGGGCCCTGACCAGCGCCCCGCTTGGCGTGAACCTGTTTGTCCCCGGCGCCGCCGCACCGGCTGGCGCGCTAGCTGACTACGCCGCCGCGCTCGCCGCCACCGCTAGCCAGGCGGGCGTCGACCTGGGCGAGCCTAGGTTCCACGACGACGACTGGCCGGGCAAAGTGGCTGAGCTGACGGCCGATCCGGTCCCGGTCGTCTCGTTCACCTTCGGCTGTCCGGACCCCGCGGTGATCAGGGCCCTGCAGGCCGCTGGCAGCGAGGCGTGGGTCACCGTGACGACGCCCGCCGACGCACGCCAGGCGGCAGCGGCAGGCGCCGAGGTGCTCGTCATCCAGGGCAGCGAGGCCGGCGGCCACCGGAGCAGCTTCACCGATGACCCGGCTGGTGACGTATCCGAGGAACTCGGGCTGCTGTCGCTGATCCAGCTCGTGCGCAGCCAGACCAGCTTGCCGCTCGTCGCCGCCGGCGGGATCAGTACTGGCGCGGGCATCGCCGCCGTTCTCACGGCGGGCGCCAGCGCGGCGCAGCTGGGCACCGCGTTCCTGCGCTGCCCGGAAGCGGGCACATCGCCGGTGCAGCGAGCCGCCGTGGCGACAGACACGCCGACCGCGATGACCCGCGCCTTCACCGGCCGGCTCGCTCGCGGCGTGCGGAACCAGTTCATGGCCGAGCACGAGCACCACGCGCCCGCCGCGTATCCGGAGGTCCACTTCCTGACCGCGCCGCTGCGTGCCGCCGGTCGCGCGGCCGGCAACCCCGATCTGGTGAATCTGTGGGCGGGCCAGACCCACCAGCTGGCTCGCGACCTGCCAGCCGCTCAGCTAGTCGCCACCCTCGCCGCCGAGGCGCGCGCCGCCCTGGCGGCGGCGTCGGCCAGGATCTCGCGCCCTGACGCCGGCTGAGGGAGGTTGCGGCTGTGGCATGATGCGCTCACAAAAGTCCTTTTGGAGAGGAACGTGGTCGTGTCAACCAGCAGCAGCGACACAAGTGCGCAGTCGGCCAGTGACCTGTTCTCGGTCGCTGGCAAGGTCGCGGTGGTCACCGGCGGATCGCGTGGCATCGGCGCGATGATCGCCGGCGGCCTGGTTCGCGCGGGCTGCCGGGTTTACATCACCGCCCGCAAGGCCGCGGCCTGCGACGCGACGGCGGCCGCGCTGTCGGCGTTCGGTGAGTGCATCTCGGTGCCGCTGGACCTGGCGGCGGCCGGCGGCGTCGACACGTTTGTGCAAGCCATCAGTGAGCGCGAGGACCGGCTGCACATCCTGGTGAACAACGCCGGGGCTTCCTGGGGCGCGCCACTGGAGGAGTACCCGCTCGAGGCATTCGACAAGCTGTGGAACGTCAACATCAAGGCACTGTTCGCCCTGACCGTGCGCAGCCTGCCACTGCTGCGCGCCGCCGCGAGCGAAGCCGATCCCGCCCGCGTGATCAACATTGGCTCCGTCGATGGCCTCGGCGTGCCGTCCATGGAGAGCTACGCCTACAGCACCACCAAGGCGGGGGTGCACATGCTGACCCGGCACCTGGCCAGCAAGCTGGCGGCCGAGTCGATCACGGTCAACGCCATCGCGCCAGGCCCCTTCGACGGCAAGATGATGGCGTTCGCCCTCGACGACCCGCAGACGCGGTCGGCCATCGCGGCCAGCGTCCCGCTCGGCCGGATTGGCGAGCCCGACGACATGGCGGGCGCGGCTATCTTCCTGGCCTCACGGGCTGGGCGCTACCTCACCGGCGCCGTCATCCCAGTCGACGGCGGCATCTCGACAATCCGCCGCTAGACCGAAGTGGTCTTCGTCGCCTGCGACCACACCGCCTGCCAGCGCCCATCGATGAGCTCATAACTGTCGAGGTGCCAGCAAACAAAATCGGCCGTATGATCGCCCTCCTCAAGAGCGATCCGCGCCCGATACCGCACCAGCGCAAAGTCACCGCCACCCCGCACAGCAATTGGTGACACCGGCTCAAAGATCCGATACTGCAGCTCACGAGAGCCGATCATGCCGAGATACAGCTCCTTAGACAACCGCGTCCCGGTAGGCGTGATCAGCTCATACTCATCGGCGTGCAAGCGCTCGGCCAACTCAAGATCCGGTTCGACCAGCGCCCGCAGCCGCGAAGCCTCAAGCTCCCGGATCTCAGCCGGGTCAAAGGTCATCGCAGCCTCCTAATGCCGGTGGCGGGTTGACAGTGAAGCAGCCATTTCTCTGCCCTGGCTGCTTCATTGCCAACCCGGCGCCGGCCCAAGGCTCAGGATGAAGCAAGAACAGCACCGATCCGACGCAACTGAGCAGTAGCGCCACCCAGCGCGAACTCGTTGTGCTTGGCCGCGACGAAGTACCGGTGCACGTCGCCGTCCATGTCGATGCCGACGCCGCCGTGGATGTGCACGGCGGTGTGCGCGACA
>DATHPF010000296.1:0-3125 GCA_035484155.1 Streptosporangiaceae bacterium
TATAGCCAAGCAGACCCTCGGGCCTAATCTGAGCCGTAAATTCCAGCCCGAGGACGGTGATGACCCGGTGCGACGCCGCGAACTGCTGGCACGTGCCGCCGGGCTGGCTGGTGCTGCCGCGCTTGGCCTGCCCACGGCACCCCGATTGCAGGCAGATGCCGATCCTCGCCGGCATCTGGACAACCTTCTCTATGGAAGTGCAAGCGCCGGGCCTGTCTCGCTGGCCACGCTCCGCACCATCACCACCCAGGCTCGTGCCTCGTTCCAGACCGCCCGCTATGAGCGCCTGGCGGACACTCTTCCCCGGACAATCGCGATCGCCGTCGCCACTCGCGACAGCGCTACCGGTGACGAACGGCCCACAGCCAGCGCCCTGCTCGCTGACGCCTACATCGTCGCTGCCAACTTCGTGATCAAGCTGAATGACGATCCGGTTGCCTGGACCCTCGCTGACCGGGCACTCCAAGCGGCCCAAGTCAGCGATGACCCGCTGACGACCGCCGATGCTCGCCGTGCCGTGGCCACAGTCCTACGGCGAACCGGCCGGCCGGCACGAGCTCATGAGCTGCTGATGCGCGCCATACATGACATTGAGCCTGCCGGCCAGGTGAGCCCAGATCGGCTGTCGATGTACGGCACGCTGCTTGAAGTGGCCGCTTACACCGCCGCAGTCGATGGCAACCGGCGGGTAGCCAAGGAGTTGATCGGTGAGGCAAAGTCCGCAGCCGCCCGCCTCGGCAGCGAGGCGAACCATCGGTTCACCGCCTTCGGGCCAGCCAATGTCACCGTGTACCAGGTCAGTATCGCCCAGGTCCTGGGCGACAGCGGAACGGCCATCGAACACGCCAGGGAACTGCGCCCATCGGCAATACCTACCGCAGAGCGGCAAGGCCGGTACTGGATCGACGTCGCCCGCGCCTACCACCAGTGGGGCAAACCCGAACCCTGCTATCGCGCCTTGCTGGAAGCAGAGCGTGCGGCACCCGCTGAGGTTCGCTACCGGCCGCCTGTCCACCGCATTGCCGAGGATCTCCTCCGATCCCACCGTCAGCAATCTCTGCCAGGCCTGGCCGCCTTCGCCCACCGCATCGGCGCTCCAGCAATCTGAGATCCCGACCTGGGCGCAGCGCGCATCGACGTGATCACGGTGTCGAGGCGGGGGCGCACGCCCGCGCCTCGACCAACAGCTGTACCGGACCGACGAGGTGCAGGAGATGCTTGCATCCTGCGGCTTCGAGATCCTCGAGGCATTGGAGGCCCGGAGGTCCCCGAATACCGGACCTATCGTATTAGCTGCTGATCCGTAGGCGGATCGTCTCGCCGTCTCCGACCTGAGCGGGCGCTCCCGCGCTGGCGTCGTGATCGAGCGCGTCTGGGGAGAGCAGCTCGAACGCCGTGGCGAGCGTCTCGTTCCCGATGAGCTGCTGGTGCACGCGGACCGCTGCTTGCGCGGCGGGCGTGGCGGCGATGCTGAGGCTGATCCGGTCGGACACGTCCAGGCCAGCGTCACGGCGTGCCTGCTGCACGACCCGGATCACGTCCCGGGCCAGGCCCTCGGCGCTGAGCTCGGGGGTGATGCGGGTGTTGAGCAGGATGAAGCCGCCGCCAGGCAGCATCGCGCTGGTGGCATCGGCGCCGTCGGCGACGACCGTCGCCAGGGTGTACTCGCCCGGCCGCAGTTCGACGCCGGCGCAGGTCACCTGTCCCGACGTGTCCACGAACCAGTCGCCGGACTTGCTGGCCTTGATCACCTTCTGCACATCCGGGCCGAGGCGCGGGCCGACGGAGCGCGGGTTCACGGTGAGCCGCTCGGAGACCGGCACTTCCCTGGCGGCCGCATCGGCCGGATCCAGGAGCGTCACGTCCTTGACGTTCACCTCGTCGGCGATGAGCTGGGTGAGATCGGCCAGCGATTCGGCGTCGGCGGCCACGACGGTCAGCTCGGACAGCGGCTGCCGCACCCGCAGGCTGTTGGCCTTGCGCAGCGACGCGGCGGCCGAGCAGACCTCCCGCGTCCGGTCCATGGCGGATACCAGAGCAGGGTCCGAGGGAAGGTCGGTGACGTCCGGCCAGTCGGTCAGGTGCACGGAACGGCCACCGGTCAGGCCGCGCCACACCTCCTCGGTAAGCAGCGGCAGCAGTGGTGCCATGACGCGGCAGGTGATGTCCAGCGCCGTGTACAGGGTGTCGAACGCCTCGTGCATCACCGACGGATCGGTATCGGCGGTGCCCCAGAACCGTTCACGTGAGCGGCGGATATACCAGTTCGTCAGCACATCCAGGAAGCCGCGTGCGGTATCGCAGGCGTTCGCTACCTCATAGTGGCCCAGTTGCCATTGCGCCGTCTCGGTGAGCTGGCGGACCTTGGCCAGCAGGTACCGGTCGAGCAGATTGCTGGAGGCAGCGCGCCGCGATGCGTCGTAGCCGGCCGCGTTGGCGTAGAGCTGGAAGAAGTACCAGCTGTTCCACAGCGGAATGACCGCCTGCCGCACGCTCTCGCGGATGCCCTGCTCGGTGACGATGAGGTTGCCCCCGCGCAGGATGGGCGAGGACATGAGGAACCACCGCATCGCGTCGGCACCGTCGCGGTCGAAGACCTCGCTCACGTCCGGGTAGTTCCGCAACGACTTCGACATCTTCTGCCCGTCGGAGCCGAGGACGATTCCGTGGCTCAGGCACGTCTCGAACGCGGGCCGATCGAACAGCGCCGACGCGAGCACGTGCATCGTGTAGAACCAGCCACGCGTCTGGCCGATGTACTCCACGATGAAGTCACCCGGGAAGTGCGACTGGAACCACTCGGCGTTGTCGAATGGGTAGTGCTCCTGTGCGAACGACATCGAACCCGACTCGAACCAGCAGTCGAGCACGTCGGTGACCCGGCGCATGACCGACGTCCCGGAGGGATCGTCAGGGTTGGGACGGGTCAGCTGATCGATCGCGGGGCGGTGGAGATCGGTGACCGCTACGCCGAAGTCGGCCTGCAACTCGGCCAGCGAGCCGTACACGTCGACGCGCGGATACTCCGGATCATCGGACTTCCACACCGGGATCGGGCTGCCCCAGTAGCGGTTACGGCTGATCGACCAGTCACGCGTGTTCTCCAGCCACTTGCCGAACTGGCC
>DATHPF010000297.1:0-12194 GCA_035484155.1 Streptosporangiaceae bacterium
TTCTCAGCGCGGCGGCTGACTCTGCCCTGGCGGCCCGCCAGTTCTCGATGGCGATGCCGGGGCGCGACGATGGCGGTGACTTGCAGATCCAGCGGCGGCTGCCCTTTGACCGGTGCCAGCTGGACGAGCGAGCCGAGCCTGAGCGAGATCCTGGCCGCGGTAGCCGGGGTGACCGCAACCTGGATGGCCAGGCCCTGATGGTCCGCGGCCGAACTGCCGGGGATGGCGCGGTAATCGCCGTCAGCAGCCGGCCGGCCAGCAGCCTGCAGTCGGTCGGAAGCTCGGAGTCATAGCTCACCTGCATGAACGGCAGGCCGAGCAGGACCGCCTGCGGCGCCGCGTGGACGAGCTGGTACAGCGGCCCAGTGATCCAGACCCTGGCCCCGCGGGCGTCGGGCTGGATCGGCTGAGGCATGCCCTTGATCAGTGCCTTGCCTACAGTCGCCTGCTGAGCGAGCGTCGGCGCCGTGCGGGACTCCGACGTCGGGAACCAGTAGGCGGACGCGTAAATGGCCCGCTGCAGATCGGAAACTAGGTCTGCCGCCCGCCGGGTCGCTGCGATCTGCTCGGAGGCGAGTTCGCGCGGTCCGGCCGCGGCCACGAAGGTGGTCAGCGCCGCGATGCCGGCCAGCACGAGCGCGAGCGCCGTTCCCGCCTCACCGATCAAGGTCGCGCGAAGGTCACGTCTGCCCACCCTGGCTACCTCCCCGTAGATTCGGAGGCCGGGCGATCGTTATGACGCCGAGTCCGGCCGGGTACCGGACCGTCACCGTCCGCCGTGCGATCCCGGCGGCGCGTCGAGCTGGCCGGACATGCCGCCGAAGATGAAGTCGGCGCTGGCCAGGAAGTCGTGCGGGAAGCCCAGGGCGACAGGGCCGGCCTGATCGAGCCGGCCCAGCGAGTCAGCTGGCAACTCGACGTCCAGGCACGTGAGGTTGTCGGCGAGCTGCTGCGCGGTCCGGGCGCCCAGGATCGGGATGACGCCGCCCTGGGCGCGGAGCCAGGCGAGGGCCACGACGGAGGAGCTCAGTCCCAGCTCGCCGGCGACGTCGCCCACCACCTGAGCGATGGCCAGGCGGCCGGGGTCCACCTCGGCGAGCCGGCGCTCGGCGTCTCCGGAGTCCGGGTTCGCGTACTTGCCGGACAGGACTCCCGCGCCGAGCGGTCCCCAGGCCAGGACGCCGAGACCCAGGCCGCGGGCCATCGGGATCAGTTCCCGCTCGACCTCACGCTGGACGAGGGAGTACTCGATCTGCAGGCCTGCGAAGGCGGACCAGCCCCTGGCCGCGGCCAGCGTCTGCATCTGGGCCACCCTCCAGGCCGGGGTGTCGGAAACGCCCAGATACAGGACTTTGCCCAGGCGGACCTGGTCATCGAGGGCGCGCATCACCTCCTCGGGCGGAGTCAGGTAGTCCCAGGCGTGCAGCCACAGGATGTCGACGTGATCGGTGCGCAGCCGCCTCAGCGATGCCTCAAGCGCCTGCACCAGGCTCTTGCGGTGATTGCCGCCCGCGTTGAGGTCGCCGTCGCGCACGTTGAGGGAGTACTTGGTTCCGACGACGAAGTGATCCCGGTCGGCCGCGAGCAGGTCGCCGAGGATCGATTCGGCGCTGCCGTTGGTGTACTTGTTGGCCGTGTCGATGAGGGTGCCGCCGGCGCTGGCGAACAGCTCGAACTGCCGCGCGCTTTCGCCGGCCGATGCTCCCCAGCCCCAGTCGGTCCCGAAGGTCATGGTGCCGAGGGCCACCTCGCTGACCCGCAGGCCGGAGTTGCCGAGCAATGTGTAGCGCATGACGTGCTGTTCTCCTCGCTGGGTAGTGGGTGCGACGCCAGTCACACCACAGCGGTGCTCCCGCCGTCGATACGCAGGTTGGCGCCGTTGATGTAGCCGGCTAGCGGACTGGCGACGAAGGCAACGAGGTCGGCCACTTCTTCCGGGCGGCCGAGCCGGCCGGTCGGGTTGTCGAGGACCTCGGAAAGTACGCCCGCCTCGATGGCCGGCCAGTCCTCGCCCCAGCCTCGGCGGCGGGCCTCAATGCGGTAGAAGTCCCGTACGCCGGGCGTGACGACAATGCCGGGGCTGATGGTGTTGACCGTGATGCCGGTGCGGTCCAGGTGCTTGGCCAGCGAGGCCGTGAGGTTGAGCAGGGCCGCCTTGGACGCCGCGTAGTCAGGCATCGTGGGAAACGGATTGACCGCCTCGCCGGTCCCGATCTGCACGATCCGTCCCCAGCCCGACGCGCGCATGGCCGGCAGGAAACCCTGGATGCACCGGAC
Source organism: Streptosporangiaceae bacterium (assembly GCA_035484155.1). Lineage (GTDB taxonomy): Bacteria > Actinomycetota > Actinomycetes > Streptosporangiales > Streptosporangiaceae > JAJYUU01. Next base: position 2,278 of record DATHPF010000297.1, read on the forward strand.
TGCAGCCGCGACGTTAGTGGCGTAGAGCGCGAGCCAGTCCTCGGGCGCCGCCTCGTCCCAGCCGCGGTTGGCGAACAGGCCGGCGTTGTTGACCAGGATGTCGATGCCTCCGCCGGCCAGCGCGCGCGAGATGAGCGAGGCGCAGTCGCCTGCGTCGGCCAGGTCAGCCGTCAGCCCCTCGGCCTGCCCGCCGCCAGCGCTGATTGCCCGCGCAACCGCGTTGACCGCCTGGGTGTGGCGACCGTGCACGATCACGTCCGCACCCTCGGCGGCGAGCTTCCTGGCGATGGCCTCGCCGATGCCGCCGCTGGAACCAGTCACGACCGCCCGGTGGCCCTTGAGCTGCAGATCCACCGTCAGCTCGCGCTGGCGGTAGCGCGGGCTCCGGCGAGCTCGGTGGCAACGGCGTCGGCGCCCAGCTCAATCATCCAGGTCAGCGGGGCGTCCGGCAGGAATTCCTGCAGCGTGGCGCTGAGCTCGGACTTGGCCGTCTCGGACAGCTGCGGTTCACTGCCGGACAGTCGCCGGATGAGCTCGCGGTAGTACAGCAGGTAGCGCCGCTGGTCGGCGAGCACGCCTGGTCCCGCCGGCGCACCGTGCCCCGGATACAACGTGGCGGTGCCGGCGAGTTCGTCGCTCACCAGATCGAGCGCGGCGAGCCAGGCGCCGGAATGCCCGTCGGCGGTGAAGGCATGCGTGCCGTGGAAGGCCAGGTCGCCGGTGAATGCGACGGGCGCGCTCCCGTTCGACGTCAGAACGACGTAGCTGTCGGCGTGGCTTTCGGCCGGGCCGACGTCGCGGACGGTGAAGCTCAGCTCGTCGATCTGAACCTGAGAGCCGTCGGCCAGCGGCGAGTTCGGGTAGTAGGTCTCGGCGGGCCACTCGGCGCCGTAGACCGGCGACCACTGCGCCCGCTTCGCGTCGGAGATCTCCTCGATGACCCGGCCGACGCTGGCCGTCGCGTAGACCGGCACTTCGTTATCCTGGACCAGACCGAGGACGCCGTTGAAGTGATCTGGATGAGCATGCGTCACCAGGATCGCCCGCAGCGGCTTCTTGAGCGCGCGCAGCCGGGCGCGGAGGGCCTCGATGTCTGAGAGCAGCAGGTTGGTGTCGACCACCACGACGCCCTGCTCGCCCTCGACGAGATAAGAGTTGACGTACAGCCCGGTCTCGGCTGCCCGGTAGGTGTGCACGACGGGTCCGGTCATTTCTGCTCCCTGGCTGCCTCGTTGCGGGCGACCGAGTCCTGGCGCCGGCCGCGTTCCCTTAATGATCATTAGTTGCCGGCTGGCCGTGAGTCCAAGACAAGCTGTGATAACTGTTGGCTATGGACGCCCATCTCCGCGATCTGCGGTACTTCGTGGCCGTGGCCGAGGAACTGAACTTCACCCGGGCCGCCGAGCGCCTGCACCTGTCGCAGCCGGCCCTCAGCAAGCAGATCCGCGGCCTCGAGACGACGCTGCGAGCCCAGCTGCTCCGGCGTGACCGGCGCCGGGTGGAGCTCACCGCCGCCGGCGACGCGCTGCTCGCGGTGGCCCGCGGTCTGCTCGCGGACTGGGACGATGGTGTTGCCGTGGTCGCCGACGCCGCCGCAGTGGACGCGCGGGTGCTGCGCGTGGGCACGCTCACCTCGATCGGGCGGGCACTCTACCCCGCGATCACCGACCAGTTCGGCAAGCGGCAACCGGACTGGCAGGTGGAGTTGCGCACCTACGGATGGGGCGACGCGACGGCGGGCCTTCGGGATGGGGCCGCCGACGCCGCCTTCGTGTGGCTGCCGATTGACGCTGCCGGGCTCGAGACCGTCGTGCTCGCCACCGAACGGCGGTTCGTCGCGATCAGCGCCCGCCACCCGCTGGCCGACCGCGAGAGCATCGAGTTCTCCGAGATCGTCAACGAGCCGGTCGCCGCGCTGCCCGCCTCGGCAGGCCCGCAGCGCGATTTCTGGCTGGCCGTCGATGCGCGACAGGGCCAGTTGCCGCGAGTAGCCGCCGAAGTGAGCGCCGCCGACGAGAAGTTTGAGATCGTGTCATCCGGCGCGGCGATCACGCTGCTCGCCGAGGGCAACGCCGAGATCTACTCGCGCGAGGGAATCGTCTGCATCCCTGTCGAGGGACTCGAGCCAGCCCGGCTAGCGATCGCCTGGCGGCGAGGCGACCGCAGGCCCGCGGTGGCGCAATTCGTGGAGGCCTGCCGTGGCGCGGCCGGTGCCGCGCCAGCCTGATGCCGACGGTCTCGCCCGTCCGGAACTACCAGGTGCTGAGCACGTTCTGATGCATGATCGTGATGGCGGCGTCGCGGGCCTGGCTGGCTGCGGCGATCGCGTCGCCAACGTCCTCGGCTGCGGGGCCGGGTGAGCTCGTGCTCGGATACTCGAATGAGTTGCGGGCTCGGCGAATGCGGCTGAAGGACCTGAAGGCGCGCACGGTCGCACCGAACTGGGCGACAACGGCATCCTGCAGGGCGACATGGCCGCCTCGGCTCGTGGCTCGCAGCCCCTGCTCGGCGAGGAGGCTGGCGGCGCTCTTGCGCAGCGCGTCGTAGGCGAGCTGGTAGGCGCCGGAAAGGTCGCCTGACAAGCGCGCCGTTTCGGCCGTGTCGAGGTGCCGCCCGGCGTCGTCGAGGAGGAGTTGCGCTACGGCGCGATCAGCGGTGACGCGCTCAAGCTCGCGGGCTTGAAGCAGCTCGGCGATCTTGTCGTGGCCGGGCTGCCACGTCATCGCTGACCGCTATCGGTCAGCAGCGGGATCAGGGGTCGCCTGGAGACCTCGGCGTGGAACCCATCACCGCCATCCCTCCACCACTCCGGGGAGCGGATCGTGACGTTGACTTCCCTGGCGAGTCTGGATCCGGCTCGCTGGGCGGCTTCATCCAGGTCATCACGGTCGGGGTTTCCGATGACGAGCACGTCGATGTCGACTGGTGGCGGGCCGGGCTGTCCCGAATAGCGCGCGGCCCATGAGCCGAACAGGAATGCTTCCTCGATGCCTGGCTGACCGGCGAGTTCCTCAGCGAGGACCTGCCGCGGGCCGAATGAGCGCAGCAGCAGCTCGGTGAGCGGCCCGGTGAGGGGCGAGTCGGCCGCCGTCACGAGCCGGGTGTTGCCGACTCGGCGCGAGGACACCACGCCCGCGTCCTGAGCTCTGGCCATTTCCCGCTGGGCCGACGACACCGACGCTCCGGTTCTGCCGGCAAGCTCCGTCAGCGACCATTCGCGGCCAGGAGCCAGCAGCACCAGAGTCAGCAGGTCGGCCTGCAGCCGCGAGCGCAGCAGCGGCAGCAGAGCCGGGGGTGGAGCTTGCATAACATGCAATATACATCCCATGATACGCAAGCAGGGGTCCGACGCGTTGCGCCGCCGCCCTCAGGCCTAGCCGCACTCCGGCAGATCCCACGGCGACTGCCACGGGTTCTCGTCTCCCAGATTGACGTACGGGTCGGGAATGTGCCCGACCACTGGTATCACGGCGTGATCCAGCACGCCGTCGTTGGCGTACCCGGACGGCGCATTGCCGTAGTACCAGCAGGTAATCGATATCAGTCCGCTGACCAGCGTCGGGATGCCAGTATTGCGGTCGAAGATCACCGGGTAGGGCTCGCTCACGCCCTTGACGTCCTGCACATTGACGACGCAGTACCGGCTCGATCCGCTGCCGCCGCAGCCTACGCCCGCGAGCGGGGCGGCCACGCTTGCCGACGCCACGTGGGCACTGTGACCCTTGCTGGTCGTGGCCGGTGTACCAGCATGCTGCGCGGGTGCCGCGATGGCGGCGCCTGCGGTCATAACGAACAGAGCGCTCGCGCCTAACAGCGAGGCGACGTACCTTGACCTCATCGCATGGCCTTTCCAGCGGAGATGTACGACTGAAGTAGCCTACTTCGGCCTAATTAGGAATGACAGGCCTCGATATTCGCCCGTCCTGACGGGGTCAAGTGCGGGCGGTGCCAGGCATCAGGAATCGAGGGCCGCGGTCCGAGAGGATCGGCTCGGGCGCCACCGGCGGATATCCTGGATGACGTGGAGAGCCGGGAGAGTGACAAGATCCCCGGCGCCAGGGTGCGCGTCAAAAAGCGTATGTCAGCTGAGTTTTCCTCGAGTGCCAGGCCGCGGGAGTGGCTGGCCCTGGCTGACGGGGCGGTGCAGGAGGCCAAGACCGAGGGAGCTGCGCTTGTGCTCGTCGGAAGGCCGCTCTCGTACCAGCCAGACCGAGCCGAGCGGCGTAGCGGAGTACCTTCCGAGGTCATAACTACCGATCGCGTACCGAATTCGTGCGCGTGCTCCTGGGCGTATTCCCACGGCAAGCTGACCCTGAAGCACTATCACGCGGCCTGCCCGGTGCACGTGACGGCATCTGGCCGCTGAGCCGGGCTGGCAGGACTCGAACCCGCCGGCTTCAGGGCGTGGCCTTGTACTTTTGCTCAAGCTCGTAGACAGCGGCCAGGCCCAGCACGTCGGCGATGTCGTCGAGATCGAGTGTGCTGGCGGGTATCGCCCCGCCGGGGGATACGGCAGGCTGCTGCCCGGTTTCCCTGATCGTCTGGAGGGCGCTGCGTATGGCGTGGAAGGCGGCCTGCAGGGCTGCTCCGGGGAGGATCTGGATGCGGAAGCCGAGGGCTTCAGCTTCGGCGGCGGGAACGAGGGCGCCGTTGTACAGGGCGGGCAGGCCCTCCCGGTCGATCAGCTCGGCGTAGGACTCCAGGTCGGCGCGGGTCTTGATGCCGTCGACGAAGATGAGGTCGGCGCCGGCGTCGCGGTAGGCGTTTACCCGGTCGGCGACGTCCTTCCAGCCGGTCACGGCGAGTGCGTCGGTGCGGGCGATGATGATGAAGTCGTCGCTGCTGCGGGCGTCGCAGGCGGCCCTGATTTTCTGCGCGTGCTCGGCCGCGGGAATGACCTGCTTGCCGTCGAAGAATCCGCATTTTTTCGGGAACGCCTGGTCTTCCAGGTGCAGTGCCGCGGCACCGGCCCGTTCGTAGGAGCGGACGGTCCGCTGGACGTTGAGGGGGCTCCCGTAGCCGGTGTCGGCGTCGGCGATGACGGGCAGGCCGCTGGCTTCCGCTATGCGGGTGACGTTCGCGGTCATTTCCGTCAGCGTGGCCAGGCCGACGTCGGGCATGCCCAGCGAGGCTGCGGTCCCGAATCCGGTCATGTACAGCGCGTCGAACCCGATGCGGCCGGCGATCTTTGCGGTCAGCCCGTCGTAGACGCCGGGGGCGAGGACGAACTGGCGATGTCCGGCGAGCCAGTCCCGCCATGCCTGGGTCATCGTGGTGCCTTTCAGCGGCTCGCGTTGTTCTCTCGGCCCGGGCTGTGCAGCCCTTCCTCGAAGAATGGCATGAAGCCGCCAGCCACCAGAATCGGGTAGCGCGGGCATGGGCAGACCGGGCGTAATCGGCTGCGGTCGCCTGAGCGTTTCAGTAGTGGCGTAAACGATCAAAGATGGGACGATAGCGGCATGCGCGGTGTGGCCGGGGCCGCCCGATGCGCCGCGCGTGCGATGGCACAGGCCTGCTAGCGGCAGCACGCCGTAGCTGATCACGGGTCGGCGGAGGGGGAGCGATGGTCGGTGCGCGCAGTCGCGGGTCAGGTCGTCGGCCGTTGCGCGGGAGCACGCGGGGGTTAAGCCGCATCAGGCCGCGACGCTGGGACCGCAGCGGGGTCGATGAGCCGGCCAGATGGCGTTCGCGGCGCTGGGTGCGGCTGGTCGCGGTGCTCACCGCTGCGATTGTCGTTGCCTTCTTCCTGTGGCTCGGCTGGGTTATCTACCTCTACGTTGTGCGCGGAGGGCCGTCCGGGGCCACCTTCGACCCCGACCGTCGCTGCTCGTCGCTCGGCTTCTCCTGCGGCGTCCTGACGAACCTTGTCGCTTCCGGTGTCCTGGTCGCTTTCGCGTCGACGTTCCTGTTGTGGCGGCTCTTCGGGCTGCAGCGGCGGTACCGCACAAAGGCTCAGTACGAGTCGCGCGAGCTCGTCCCGACGGCAGGCGCGATCATCGATCAGGTGGTGGGCCGGGACGAGCTCTGCAAAGCGGTGATGGCGGACCTGCATGAGCGCCGCAGGCGCCCGCACGTGATCGTTGGCGGGGTGGGCAGCGGGAAAACGGCAGTCCTCGTCCGGCTCACCGAACTGCTCGCCGACAGGCAGGCGGTGCCGGTGCCGATCAAGCTTCGCGATGCTGCCAACGACCTGGACTTTGAAGCGCTGGCGCGGGATCGGTTCATCAGCGAGGTGAATCCAGGGCTGTTCTCCTCGGCCGAGGGCGAAACGATCTGGCGGCGCCTGCGGAAGGACGGCAAGATCATCGTGCTCGCGGACGGGCTCGAGGAGGCGCTCATCGGGAGCAGCGTTGAGCCAGAGCGCGACAACATCATCCGGGCCGCCATCCGCCGCGCGCATCAGCAGCACCTGCCGCTGGTGATTGCGTCGCGCCCGCACGATCCGCTGCGCGCGACCGAAGCGGCCATCGTCAACCTGGAGCCGCTCAGCTACGAGGCTGCGCTGGCCTATATCGGCGGCGAGGGCACGACAGAAGACGATCGCAGGCTCGCCTGGATCGTTGAGACTGCCGATGTCGTGGAGGCGCCTCTCTACCTGCAGATCACCCAGGAGCTGCACCTCAAAGGCTTGCTCGAGCCGACATCCGCGGGCCAGCAGGGCGTCGTGGATACCCGCGGTGTCGACCGGTCTAAGCTCCGGCTCAGCTTGCTGGAAACCTGGGAGCGCGCTCTCACCTATGGCCACCTGCGCGAGGAAATCCCGCTGAATCGGGCCGAGCGTCAGGCGGCCGTTGAGCATATGTCCGCGCTGGCCTGCGCGGGGCTTAGCCGCGATCTGCTTGAGGTCGACCTTGACATTGACCCTGGCCCGCTGGTGTCCGCCGAGGTCGAGCGGCGGCTCGCGGCGATTGACGAGCGCGCCGGCCAGTTGCACGGTGTCCGCACTCTGGATGTGCGCCTGGCCGCGGCCTGGGCGGCGCAGCTGGATCTGGTCGAGCTGCGCGGGAGCACGGTCCGCTTCCCGCATAGCCTGATGCAGGCTTACCTCGGATCGCGGGTACTCGAGACCGCGCTCCGCGACCCGGCTTTCTGCCAGGATGCGCTCCAGTATCCACGCCCCGGGCGGGAGTTCCTGATCGCGCTCGTGCTGCGGTCACGGACGGCTGACCGGGCCCCTGGCCGGGGCCTCGCTAATGGCCAGACTGCAGCCGGCGACGACGACGGGGCTGATGGGGCCGCTGCCGCCGGGTCACCGCGCCGGGGCGGCCGCAAGTCCCGCGGTCGGGCGGCAACGGGGTCTATCACTCGGCCGGGTGAGGCCGTCCGTCAGAGCGCGGCTGAGCTCGTCGGGCCGCTGCGCCAGGCGGCATCGCAGCGGGATGACAACAAGGTGCTGGACATGTGGTCCGCCGTTCTCGAGATTGACTGCGTCGCCGCCGAACCGGAGCATCTCGTCATCACCGACGAGATCATGCAGCGGTGGCCGCGCATTCACGCCCAGGACCCGCGCACCCTGGAAGAGGGCAAGCTCGGGCTGGTGCGCCGGTTCGGCGACGCCGCGCGCATGATCAGCGCGCGGCGGCTGCGCGGCGAGCAGCTCACAGCCACACCTGGTTACGCGCAGTTGTACGCGATCGGCTGCTCTGAGCGCTCGTATCCGGTGCAGCTCGCCGCAGCGCAGGAGATCGGTGCCGGCGGCGAGGCCGCCTACACCGAGCTTCGCGGTGTGGTCACCGCGCCGTGCCTTTTGTGTGACGCCGAGCGGGCCGAACGCGCGGGCGGCCGGGCCTCCCGTGCCGATGCGGCGTCAGGCGGTCCCCGGCAACATGACGGCAGCACCGAAAGCTCACGGGAGGCGATAATCAGCGCCTGGCTCGCGCCGATGCTGGTTGGCTCGGTTGGCAGGCAGCCCATCGCAGCCGCTGACCGCCTGATCGCCGAGGATGCGCAGGCTGACCTGGCGCAGTGGCTGCGTCACGTAGGGCAGGACGGGCGCCGGCAGGGGGAGCAGGAGCTGTCCATTGCGCTGGAGATCGCACTCGCCCAGGGACTCAAGTACGCGGCCAACCGCAGGCCGATGCAGGCGGACGCGTTCCGCGAGGCCCGCATGTACCTGGCCGAGCAGGCCCTGGAAATGCTCAAGTCCGCCCGGTACTGGTTCTCGCAGCTGACCCTGATCCATGCTCTCTGCCTGCTGAACCTCTCCGACGGCCAGAAACAGCCCTCGGACAGATACGGTGCGAAGCCCGAGGCGATCGTGCGCCACTGGCTGGACGTGGCCGGTCAGGAGCGAGCGGACCGCAGCGGGGCCGCTAGCGGGCACCCGGAGCAGCACCCCTTCGTTCGCGAGGCAGCGCTGCTGTGCGTGCTGGCCCTCCGGACCGGGCGGCCGCAACGTTACCTGTGGATCGACGAGAGCGGTGTCGTCGGGCAGGTCGGCTCCCGCAACCTCAGCAAGGAGGTGCATCGCAGGCACCAGCTATGGATCCCGCCGTCGGCCGGCTGGACCGCTCTGAACGGCCGGGCGCAGCAGCTTGTCGCCGATGTGCTCCTGCTGCTGAATCTGGCTGACCGGGGCGAGCAGCCAAGCGGGCGGGAACGCAGACTACGGCGATCCAACCGGCTCGACCTGCCGCCATGTATCACCCACTACCGGGAGGCGCTGGAGCCCGGCCGGACGGTCGGTACCGCTGTCTCGTCGGTGCCGGGGGTCAGCTGCGTGGACGGCTGTGTCTTCGAGCTCTGCCCGTATCCCCCTCAGGGCGTGCAGCCGCGGGTGGAGATGAGCGAGGCATTCTGCCGCCGCCAGCAGACGCTGCTCAACCGCAGCCTCCGGCACCCGTTGAACGGCAGGGCGCCGTGGCAGCAGATGAAAGAGGCGCAGCTGGACCGGTTCTGGACGGAGATGGCCGATCGCGCCCGCGGGCCGCGACCCCGGTCAGCCCAGCCACGCAGACGGATCGTCCGTTAGCGTCGCTAGCCGCCATGCCATAGACGTCGGGATGGCGGTGCCTAGTTTCAGGACATCGAGGACAGGTGTCTCGGGACACCGAGGACAGCCGGAGTCGATCTTGCGGGGATGCCGAAAGCCCGGCTTGTCATCACTGCTGTCACTGTCGAGAAGCGACCGGTGAGCGAGGTGGCCCGGACCTACGGGGTCGCCCGGTCCTGGGTTTACGCGCTGCTGGCCCGGTACCGGGCTGAGGGCGAGGCGGCGTTTGAGCCGCGGTCGCGGCGGCCGAAGACCTCGCCGGCCGCGATCAGCGATGCTGCCGTGGAGCTGATCATCAGGCTCCGCAAGGAGCTGGCCGGGCAGGGCCTGGATGCCGGGCCGCACACCATCGCCTGGCACCTGAAACACCACCACAACATCACGGTGTCGCCGGCGACGATCAGCCGGTACCTGACCCGGCAGGGGTTAGTCGCCGCCGAGCCGCGCAAGCGGCCGAAGTCGTCCTACATCCGGTTCGCGGCCGAGCAGCCGAACGAGCGGTGGCAGTCCGACTTCATCCACTGGTACCTGGCCGGCGGCACCGAGGTCGAGATCGTGTCCTGGCTCGATGACCACTCCCGGCTGGCGCTGTCGGTCACCGCCCACCCGGTCACCACCGGGCAGGTCACCCTGGCCACCTTCCGCGCCGCCGTCGCCGCGCACGGCGCCCCCGCATCCACGCTCACCGACAACGGCACCGTCTACACCACCCGGTTCGTCGGCGGCGGCGGCGGCCGCAACGGACTGGAGAACGAGCTGCGCGCCCTGGGCGTCACCCAGAAGAACGGCCGCCCGAACCACCCCCAGACCCAGGGCAAAGTCGAGCGGTTCCAGCAGACCCTGCAGAAATGGCTCCGCGCCCAGCCCCCCGCCGCCACCCTCACCGGCCTGCAGGCCCAGCTCGACGCCTTCACCAGCTACTACA
>DATHPF010000298.1:0-13436 GCA_035484155.1 Streptosporangiaceae bacterium
GCGTCGACCTCGACCTCGTCAACCGACCGCTGGAACACGGTGACCGGAACGACCTCGTGCCGGATCTCGCCCTTCAGCCCGATCCGGAACGCGACCGGAACGACCAGGACCACAGCTGTCACGATCGCGACGCTGGCCCAGATCCAGCGGCGCCGCGGTCTGGCTGGAGAGGCGGCTGCTGCGGCGGTCATCCGACGTCCAGGAAGCGCAGCACGGCGAGCACCCGCCGGTGGTCTCCATCATCGGGGTGCAGATCCAACTTGGCGAAGATGCTGTTGATGTGCTTGGCCACGGCGCTGTCGGTGATCACCAGCGTCTGCGCAATCGTGGCATTAGACCGGCCTTCGGCCATCAGGCGCAAGACCTCGTGCTCGCGCGGCGTCAGCCGGTCCAGCGGGTCTCGCTGGCGCCGGAGCAGCAGCTGCGAGACGACCTCGGGATCCAGCGCGGTCCCGCCGTCGGCCACCCGGCGCAGCGCCGCGACGAAGTCACCCACGTCCGCCACCCGGTCCTTGAGCAAATAGCCGACGCTGCTGGTGTTGGCCGCCAGCAGGTCAGCCGCATACCGCTCCTCGACGTACTGCGAGAGCACCAGCACCGCGACCTGCGGCCATTCGCGCCGGATCACCAGGGCTGCTTTGATTCCCTCGTCGGTATAGCTCGGCGGCATCCGCACGTCCACGATCACGGCGTCGGGATTGTGCACCGGCACTGCGGACAGCAGCGCCTCGGCATCACCGACGGCTGCCAGCACCTCGATGCCGGCCGCCGCCAGCAATTTGGTCAGGCCGGCCCGCAGCAGCACCGAATCTTCGGCGATCACGACCCGCATGGCAGCTCCACGGTGACGACCGTCGGGCCGCCCGCCGGGCTTTCGATCTGCATGCTGCCGTCGACCGAGCCGGCGCGGCGGGCCAGGCTCGCGAGGCCGGTGCCGCGGGCCGGATCGGCGCCGCCAACACCGTCGTCGGTGATGCGGATCCGCAGCAGCCCGCCCGTTCGCCGGACGTCAATCTCGGCCTGGGTCGCTGCGGCGTGCCGGGCGATGTTCGCCAGGCACTCGGAGGCGACGAAATACGCGACCGCCTCGATAGTGGGCGACGCTCGCTCTGGCATGTCGACGATGAGCTTGACCGGCAGCGGTGCCCGCGCGCCAATCCCGGATAGGGCGGCGTCAAGGCCGCGATCGTCGAGTACCGCCGGATGCAGCCCGCGGACTAGGGCGCGGAGCTCGGCTAGCGCTTCCTTGGCCTCGTCGTGCGCCTCGGCGATGACCTTTCTGGCCGGCGCTGGCAACTCGGTCAGGTTCTCCCTGGCCATCCCCAGGTTCATCGCCAGCGAGACCAGGCGCTGCTGCGCGCCGTCGTGCAGATCGCGCTCGATCCGCCGCCGCTCTGCATCAGCGGCGTCTACCACGCCGGCGCGACTCTCCGACAGCCTTTCCACCCGCCGTTCAAGCTCGACCGATCGGCTCGGGCCAAGCAAGGCCCGCACAACCTTGGTGTCTGCCCAGGTGACGACCGCCGCCAGCACAGGCGCCAGCAGCAGCATGAGCGCCCCGGCTGCCGTCAGGATGACCTTGAACTTCGGGGAGTCCGACCCGGCCTGGCTCAGCGGCGGGAAGACATAGGGGTACGCGAACGCGACGACAAGCCCGGCACCGGCGGCCCAGGCCGCCAGCGTGAGCAGGCCGCCGAGCGCCAGGGCGGGACCGGCGATCACGTGATAACCGAGTTGCCGCCAGGTCGACTCCGACCGAAGCGAGCCTGCAAGCCGGCGCGGCAGCGAACCTGTCGACGGGACTGAGGCCCGCGGGATATCCATGCCCAGCAGCGACCAGCACCGGTGCCGGTGCGCAGCGGTCAGCGGGACCCGCGCAGCGAGTACAGCCGCAACCGGCCACACACCGATCACCACAAGCTGCGGGAAGATCCACGGCAATGCCAGTGCCACCGGCGCCGCCAGCTGTACGGGGACGCCGGCGACGACAAACGTGGTGTTCCTGACCGTCGCGGCAAGCCATCGCACCGGGGCCGACTGCGCGCGCCGCGAGCGCGCGCCGGCGGCCATCAATGACATGGCCACAACCGTATGCGCCATGACGAAGTGGTCACCATGAACCGCAGACCCGCCTCCGGGGTGTAGCTGGCACCACTATCGATCCGGACTTGCGCGTTACTGACCATGATCGCTCCGGCCGGAAGGCTTGTGCCGTGCCTGCATCCGCGGCACGGAAGGAGCCCGACACCATGCCGTCCACCTCGCTGGATCACGGTCCGGTCATCCCCCGGTGCCCTGCTGCGGCCGGTCTGCTGCCTGGCCTGCCCTGGTCGGTCCGGCTAGCAGGCGCCGACTCGCCACGTCCAGCCCTGGAGCTGTACGAAGACGGCGTTCTGCTCGATGTGGTGAGCTCCACGCCAGTCGCGCCGCAGCTTGTACGCGGCGTACGTGCGGCGTCGCACGGGGGTGGCCTGCTCGTGCTCGCCTGGGGCCGTCTGCCCGCAGCCGGAGCCCACGTCGCAGTGGAGTTCAGCAGCAGGCGCCACAGGTGCCGCTCGGTACCCGCCGCGGTGATCGAGATCACCCAATGGTGCTGGCTGGCCGTCGCCGATGGCGGGTTCGACCGGGTCGCCGTCCAGTCTGGCGGCCGCTGCGTGCAGCACAAGGTGCCCAGGAGCCGGCGATGGGGCTAAGGCTCGTGTCGCCGGCCAGCGAGCCACTGATCGACTTGCGACCGCGCGCCCTGACTTGCCGCCCGAGGCGGCGGCCAGCCCGGTCAGCGTGCATAGCACTTGGCCTGGCTAGCGTGGGCCTCGGCTTGCTGCCCTGGATGATCTACCTAGCGACCAGCCTGCCTGCCAGTTCGACCGCCTATCACTGGGCTGCCGCCTGGGTCGGCCTGGATGCGATGGAGGCAGCTGGCCTGATCGGTACCGGTGTCCTGGTCTACCGCCGGGACCCTAGGTACTGCCTGGTATCGACGGCCACCGCCGCCCTGCTGCTTGTCGACGCCTGGTTCGACGTGACCACCGCCCCGCCAGGTTCGGGCGCGCTCGCGTCGCTGCTGATGGCCGCGTTCGCTGAAGTGCCCGCAGCCGCGCTCTGCATCGGGCTTGCCCTGTCCGCACTGCGGCAGGCAGGTGCCCGCGTTCAGCCAGCCGCGGCGGCCGGTACCAGCCATGACGGAGCCGGTAGGCTCTGCGCCGTGCGAGTCCTTCTGATCGGATCGGGTGGTCGCGAGCACGCGCTGGCTCGTGGCCTCGCCCGCGACAGCGCCGTCACCGACCTGCACGCAGCTCCCGGTAACCCCGGCATCGGCGCCATCGCCCACCTGCACGATGTGGCGGTGACCGACCCGGCTGCGGTGACCGCGCTCGCGACGCGCCTCGCCGCGGACCTCGTAGTCGTCGGCCCGGAGGCCCCGCTGGTCGCGGGTGTTGCCGACGCGCTCCGGGCGGCCCGTATCGACTGCTTCGGCCCCGACCAGGGCGCAGCCGCGATCGAGGGCTCCAAATCCTTCGCCAAGCACGTCATGATCGCGGCAGGCGTGCCGACGGCGGACGCCGTGACCTGCCACAGCGAGGCTGAGGCCGCGGCCGCGCTGGCGGAATTCGGCCCGCCGTACGTGGTGAAGGCCGACGGGCTGGCCGGCGGGAAGGGCGTAGTCGTCACCTCCGACCGCGGCGAGGCTCTGCGGCATGCACAGGACTGCGGCACTGTGGTGATCGAGGAGTTCCTCGACGGCCCCGAGGTGTCAGTCTTCGCGCTCGCCGACGGCATGACGGCCGCGGCGATGCTGCCTGCGCAGGATTTCAAGCGGGCACACGACGGGGACACCGGCCCCAATACCGGCGGCATGGGCGCTTACGCCCCGCTGCCCTGGGCTCCGCCCGGCCTGGCCGACCAGACCCTCGACACGGTCGTGCTGCCGGTGCTGGAGCACCTTCGCAAGCTCGGACACCCCTATAGCGGCCTGCTCTACGCCGGGCTGGCGCTGACCTCGCGCGGCCCGCGCGTGGTCGAGTTCAACGCGCGGTTCGGTGACCCGGAGGCGCAGGTCATCCTTGATCGTCTCGGCACGCCGCTCGGCGGCCTCCTCGCGGCCTGCGCGCAGGGCGATCTGGGCTCGGCACCAGCGCTCGACTGGCTGCCTGGTGCCGCGGTGACGGTGGTCGTCGCCGCCGAGGGGTATCCGGCGAGCCCCGTGCACGGCGACCGGATCGACGGCATTGACACGGCCGGCCACGTTCCCGGTAGTTATGTGCTTCAGGCCGGGACGACGACCGACGGCGCTGGCCACCTGATCACGAGCGGGGGCCGGGTGCTGAACGTCGTCGGCAGCGGCCCCGACCTCGCCGCCGCCCGGGCCAGTGCCTACCAGGCCGCCAGCCTGATCCGGCTGCGTGGCGGCTGGTACCGCTCGGACATCGCTGACCAGGCGCGCATGCCCGCAGCCCGCCCCTGAGCTAAGCATTGGCCGGCCGGCGCCCGAGGCTGCCGGCGGTGAGGCAGCCGGCGGCGGGCAGGCCAGGGCGGATGCGGCAGGATAGAACCGTGATCGACCGCTACACGCTGCCCGAGATGGGCCACGTCTGGAGCGAGGCGCACAAGTACGAGCTGTGGTGCCAGGTGGAGACGCTCGTGCTGGCTGCCCACGCAAGGGCTGGCACCGTGCCCGAGGACGCCGTCGGCCCGGTGGCTGCCGCCCCGCCGCCCACGCCGGAGGCGGTCGCCGCCCTGGAGGCCGTCACCGGGCACGACGTGATCGCGTTCCTGTCCGCGTGGGCCAACAACACCAACCCACGTGAGGCAGCAGCCTGGGTTCACTACGGCATGACCTCCTCGGACCTGCTGGACACGGCCCTGGCGCTGCAGCTCGCGGAATCGACGGACCTGCTCACAGCCCGGTGCGACCGGCTGCTCCAGGTGCTGCGTGATCACGCGCTCGCCCACCGGTCGACGTTGCGGGTGGGCCGGACGCACGGCATCCACGCCGAGCCCGACATCTGGGGGCACCGCGTCGCCGATTTCGCCTTCGCCGTCCACCGCTGCCGCGACCGGCTGCTGCGGGCCCGCCAGTCAGTGGCGGTCGGCAAGCTGTCCGGGCCGGTAGGCACCTACTCCAACATCGACCCGGCGATCGAGACCGAGGTCCTGACCGAACTCGGCCTGCGTCCGGCGGACGTCGCCACCCAGGTCGTGCTCAGGGACGGCATCGCCGAGTGGGTCAGCGTCCTGGCCCTCATCGCGACCGTCTGCGACGCGATCGCGATCGAGGTGCGGCACGGCCAGCGGACCGAGGTGTCGGAACTGGCAGAGCCGTTTGCCACCGGGCAGAAGGGCTCGTCGTCCATGCCGCACAAGCGGAACCCGGTGCGAGCCGAGCGGATCAGCGGGCTGGCCAGGATCGTTCGCGCCCAGGTAGTTCCGGTCATGGAGGGCATAGCGCTGTGGCACGAGCGGGATATCTCGCACTCCTCCACCGAGCGGGTAGCACTGCCCGATGCCGCTATCGCCACCGACTACCTGCTCGAGCAGACCACCGGCGTGATGGAGGGCCTCGTCGTCGACCCGGCCCGGATGCTGGCAAACCTGGAGTCAAGCCACGGTCTCATCTACACCTCGGCCGTCCTGCTCGAACTTGTGGCGGCAGGCATGTCGAGGGAAGACGCCTACGTAGTCGTGCAAGGCGCGGCCATGGACACCTGGCAGTCGGGCGTGGACTTCCGGGAGACGCTGCGCAAGCATGCGGCGGCTCGCGGGCAGGAGCTCGATGAGGCGCGCCTGGACGAGGTGTGCAGCCCGGAGCGCTACGTCCGCAGGCTCGGCGTTGTCTTCGACCGGCTGGAAAAGCTGGCATGACCGCTGACGAGCTGGAACCCGGGTTGCGCCATGTCTACTCAGGCAAGATCAGGGAGCTGTACCAGCGAGCAGACGGCGTACTGCTGCTAGTCGCCTCGGACCGGATCTCTGCTTTCGACTATGTGCTGGACACGCCCATCCCTGACAAGGGCAAAATCTTGACCCAGCTTTCGCTCTGGTGGTTTGAGCGCCTCGCCGACATCGTGCCGAGCCAGCTGGTCGATGCGCCGATCCCGGCCGCGTTCGCCGGACGCGCCATGGCGTGCATGCCGCTGTCGATGGTGCCGGTCGAATGCGTCGCGCGTGGCTACCTCACCGGCACCGGCCTGACTGACTACCGCAACGACGGCGCGGTTGCCGGCGTCATGCTGCCGCCCGGGCTGACGGACGGGTCGCGGCTGCCCGCGCCCATCTTCGATCCCGACGCCAAGGCGCCGCAGGGCCAGCACGACGAGAACATCACGATGACCGAGGTCGCCGCTCTGGTGGGCGCGGACGCCGCGGCCGAGCTGGCGCGGATCACGCTTGCGGTCTACCAGCGGGGCGCAGACGTCGCCGCAGAGCGCGGGATCATCGTGGCCGACACCAAGATCGAACTGGGCTTTGATGCGTCCGGGCAGCTGCGATTGGGTGACGAGGTGCTGACGCCGGACTCGTCGCGATTCTGGCCGGCCGAGACCTGGCAGCCAGGCCGCAGCCAGGTGTCCTTCGACAAGCAGTTCGTCCGGGACTGGCTCACATCCCCGGCGTCGGGCTGGGACCGGTACGGCCAGGAGCCGCCGCCGCCACTGCCCGAAAGCGTCATCGCGCAGACTCGCGAGACCTACATAGCGGCGTTTGAGCGTATCACCGGCACGCGTTGGTCTTAGCACCAGGAACCCCTGGCAATCACTAAATGCAGGTAGTCGGATACGTTACGTAACACTGTCGACTTGGTCTGGGGGGCTCGATAGCGGTGGAATACTTGACGTCACGACGGGCGGGCACCAGTGATGATTGCCCGCCGTCTGCGTGGGCAGAAGACCCGGTCGCGCGCCGGGACAGCAGCCTGGTGCAGCTAACCGACGGGAGTTCCATCCAGATGACGAGCGGCCCCGAAACCCGCTATATCGTCCGAGGCGGCAACCCGCTACAGGGCACCGTCTTCGTGCAGGGCGCCAAGAACGCCGCGCTGAAGATGATCGCCGCATCCCTGCTGGCCGAAAAGGGCCGCACGGTTCTGCGCAACGTCCCGGTAATCGAAGACGTCCGGCGGGCTGTAGAGCTGGCGCAGGCGCTCGGGGCCGTGGTCAAGTTCCACGAGGCCGAGCGGACGCTGGTCGTGGACGCGTCCGAGCTCACCAGCTCGGTACTGCCGGAGGAGATCGCCCGCAGGTTCCGTGCGTCGGTGCTGTTCGTGCCCGCGCTGCTGCACCGGCTCGGCGAGGCCACCATCGAGGGCGTCGGCGGCTGCAATCTTGGCAGCCGGAAGCTCGACTTCCACTACCGCGGCTTCGCCCGGCTCGGCGCCATCGTGGAAGAGGGCGAGACCGTCATCCACATCAAGGCGGACCGGCTGCGCGGTGCGCACTTGTACCTGGACACGCCGTCGCACACGGGTACCGAGAACCTGATCATGGCGGCGTCGATTGCGCCGGGCACCACCATCATCGACAACACCGCGCTCGAGCCCGAGGTGCTCGATGTCATCGCGTTCCTCACCAAGATGGGCGCGCGCATCACTGGCGGCGGTACCGGTTTCGTCACAGTCGAGGGCGTCGACGAGCTGACCGCCGTGGAGCACACGGTCATGGAGGACCGCATCGACGCGGCCGTGTTCGCCATGGCGGCTGCCATCACCGGCGGCGAGCTGAGCCTCGTTGGCGCATCGCTCGAGCACTTCGGCGTCGCGCGCTGGAAGCTGGAGCAGATGGGCGTGGAATTCGCCACCCACGGCGCGATCCTGCAAGTCCGCCGAGAACGCCAGCTTCGCCCGATCAACGTCATCACCGACACCTATCCGGGCTTCGCCACGGATCTCCAGTCCCCGATCATGGCGCTCAGCTGCCTGGCCGACGGCACCAGTTACCTTCGCGAGACCATCTTCGACGGCCGGTACATGCTGGCCGAGGAGCTCAACAAGATGGGCGCGAAGGTCGAGGTGGCCGGCAGCGCCGTGCTCGTGCACGGCCCGACGCAGCTGCACGGCTCCGAGGTCATCGCGCATGACCTCCGAACGGGGATCGCGCTGGTCCTGGCCGGTCTCGCCGCCGACGGCGAGACCGTGGTCGCGCCGGGCTACCTCATCGACCGTGGTCACGCCTCGGTTGCGTCCCGGCTCGCCACCCTAGGCGCCGACATCACCTCCGAGGTCGTCGGCTAGAGCCGTCGGCTGGGCGCCGTCGGCTGGGCGCCGGCCCTCGGGTCGGCTAGCGGGGCCCGCCTACCCGGGCCAGCGGCCGATCACGTCCCGGCTGAATCTGACCATCTCCTCGCGCTGCGGCGAGAACTGCAGCAGCATCAGGTCCACGCCCGCATCCGCATAGGCGTGGAGGCGCTCAGTAATCTGGCCGGGCGTGCCGATCAGTCCGCTGCGCAGGCCCCGGTTGGAGACGCTGTACTCCTCCAGCGACACTTGCGACTCCAGCTGGGATCCTTCGAGGAAGTCCTGGTACGACGCGTAGGCCTCGGGCGAGGACCGGACGTTCAGGATCCGGTCCAGCTCGGCGCGGGCCTGCTCCTCGGTGTCGCGGCAGATGACGTAGCCGGATACGCCGAACATCATGGGCGGCTGGCCCGCTGCGACGCGCCGCGCGCTGAGCTCGGCGACCTTGGCTGCGATGACCTCTGGCGCGTCCCCGTGCATGACGTAGGCGTCCGCCTGCGCCGCGATCACGTCCTTCGCCTTCGGCGACTCGCCGCCCATGTAGACCGGCGGCAGCCGGGACGGCTTGGGCTCCAGCACTGTCCCCGCGAGCTCATACAGCGGGCCGGAGTGGCGGACATTGTCCTCGCGCAGCAACCGCGCAACGACGTCCAGCCACTCCTGCGTGCGCGCGTACCTGGCGTCGTGCACGTCGAACGGCGCGCCGTACTGTGCCGCCTCGTCTTTCCACCAGGACGACACCACGTTGAGCGAGATCCGGCCCGGCGCGATCACGTCCAGTGTCGACAGCGCCTTGGCCGTCAGCGCCGGCGAGTGATAGTTCGGGCGGACCGCCAGCATGAGCTCCAGCGTGCTCGTAGCGGCCGCGACCGCTGGCGCGAGTGTCCAGCAGTCCAGCGACGGCGCCCGGTGACCCTTGATGTCGTTCAGGTTCAGCTCGGCTATCAGCGACAGGTCGAACCCCAGCTGCTCGCTCGCCACGGCCAGGTCGCGGATGTAGGGCCAGGACACCGGCATGCCTTCGTCCTGCACGTTGCGTAGCCAGCCGCCGAAGATCGGCATCCAGTACCCGAACCGCATCGCCGATCCCCTCCTAGTTCCCTGGCTGCCGCGTACGCGCCGCCCCGGCCAGGAGGCCACCCAGGTACGACGCGACGGCTGCCAGCGCCGACCGCGGGGCCACGGCCTCGATCTCGGCGTTGTAGTTGGTGGTGGTGTTGATGTCGTAGGTGACCAGGCGCCCATCAGCGGTCTCGATGAACTCAAAGCCGGCGATGCCGATGCCATGGGCCGCAGCGAACTCCAGGTACCGGCCAATCACCGGATCGCTGAAGCCCGCGCGCAACGTGAACAGGCTCGGCTCCGGCTCGCCCAGCCCGCCTGCTGGCGGCCCACCTGCTGGCGGCACAGCGCACGCGTCCGCCGGGCACAGCTGGAAGCCGCCGCGGTCAGTGTCCGCAGTGATGGCATAGACGAACTCACCGCCGACGATCTCCGCTCGCGTGATCTGCGGCTGCGCGGCGACCAGGTACTCCTGCAAGAGCGTGATCCCGTCCGTCGGCGGCTCATAGTCGGGCCCGGCGAGGTAGGAATCATGTTCGTCGTGGCTGGTGAACAGCCGCACACCGAGACCTTTGCCGCCCTGATTGTGCTTACTAATGAACGGAACGGGGATCTTTCTCGCCGCCGCCGCCAGACCGCTCGGGCCGGCCACGGCCACCGTTCGGGGCACGTCGAATCCGGCCGCCCGGAGCGCGGCCAGCTGCTCCACCTTGCTCATCTCCAGATCTAGCACGCGACGCCCGTTCACGACGTGCCGGCCGTGCGCCTCGAGCCACGCCAGCACGCCGCGGGTCTGGTCCTTGGCGAACGGGTGGCCCCTGGTGTGCGCGGACGCGCTCATCCGCGACCAGAAGACCCCAGCCGGGGGTTCCTCGTCCAGGTCTACGACCGCGTCGCCAAGCAGCCACTGCTCGTGCGGCACGCCAGCCTGGTCGAATGCGGCCGCCAGCGGGGCGTACCAGTCCGGGTTTTCGTGGATCACATAAAGCTTGCTGTCGTTAATCACGGTGTCGTTAGTCACGGTGTCGTTAATCACAGTGTCGTTAGTCACAGGGCCAGCTTCATCCCCTCGTGCGAGGCGACGAACCCGAGCCGCGCGTAGAACCGGTGCGCGTCCATGCGAGTCTTGTCGCTCGTCAGCTGCACGAGCGCGCAGCCGCGTCGCCTGGCCTCGTCGATGGCCCACCGCATCATGGCCGCGCCGAGGCCCGAGCCGCGCTCGCTCTGGGCCACCCGGACCGCCTCGATCTGCGCGCGCAGCGCACCCCGCCGGGCGAGGCCGGGCAGGAACGACAGCTGCAGCGTCCCCACGATCTGCCCATCGCGCTCGGCCACGACGAGCAGGTGCGCCGGATCCGCGTCGATGCTTCGGAACGCGGCAGTGTAAGCAGCGAGGTCGGCCTCGTCCCGCACGCCGTCCCTGGTAGCACCGAGCTGATCAGCAGCAATCAGGGCGACGATCGCCGCCACATCCGCGTCCGTGGCGGTGCGCAGTATCACCGGCGGTGACTCGGCTGCGAGCACCGCCAATGTGTCCATAGCCCCATTCTGGACTATCGGGCTCACTGCCTTGGCGCGGCTCAGGCCCGAATTGCTACGCGCGGTACGGATACCGAGCCGCCGCCGCAAGGAAGGCGTCGTTCGCCTCCGGGTCGGCGATCGTGACCCGGACGCCGTCGATTCCGTACGGGCGCACGCTAATGCCGGCGGCATCGCAGTGCTCGGAGAACTCGGCGGACCGCTCGCCCAGCGGCAGCCAGACGAAATTGGCCTCCGTCGGCGGCACGCTCCACCCGTCGCCAAGCAGGTCATGCCTGACCCGGTCTCGCTCTTTCACGACCAGCTCAACGCGTTCCAGCAACTCGGATTCGGCCGCCAGGGAGGCGATAGCGGCCGCCTGAGCCAGGGAGTTCACCGTGAACGGCAGCATCGTTTTACGGACGGCCTGCGCTACCGGCTCGTGCCCGATCAGGTAGCCAACCCGCAGCCCCGCCAGGCCGTAGGCCTTAGAGAAGGTCCGGAGCACGGCCACGTTCGGCCGGCCGGAGTACAGGCTCAGGCCGTCGGCGACGCCGGGGTCGCGCACGTACTGCACGTAGGCCTCGTCGATGACGACGAGGCAGTCGGCCGGCACCTGGTCCAGGAACGCGGCAAGGTCGTCCTGCCGAACCGCCGTGCCGGTCGGGTTGTTCGGCGTGCAGACGAAGATCAACCTGGTGCGATCGTTGATAGCGGCTGCCATCGCTGGCAGGTCGTGTCCGTAACCCACCAGCGGCACTTGCACCGAGGTCGCGTTCGCCAGGTCGGTCAGGTACGGGTACGCCTCGAACGACCGCCACGCGTAGATCACTTCCGAGCCGGGCTCGCCCACGGCCTCCAGCAGCTGCTGAGCGATGCCGACGGAGCCGCACCCGACCGCGACGTGCTCAGCCGGCACGCCAAACCTGCTGGCGATCGCCTCGGTCAGCTCAGCTGCGCCGCTATCGGGGTATCTGTTGACGTGGCCGGCAGCATCGGCGAGGACCGCCTTGACCGACGGCAGCGGCTCGTATGGCGACTCGTTGGACGACAGCTTGAATGTCCGGCCACCCGACGGCGTCGGTGCCTTGCCTGGCTTGTAGCCGGCGAACTGGTCCAGTACGGCCCGGAATCGTGGGTACTGCTCGGACACCGCTGTCCTCCTGAGCTGCTCGCCGCTGAACGCCTGACCTTCTCAGGGTAGTGCGCGATCGTCACCGTGGAAGCGCGGCCGCAGCATGGGCGGGTGCAGCAAAACTGCGGTGCCGCGCCGGTATAGCTGGGCTGGCCGGCCGCCACCTGACGCCGTGACCTCGCCGGTCTCGACCAGGAAATTGTGGGCACCGGTCACCTTGCGATGGAAGTTGCGCGGGTCGAGAGCCGTGCCCCAGACGATCTCGTACACGCGGCGGAGCTCGGCGACGGTGAACTCGTCCTGGCAGAACGCAGCCGCCAGCGAGGTGTACTCGAGCTTGGAGCGTGCGCGCTCCACGCCGTCGGTGAGAATCCTGGCGTGGTCGAAGGCCAGCTGCGTGAGCTCGCTGACCGGCTGCCAGCTCATCTGCGGCTGATCGGGGGCCGGCAGGTCCGGAGCCAGGCCCAGGTAGGCCACCGAGACCGCGCGCCGGGTTGGATCCCGGTCTGGATAGCCATAGGTCTGCAGCTGCTCCAGGTGAACTGGCGCGCCCGGCAGGCCGGCCCGCTCGGCCAGGACCCGAGCCGCCGCGGCAGCCAGGTCCTCATCGAGACGGATGAAGCCGCCTGGCAGGGCCAGCATGCCCGCATACGGATCGCCGTCCCGGCGCCAGGCCAGGGTAGCGAGCTGCCCGGCCCGGACAGTCAGGATCACCAGGTCGACGCTGACGCCGATGCGGGGCACAGTCACAGTCGCACGGTAGCGCCGGCGCTCCCCTCCTGCCCTGGAGGAGAGCTTTCGTCCCACGTTAGAATTAGCCCGTGAACCGACTTGGCGAGCTCGAGCGCGCAATAATGGAAGTGCTCTGGGAAGCTGTAGACCCGCTGAGCGTGCGCGAGGTGAGCGGACTGCTCACTGATCGGGACCTAGCCCACACCACTGTGATGACGGTGCTAGACCGGCTCGCTAAGAAGGGTTTCGCCCGCCGAGAGCGCAATGGCCGTGCGTGGCACTACCGTGCCGCCGAAAGCCGGGAAGCATACGTGACCGAGCTCATGCTGAGTGCGCTGGACCAGACCGGCGATCGGCAGGCTGCGCTGGCCAGGTTCGCCCGCAGCGTGTCTGGCACCGAGGCGCAGGCACTGCTACGGGCTCTGGGAGCGCTCGGCGGCGCAGCCCGGGGGTGACGCCGTGTCCACCGCTGTCCTTATTCTTGCTGCGGTCGCCGTCGGCAGCATCTGGGCTGCGAGCGCGCTCGCCAACGCGTCCTGGCCGCGCCGGTCTCCGGCTGCGGCGATCTTGCTCTGGCAGGCGCTGGGACTCGCGTGGGGCCTCGCCACGGTCGGCGCGCTGATCGGATTCGGCGCGACCGCGCCGGGTACCGCCGTCGCCAGCGGTGCGCTTGACCGGCTGGCCGGCATCGCGCGGGCCGGCGGCGTTCCTGCTGCCGTGGACCTGGTCGGCGCCGTGCGCCTCGTGTGCCTCGCGGCCGGC
>DATHPF010000299.1:0-11613 GCA_035484155.1 Streptosporangiaceae bacterium
TTCAACGCGCAGCGGCCGCTTGGCCACCGGGAACCCGGTGTCGTCGGCCAGGCACTCACCGACGAACGGCTGACCAGCGGACTCATCGCGGACCTGTATCACGTCGTCGGGCCGGTCTGCGGCCTGGCCTTCCGCGCGGCGCCCGGCCGGATCGCGCTGGTGACCGATGCGGCGGCGCCGGCCGGGATGCCGCCTGGCGAGTACTTGCTCGGCGGCGAGCCCATCACGCTGCCTGCAGCGGAGGGCGCACCGCCGGTCCGCCGTGACGGGACGCTGGCCGGGTCGGCGCTGCGCATGGACGTCGCGGTCGCCAACGCCGTCGGCAGTGGCGTACCCCTCGCCGTCGCGGTCGCCGCCGCCACGGTGGTCCCGGCTGACCTGATCGGCCGGCCCGACCTCGGTCGCATCGCCGCGGGCGCGACCGCCGACCTAGTCTGGCTCGGCGACGACCTGCGCACCCGGGCGACCTGGATAGCCGGGCGCCTCGTATATACAGATGGCGCCGCCAGCACGCTGGCGTCGCTGCAGGCGTGACCGAAAGGGATCAGAACGACATGCAGGCAGGGAACGCGCTTGGTCCATCGCTCATGCGCCAGGAAATTGGGCAGCAGCCTGCGGCACTGAGGGCCACTATCGATGCGCTGCTGCCGCGCCGCGACGAGGTCGCCAGCCTGGCGGCGGGGACTCGGACGGTGCTTTTCATCGCTCGCGGGACCTCGGACAACGCGGCCGTGTACGGCAGCTACCTGATCCAGGCGCACGCCGGCCGGCTCGCGGCCCTGGCGGCGCCCTCGATCGCGACCACCTACCGGGCGCGGCTCGACCTGGACGGCGTACTGGCGATCGCGCTATCGCAATCGGGCCGAACTGAGGAGATCGTCGAGACGCTGGAGTGGGCGAAGACGTGCGGCGCGCGGACGCTCGCGATCACCAACGGCGGCGCGTCGTCGCCGCTCGCTGAGGCGGCCGACGTCGCGTTCGTGACAGCAGCCGGGGTCGAGCAGGCGGTGCCCGCGACGAAGACGTTCACGACCCAGCTGGCTGCGCTGGCTGTCGTCGGGCTGGCCCTCGGCGCGCCGCTGGATGCAGGCGAGCTCATCGCAGTGCCGGACGCGATTGAGTCGCTGCTGGCCGGTCCGCTTGACCTGGAGCCGATAGTGGCGGCGCTGGCCAAGGTGCCGGGAGTGGTCGTGTCGGGCCGGGGCTTGGCCTACGCAGCCGCGCTGGAGCTGGCGATCAAGCTGAAGGAAGCCTGCTATCTGCACGCGATGGGGCTGTCCTACGCGGACCTGCTGCACGGGCCGATCGCGGTGGTCGACGCCCAGACGCCGGCCATCGTGGTCGCTTCTGATTCTGGGCCGACCTTGGCCGGCAGCGTCGACCTCGCGCGGCGGGTGACGGGCGCGGGGGCGAGCGCGTTCGGTATCGGCGGCGGGGCTGCCCTGGCCGGGGCTTGCACTGCTTCGCTGCCGGGTCCTGCACTGCCTGAGTGGCTCGCGCCCATCGGCCTCATCGTGCCCGGCCAGCTCGTGACCGAGGCGCTCGCCCGGCGGCTTGGCATCAACCCCGACCAGCCGCGCGGCCTCAGCAAGGTGACACAAACGGACTAAGCGGGCAGAACATTCCGTTTTGCGCGCTTCGCGCGCGGGCGGTGTTCCAAGATCATCCATGGGTGGCGAGTTGCTGTTGCCATGGCAGCAGTGATTCTCCACCCATGGAGCTCTTGGTTACGCGGACGTCGGTTTGGCGCAGCATCGGGCTAGGAGATGGCGCCTGCGGCGGCGCGGGCGGTCATCGCGCGGCAGATCAGGGCGCGCTGCTCCCGCAGGATCGCCGAGAGGGTGTCGGCTGGCTCGAGCCGGTCAAGCTGAGCGTCGGTTGCGGCGAGGGTCGCCTGGTCGACCAGCGTCGCGGGGTACAGGGCCTTGGCCAGGCGCTGCATCGTCCGGCCGTCCCGCCTGCGCAGGGCCGGCAGCGCTTCGTCGAAATAACGATCACGGAAGCCGTCGACCAGGCCTTCCTGGCCCGGCACCCAGAAGCCCTGGGCGTGCGCCAGCGCGAGCCGCGGCGGCTGGCTGGAGTCGAGCGCCGCGGCCCAGGCAGCTTCCTTCGCTGCCCGGGCCGGGTGCCTGGCGCTGCACGTCGCGCGCACGAGGTCCCCGGCGACCGGGTCGTCGCGGGCGTAAGCGGTGAGATCGTCGTTGGTGGCCTGGCCGTAGGCAGCCAGCGTGGTCAGGATCTTGGCACGCAGTTCAAGATCGACGACCAGACCAGCCGGCAGCGATCGGCCATTGAGCCAAAATCGGAGCAGGTCGCGCTGCGCAGGACTGTCGGCGCAGGTGGCGCAGCCGCGCGCCAGGATGCGCTGCTCGCGGCTACCCGGCTCCGCCAGCTCGGCTGCGCTGAGCGCGGCGGCGGCCAGTTGCTGGCGGGCTGCCGCCCGCCCGGTCGCGCTCGCGAGCAGGTCCGCTGCTGCGACCGTGCGATCTAGCAGTTGGTCGAGCTCCACGATCGGGCTGCCAGTCATCATCCTGCGGGCCACGATCGCCGCGAACTCAGCCGCGCCCAGCTCGGCCGCCTGGACCATGGCGAAGGCCGCGTGCCAGCAGACCGCCTCCGCGACGGGGTCGGTGACGTCCATGGTGCACGCGACCAGCGAACGCCACGACTCAGCATCGAGCTTGACCGTGGCGAATGTGAGATCGGTGTCGTTGAGGATGATCGCCGCTGGCGTCGGGCTGCCGGTCAGTTCGGGCACATGCGTCCACTCGTCGCTGAGCGTCACGCTGATCCGCCGCCGCCGGGTCAGCTGAGATCCGTCGACCTCGTAGGTCCCGATCGTCAGCGCGTGCGTGCGCAGCGCGCCCCCACCGTCGAGCTGCGGCCGATCCTGTGCGACCGCGAACGAGGTGACAATCCCATCCGGACCCACGGTGATCTGCGGGCGCAGCGTGCTGACGCCGGGCTCTTGCAGCCACTCGGTCGCCCATCCCCGCAGGTCGCGACCGCTGGCGCGGGACCAGCAGTCGATCAGGTCGGCGAGTGACGTCGTCAGCCACGCGTATCTGGTCAGGTAGTCGCGCAGCCCGAGGTGCATGACGTCAGGCCCGATCAGCGCCGCGAGCTGCCGCAGCGCGCTGGCGCCCTTCGAGTAGGTAATGGCCGCTGGCCTGGTCAGCGCGTCGGCCGCGGAGTCAACGGGGGACGAAACCGCCTGGGTGCTGGGCAAGCCGTCGGCCTGATAGGCCAGTGCCTTGCTGCTCATCCCAAACTCGGCCCACGCAGTGCTGATCCCCAGGGCTTCGCCCACGGCGTCGACGCTCAGGTAGGTCGCCAGCGCCTCGGCTAGCCACAGGTCGTCCCACCAGCGGCCTTCGACCAGGCAGCCAAACCACAGGTGCGCGGCCTCGTGCGCCAAGACAACCGCCACGTGATGGTCGCCCGGATCTGCGGCGCGCTGGAGCAGCGCCTCGTTGACGTACATGACCCCGGGCAACTGCATCGCGAGCGGTCCGAGCTCGGGCACGAAGACGATGTCGAGCTTGTCGTACGGGCAGGCGACGCTGAGCAGCTGCTCGTAATGCCGCAACGCGGCAGCCACGAGGTCGGCGATCAGGCCCAGTCCGGGTGAGCCGGCCATGGTGGGGCGGCAGTGGACGGTGAGCTGAGTCGCGCCGGCGCTGGCCGTGCCACCTGGCCCGGCAGCGACATACGGTCCAGCGCAGAGTGTGAACTCGTACGGCTTCATCGACGCCACCGAACCGAACCGCCACACACCGGCCGCGCCACCGGCCGGGCGATGCAGTGCTGTGCCGTTGGAGATGCAGGTCCAGCCGGCCGGCAGCGTCACGATCAGCGTGATTGCGGCGCGCAGGTCCGGCTGATCGAAGCAGCAGAAGACGGTGGGTGCCGCGGTCGGGAAACAGTTGGCCAGCACATAGCTGCGGCCGTCGGCGGAATCCGTGTACTGGGTGAGACCGCTGCCACTGCGCGACACCGCCACCGTCGCGTCAACCACCAGCGTGTTGTCGGCCACCAGGTCCCGCAGGTGTACGCGCCCCGCTGTCACCGACGCCGGATCTATGGGCTGGCCGTTCAGGACGACTTCGTGCACGGCGATCGCGTCGAGATCGGCGAACGTCGGCACGCCCGGCTCGGTGCAGCGGAACCTTATCTCGGTTCGCGACCGGGCGACGTCGCCGCCACCAGTGAGGTCGAGGAACACGGAGTACGAATCAACAGCGAGCAACCGGGACCGGGCTGCGGCTTCGGTCGCAGTAGTCCCGGTGTGCACCGCCCTAGTCTAGTGAGGCTGGCTTCAGAAGACCCGGTGCACTTTGTACTGAGCGGCCTGGGCGCGCGGCCGCAGGACCATCAGGTCAACGTTCATATGCGCGGGCCGTGTCACCGACCAGACCACCGCGTCGGCGACGTCCGTCTCGGTCAGCGGCTCGGCGACACCGGCGTAGACGGCCGCGGCCTTGTCGGCGTCGCCGCGGAACCTCTTCACCGCGAACTCGGGAGTCTTCACCATGCCCGGCGCGATCTCGATGACCCGGATGGGCTGGTCGAACAGCTCCAGCCGCAGCGTCTCGGCGATCGCATGCGTGCCATGTTTCGCGACGACGTACCCGCCGCCGCCCTCGTAGCTGATGAGCCCCGCGGTCGAGCCCATCAGCACGATCGTGCCAGCGCCGCTGCCGATGAGCTTGGGCAGCAGCGCTTGCGTCACGTGCAAGGTGCCGAGCACGTTCACGTCGTACATGGCCTGCCAGTCGGCGGCGGAGCTGGCGGCGACGGTGTCGGCGCCGACCGCGCCGCCGGCGTTGGCCAGCAAGACGTCGCACCGGTCAAGCGACTGCGCTAGAGCGTCGACGGCCGGACGGTCGGTGACGTCTAGTTCGTGCACGACAGCGCTGCCGCCGCTGTCGGCAATCTGCGCGGCCACGTCCGCGAGCCGGTCGGCCCGGCGGGCCGTGAGCACGACGCGATAGCCGGCCGCGGCTAGCCCTATGGCGGAGGCCGCCCCAATACCGCTGCTTGCTCCGGTGACTACTGCTACCCGATCCATGGGCAGATTCTGTCAGCTAGCAGTACGGGCACGACACGCAACTACCTCGCTTACGATCAACACGTGTCAGGAGAATCTGGATCGAAGCTGCGCGGAGTGATCACCGACTGGGGCGGCGTCATGACCACCCCCATCGCCGACAGCGTCAACGCCTGGCTCGCGGCCGACGGCATCAGCCGCGCGAGCTACACCGCGGTGATGCGCTTGTGGGTCAAGCAGGCCTACGGCGACGGCGCGGACCGCAATCCCATCCACGCGCTTGAGCGCGGCGAGTGCACGAACGACGAGTTCGAGCTCGCGCTGGCCAGGGAGCTGGTGCGCGAGGACGGCGGACCGGTAGCGGGCCCAGGCCTGCTAGCCCGCATGTTCGCTGGGCAGACACTCGATGACAGCATGCTGGCGCTGTTCCGGAACTTGAAGACCAGCGGCGTGCCCACCGGGCTGCTGTCGAACTCGTGGGGTGGCGGCTACCCGCGCGAGCTGTTCGAGGACATGTTCAATGCCGTGGTGATCTCGGCTGAGGTCGGCATGCGGAAACCGGAACCGCGTATCTTCCGGCATGTGGCCGGGCTGCTAGGGCTGCCGCCGGAGGAATGCGTCTTCATCGACGACATCCAGGCGAACATCACAGCGGCCGAGCAGGTCGGCTTCACCGGAGTCCTGCACACCGCGGCAGAGGACACCGCGCAGCAGGTGGCTGACCTGCTCGGTGTCCCGCTCAGCGGCTGTGGCTGACTACCCGCATCCGGCTAGTCCGGGCCGATCGGCCAATATGCGGGCCAACCGGCGCAGCGACACCAAACCGGAGCTCGCCTTGCGCCGCGCCCTGCATAAGCAGGGATATCGCTATCGCAAGGACTATCGCCTTGACCTCACCGGCGCGCGCGTGCGGCCTGATATCGCGTTCACCGCACGGCGCGTCGCCGTGTTCGTCGATGGCTGCTTCTGGCACTGCTGCCCCGAGCACGGCACCCAGCCGGCCGCGAACACCTGGTACTGGGAGCCGAAGCTGGCCAGGAACGTGGCGCGCGACCGGGCCGCCGACCTCGCGCTCGCGGCGGCCGGCTGGCAAGTTGTCCGCGTCTGGGAGCACGAGTCGCTGGAAGGCGCGGTCGCGGCAGTTGTCGCGGCGCTCGCTGCGTCGGCCGAGCTACGGCCCGCAATTTACGGAGCTGATAACGGCGGAGCTGATCACGACTGAGCCACCAGGTCCGGCGATCGGCTGATCCCGCGGTGGTAGGCCTGGCACACTCATAGGTCTATTCCGTAGCGCTTCGGGGCCTGTTGTGCGCGTTTATGTGCCATCTACGTTGTCGGCCGTGGCCGGGATGCTGCGTGCTGGCGAGATCCACGGATCGCCGGTCCGCGGCTATGCCGTCACGCCCGCGCTGCGGGAGTGGTACTCCAGCGGCGACATGGAGGAACTCGAGTACGTGGCCATGATGCACGCTGCCAGGGAGTCGCTGCGCCTGCTCGCAGCCGACCCCGCGGCGCCGCGGCGCCGGGTGGTGCTCGCTGCCGAGGTCGCAGACCGGCAGATATCGGCAAGCGCTGGTTTCGACGAGCCGGCTCTGGTGGAGATCAGCAGTCCGGTCGTGCTGCGTGACATCGTGTCGGGGCTGGTCGATGATCCCGACGCGGGTGCAGACCTGGCTGACGCCATCGCAGCGCTGCCAAACGCGGACGCTGGCGACGAGGATGCCCAGTTCGTCGTCGATGGCGCTGACGGGCACGAGCTGCAGTGGTACGCGACTCAGGAGCTCGGCGACCTGATGTCGTGAGATATGGCGCGCCCCGCCGATGGCCGTGAGTTACGAGCGGCCTGCCAGAGGCTCATGGCGACGACGAGCGGGAAAAGGCCCAGGGCGGTTGACGTCGCTCGTTCGGCTAGGCCGAGGTCGCCGCCGCCCAAGCTGGCGAACACGAGCCAGCCAGACAAGGCGGCGAAGAACGTGGTGACCGCCGCGCACCCGCTAATGCTGACGCTCCACGACGGTGCAGGGGCGCGCCGGGCGACAAAGAGCGGCCAGACGGCCGTAGTGAAGACGCAGCTCGCCGCGAAGGCCAGGTGGACGTGCGAGGGTCCAGCCGCGGGCTCAGGCGAGCTCGCCACGCCAAACGTGCACAATCCAGTCGCGATAAGCAGCAGGCGCGCCGGCAGCCCAATCCCGGTCAGGCCTACGGCGGTCGCGAGCTGCGTGGCGCCGACCAGGACAAACGCCCCGGTCATGATCCAGCGGTCGGTGCCAGGCTGACCAGCCAACACGCTCATGGTCTGCTGTAGCGGGCTATAGGAGGTCGGCTGGAGTGCGCCGCTCACGAGCCAGCCTCCGACGAGCAGCACTGGCGTCAGTGCTGCCGTGACAACTGTCCAGCCAGGAACTGGCGAGCTCAGGCTCAGCGCCGAAGCTGTCGATGACGAGGCCCTGGTCGGCGCGCTCGCCGCCGCCCCGGTCCCTGCGGCCCCGCTCCCGGCCGCACCGCGCAAGTCGGGCAATCCGGAAACCGAGGACGCCGACCTAGAGGTCACGCCGTCTCGTGCGGTTCGGCTGCGCGCGGGGTCTAGACGCGCAAGCTCAGTCATGGCGCCTCCAGATAGCCGGATGTGACTCGAGCTGCTGGGCGCGCTGGGCCCATTGCCAGCGTAACCCGGCCGGCCATCGCGGGCATTCCCGCAGCGGCGTGTCGGCTGCCCCGGCCCGGCTGTGCGCCTAGCCCTGCCGGTGTGCCCTGGCCTGCTGTGTTCGCGGCGCGACCTGGGGCGGCGAATTTGGGCCGTCATGGCACCATGGGTGGTGCCGCCACTGACGTCGGGTTAGCAAGGAGCGATCGGCCATGGATGCTGTCACTAATGTCCCGCTTCCGGGGAACGAGCCGATCAAGGGCTACGCGCCAGGCAGTCCCGAGCGCGTGACGCTCGAGCAGAAGATCAAGGATCTGGCTGGTGAGCGGGCCGAGCTGACGATGACCATCGGCGGCCGGCAGGTGCTTGGCGGGGGTGACACCGTCGACGTCGTCGAGCCACACAATCACCGGCATGTGCTCGGCCAGCTGCGTAACGCGACCGACGCTGACGTGACTGCGGCGATCGAGGCAGCCAGGGCCGCGGCGCCAGGCTGGCGGGAGCTGTCGTTCGACGACAGGGCGGCGATCTTCCTCAAGGCCGCGGACCTGCTGGCGGGCCCCTGGCGGTCCGTCATCAACGCCTCGACCATCCTCGGCCAGTCCAAGTCGGTGTTCCAGGCCGAGATCGACGCGGCATGCGAGCTGATCGACTTCTGGAAGTACAACGTGCACTTCGGGCGGCGCCTGCTGGCCGAGCAGCCAGCCAGTGCCCCCGGCACCTGGAACCGGCTGGAGTACCGGCCGCTCGAGGGGTTTGTGCTGGCGATCACGCCGTTCAATTTCACCTCGATCGCGGCAAACCTGCCGACGGCGCCAGCCCTGATGGGCAACGTGGTCATTTGGAAGCCGTCACCGACCCAGCAGTTGTCGGCGCACTACCTGATGCAGTTGCTCGCGGCCGCCGGGCTGCCGCCAGGGGTCATCAACATGGTCACTGGCGACGGCAGCGCCGTGTCGAATGTGGCGCTCCGCCATCCCGAGCTGGCCGGAGTCCACTTCACCGGCTCGACCGGGACGTTCCAGCACCTGTGGCGGACCGTGGGGGAAAACATCGCCGGCTACCGCGGGTACCCGCGGCTGGTCGGGGAGACCGGCGGCAAGGACTTCGTGATCGCGCACCCGTCCGCTGACCCGGAGGTCCTGGCGACCGCCCTCGTCCGGGGCGCTTTTGAGTACCAGGGCCAGAAGTGCTCCGCCGCCTCGCGCGCCTACGTGGCCCGCAGTGTCTGGGACCGCACAAAGGACCGGCTCATCGGCACGACCGAGTCGCTGGCCATGGGTGACGTTGCGGCCGACCTGTCCCTGTTCATGGGCGCGGTGATCGACGAGCGGGCGTTCGGCCGGCTGCGCGATGCGCTGGCGCGGGCGGCCACGCGGCCGGCCATCTCGGTGCTCACCGGCGGCACGACCGACGACTCGCAGGGCTACTACGTGCGGCCGACCATCCTGGTGTCGACCGACCCGACCGACGAGATCTTCACTCGGGAGTATTTCGGGCCGATCCTCGGCGTGCACGTCTTCGAGGACGCCGACTACGAAACGGTGGTCGCGCAGGCCGCTGACATTGCCCCGTACGCGCTGACCGGCGCGATCATTGCGCAGGACCGGGCCGCGATCGCCCACGCCGCGCAGGTACTGCGGTTCTCGGCCGGGAACTTCTATATCAACGACAAGCCGACCGGGGCCGTGGTGGGGCAGCAGCCGTTCGGTGGGGCCAGGGCAAGCGGCACGAACGACAAGGCTGGCTCGATCTTCAACCTGACTCGCTGGGTCAGCCCGCGCGCAATCAAGGAGACGTTCGTGCCGCCCGTCGACCACCGCTACCCGCATATGGGGTAAATCGGCCGCCGGCTTCCCCGCAGCCGGTGCTGGCCGCGAACGCGTGTACGAGCGGTACGAATCTTTCGTACCGCTCGTACACGCGTTTGGCCTAGGTCGCGAACCGCGGCGGGCAATATACGCGAATCGGGCGCCCACTACGTTGTAGCACACTGGAGCGGCGGGGTGCGCTGGAGGCTCCTCGGGGCGAATTCGGGTGAATCCTGAGTTAATTGCGTTAGTTGTCCGATCCGCGGGTACGCTCGCAAGCAACGGATAGCTCACCCCGGAGGTGCGCCATCGACCGCCTGGTCCTCTGGAACATCGATCTCACCCTGCTCGACGTAGGCAGGGTCTCCCGGGACGCCTATGCCGACGCCTTCGGCCGCGTCACTGGCCGTCCGCTCGCTGCCCTTCCGCAGCTCGCGGGCCGGAGCGACACCGAGATCTTCTTCGAATCGCTGTACCTGAACGACGTGCCGACTGGCCTGGACGAGGTCGCTGACGCCGAACTGCTCGCCAGGTACTGCTGGGAGCTCGAGGCCGCCTTCGTCATGCGCCAAGACGAACTGCTCCGCCAGGGCCGGCTCCTCGTCGGCGCTCGGGCCGCCGCCACCGCGGCTGCTGGGCTGCCCGGCGTCGTGCAGACGGTGCTGACCGGCAGCATCAAGCCGAACGCCATCTGCAAGCTGCGCGCCTTCGGCCTCGACCAGCTGTTTGACCTGGAGATTGGCGGCTACGGGTCGGACGCCTATCCGCGGGGCTCGCTGCTGCTGCTCGTTCGCGGCCAGGCTGGCGAGAAGTACGGGACGCCGATCGCGGAGGACTCGGCCGTCTACATCGCCGACACCGTCCGCGACGTCGAAGCGGCGCGCGTCGGCGGCGCCAGGAGCATCGCGGTCGCGACCGGCCGGGCGACCGCGGCTGAGCTCCGGGACGCAGGCGCGGACCTCGTGCTGGCCGACTTGTCGGACACCGATCAGGTCATCGCGGCCATCGACCGGCTGACCAGGGTGCCGGCCGGGCGCTAGCTGCACGGCGTTAGCTGCACGGCGTTAGCTGCACGGGCATTCAGTGGCTAGCCTGGTACGCACTGGTCCGGGCTCGGCAGAGCTCCATACTGGTATAAAAGTCCAGTCAATGAGGACGGACGTGCTAGCTGGTTGGGGGGCATAAGGCGTGGGCCACGACCTGGCGCCGGCCGCCGAGCGCGATTACGGCGACATTCTCTGGCAGCCATCTGCTCAGTCGGCTGGCCGCAGCGTCGTCGCCCGGTATATCCGCTGGCTCGCTGACCACGGCGGCCCACTCATCGACGCGCCGGGTGGCGTGCCGACGTACCGGCAGCTCTGGCAATGGTCCGTCGACGAGCCAGGCGAGTTCTGGTCGTCGATCTGGGACTTTTTCGGCGTGCTCGGGACCCGTGGCGCCGGTCCGGTGCTCACCGGACAGCTGCCATCTGCCAGCTGGTTCGACGGCAGCACGCTGAACTACGCCCGGAACGCCTTGCACCGGGCAGCCGCCGAGCCTGATCTCATCGCCATCAGCTATAGCTCCGAGGCCGGCCACGACGGACAGCTGAGCTATGGCGAGCTGCGGGCACAGGTCGCCAGGGTCCGGGCCGGGCTGGCGGCGCTTGGCGTCGGCCGGGGCGACCGGGTCGCGGCCTACCTGCCGAACGCGCCCGAGGCCCTGATCGCCATGCTCGCTACTGCGAGCCTGGGCGCGATCTGGACGTCGTGCTCGCCTGACTTCGGGGCCCGCAGCGTGATCGACAGGTTCGCCCAGATCTCGCCGAAAGTCCTGCTGGGCGTCGACGGCTACGCCTACGGCGGCAAGCGGTTCGACCGGCGCCCCGAACTGGCCGCGATCGCCGCGGAGCTGCCCGGCCTGCACGCCGTCGTCCTGGTCGACTACCTCGGCAGCGGCGCCGGCACCGGCGCCGGCACCAGCACCGGCACCGGCACCGGGCTGGCCGGCCTGCCGGCCGAAGTGCAACAGCTGAGCTGGGACAGCCTTGGTCCGGCCGACGCTAGCCAGGCGAAACTTGAATTCACCGAGGTGCCGTTCTCGCATCCGCTGTGGGTGCTGTACTCCTC
>DATHPF010000300.1:0-8212 GCA_035484155.1 Streptosporangiaceae bacterium
GGTGATGGGTAATTGCGGGCTAGCAGTCGCCCCTCTGGGAGCGCACTCCGACGCCGACGCCGTACGTTCGCTGCTGTCGATCGTCGATGTCGATCCCGGGGTCGCCTGGCGATGGCGCTCGATGGCGGAGTACCTCAGCACTGTCGAGTCCCAAGGCGCGGCCATCAACGTCGCGGTGCTCGCCGGGCATCTCGCCATCCGCGCTAGCTGTGTCGGATTCGACGATCGGGCCGCCACGCCGACCGAGATCGGCGACATGCAGTCGATGGCTGACCAGGCCCTCGCGGACGGCGCCGTCGGATTGTCCAGCGGCCTGATGTACCCGCCGAATGCTTACGCCCGCGCCGCCGAACTCACCGCCCTCGGGCATGTGGTCGCGCGTCATGGGGCATTGTTCGCTTTTCATATGCGCAACTACGGCGATCGGCTGCTTGAATCGGTAGCCGAGGTCCTCGCCGTAGCCGAGCAAAGCGGCTGCCGGGTCCAGATTTCTCATCTGGCTGTCGCGGGCCAGCGCAACTGGGGCAAGGTCGCCCGGGCGCTCGATGAGATCGGCGCGGCGTCGCGGCGCGGTATCGACGTCGGCCTGGACATCTATCCTTATCTGGCCGGCAGCACGAACCTGACCCAGCTTCTGCCCCGCTGGACGCTCGAGGGCGGGACAGGCAAGTTGCTGGAACGGCTGGCCGAGCCCACGACGCGGTCGCGGATCAGCGCCGACATCGAACACAACCGGTTGCACGACTGGCATGACATCCTGCTGGCCGGCGGCGTGTTTCCCGACGGGGCCGACCCGGTCGGGCGCTCGGTCGCCGACCTCGCGGCGCTGTATGACCTGCCGCCCGTCGAGGTGCTTCTCGACCTGGCCACCGCATCCCGGGGTACGGCAGTGATCGTCGCGTTCGGGCGCTCGGAGGACGATCTACGCGCGGCCCTGATGCATCCGCTGTCGATGATCGGCTCGGACGGGCTGGGCCTTGACCCAGCCGGACCGAGCGGCGCCGGGCAGCCGCACCCGCGGTCTTACGGCTGTTACCCCAGGCTGCTGGGCAGCTACGTGCGTGACGAGCACGTGCTGACCCTGGAAGCCGCGGTGCACAAGTCGACCTTCCAGGTGGCGCAGCGATTCGCAATCCCGGATCGCGGCGTCGTGGCACCGGGGTACGTCGCCGACCTGGTGGTCTTCGACCCTGCGGTGATCGCTGACCATTCCACGTACACCGATCCCCATCAGATGGCGACCGGCATCTCGGCCGTGATCGTGTCCGGGCAGGCCGTCCTGTGGGACGGGCAGCCGACCGGCCGGCTGCCCGGCGTCGTGTTCCGCCGGGACCATGGCTGAGCCGGGTTCAGCCCGCCTCGGACGCGCCTATCCAGCCCTGGCGGCTCTGGCCGGACAGCGCAGCCGCCAGCTGATCGGCGCTGATGCACGCGCCCGATGCAACCACCACGACTGTGTCGCCCGGAATCGATGAGCCGAAGCGCCTGAGAGCGGCGAACGGCGCCACGGCGGCGAGTTCCAGGTTGTGGCCCAGCAGGTCATACGTCCAGCGCAGGGCATGCCACAGGTCATCCTCATCGACCAGGCACATGGCATCCAGGCGAGCGCAGAGAACCGTGAGCGCCAGCCCACCTGGATGCTCGGTGGCCAGGCCGCCGGCGAGCGTGGTGCACGGGCGCCGTACTGCCTCCTGGTTCAGCCAGCTCACGGTGACCGCTGGGGCCGCGGCGGACTGGACGCCGATAAGGCGGACCGGCGCGGTCGCGTCGGACATCGCCAGGCATAGTGCCGCCGCCAGGTTCCCCCCGCCCACCGGAGCGATTATTGTGTCCGCGGCCGGGACCTGATCGAGTATCTCGGCTCCGATGCTCGCCGCGCCGGCCAGCAGGTCAGCCGATTCACCATCTTCGACATAGGTACCGCCGATCTCGTCGGCGAACCGCCGGGCGTCCGCCTCGGCCTCGGTGAGGACGGCTCCGGCTATCCGCAGCTCGGCGCCGAGATCGCGCATCCGGCGCTGCTTGAGGGCATCCACGCCGGACGGGATGAATACTGTGACCGGCACTCCCATCAGCAGGCCGGCCAGGGCCATTCCCTGGCCGTGGTTGCCGGTGGAGGCAGTGACGACCGCCTTCGCGCCGCGGCCGCTGGCCTGCCGCACCGCCCAGAGCGCTCCTCGCAGCTTGAAGCTGCCGACCGGGAGGAAAGACTCGTATTTTACCCATACGTCCCGGTCCAGCGCCGCGGAAAGAGCGCGCTCGCGCCGAGCCGGGCTGTGCACCCCCCGCTCGCCCAGCATCGCCTTGGCCGCCGCCAGCACGCCTGGACCAGGCGCTCCGGGTGGGTATCCCCTGCCCGTGTGGGCTGGCATCCATCCGACTGGTTGGTACAGGCCCGGGCTTAGCGAAGCCTCCTTGTCGGACATTGCTTCTCCCGTCCACGATACTATGCATTCGTATTCAGCATGAGGTTGCTAGATATTACGATCTTCGCAGGACCCCATCGAACAGTGCGTGGCGGTTCATGCCGAAGGCCGGGGAACTGCGGCCATCATGAAGGGGAAGATCCTTGGTGATAGAGCACTCCGCTGATGGCCGACGAATCATGCTCCGTCCGCGCCTGGTCATCGACGGACGGAGCAACACACCACGACGTGGGCTCGAGATCCTCATCGGGGATGGCAAGATCCTGGCCGTCCGGTCGGCGCAGCCCGATGCGCCCCATGACGAGACAGTGGTAGAACTCCCGCAAGCGACTATTCTTCCGGGACTCATCGACTGCCACGTACATTACACGATCGATCCGTCCCTGGACGTCGAGGGAATCGCTCGCGGCGCGATCGAACCGCCGGAGCGAGCCGTGCTAATCGGAGCCCGCAACGCCCGTCAGGCCTTGTCGGCGGGCGTGACCACTGCCCGCAGCGCCGGGGCATCGCGGAGCTTGGACATTCCGCTCGCGGCGGCGATCACGGCTGGCGATGTCGCGGGTCCCCGGTTGATCCCGTCTGGCGCCGCCGTGACCATCACCGGTGGTCATGGGCAACATTTCGGCATTCAGGTGGACAGCATCGACGGCATGATCACTGCGGTGCGAAGCCTAGCCCGCGATGGCGCACGGGTCATCAAGCTCGTGGCCAGCGAGGCCGCCATGCTCACCACCGACCTCGCCGGGGTCCAAGAACTGACCAGCGAGGAGATGTCGGCCATGACCCGGGAAGCGAGACGACTGCGGCTCGGCGTGCTTGTTCACGCGCAGGGTTCCCCGGCAGTGGCCGCGGCCGCGGAGGCCGGGGTCGACAGCGTCGAGCATGCCTTTCTCGCTGACGAATCGGCGCTGCGATCACTCAAGGATAGCGGTGCGTTCCTGACGCCCACCCTGACCGTGACCGACGTGTACAGCAGGATGCCGGGCCTTCCGGCCGGGGTAGCCCGGCGGCAGGCTGAGATCTCTGCTAAGCACCGGGCCGCGTGCGAAATGGCCATCAGGATGGGGATACCTGTGGTCACCGGAACCGACTGCGGTGTGCGCGGGGTCTTTCCCGACATGCTCGCCAGGGAGATCGCCCTACTGCACGACCACGGACTGGAGGCGATGGACGCGATCCGTGCGGCCACGGTCAACGCAGCGCGACTGCTTGGCCTGAGCGACGAGATCGGGGCGGTCGAATCGGGAATGAGAGCTGACCTCATCGCCGTGGCCGGGGATCCGACGACCGACCTGCGGCAACTCGCTCGACCCCTGCTCGTGATGCGCCATGGCGTGATCGTTCATAAACGCGAGCAGACACCGGTCGGCTAGCGAGAATATTCATGATGCGCCTTGACACCCGGCTCAGCCATGGCATGAGATTACGTATGCACGCA
This sequence comes from Streptosporangiaceae bacterium, assembly GCA_035484155.1. GTDB lineage: Bacteria > Actinomycetota > Actinomycetes > Streptosporangiales > Streptosporangiaceae > JAJYUU01. The sequence goes on from DATHPF010000300.1 coordinate 3,865, forward strand.
TTCCCGTTGCGCCGAAGGGGAGATCGTGGACGTTCTCGTGACCGGAGCAGGCGGACGCATTGGCTCGCACCTGAGTCGGCTCTTGCTGGCCGAAGGCCACACCGTCCGGGCCTTCGGGCTGGCAGATGATCCAGGCCTGGCCCGGGTCGGCGAAGTCGGCGCAGAGGTGTACTACGGCGATCTGGAGAAACCGGAAGATCTGGTGCCTGCTGTTTCCGGTGTAGACACGGTATGTCACCTCGGCGCGGCCCTAACCACCCACGACGTCTCCGATGACCGGTTCGTCGACGTCAACCTGCGTGGGACGTTCAACGTCCTCGAAGCCGTGCGTCAGCACGCCCCGCAGATCAAGCGCTTCGTCTACACGAGCAGCGATGCGGTCTACCTCTCCCTGGACGAGGACGAAGGATGCAGCGAGGTGATCGACGAATCACACCCGCAGCGCCCGGGCACCGTGTACGGCGCGACCAAGGTCGGCGCCGAGATGCTGTCGCGTTCCTACTGGAAGTCCTACGGGATCCCCTTCGCCGTGATGCGACCGACCGCCACCGCGAACCCGGAGGAATTCATCCAGCCGTCCAGCGTGTTCGGCCGCCGCTGGTTCGTGAAAGCCGCCATCGCCTGGTACGAGGCACATCCGGATCTCAGCCCAGCTGAGCAGGCTGTACTGGCCGGGCTGCGCAGCGTCGATGACGATTACGAGAAGCTATTCGTCCTGGCCGGCCCGGACGGCGCCACCGGCACCGTCACGTACGCCGATGCCCGCGACGTTGCCGCGGGCATGCGCGCGATGCTCGAAGCCGACGCCGCGGTCGGTGAGGCGTTCAATATCGGCCCCGCAGCACCGTGCTCAGAAGGCGACTTCGTCGGGCATCTCGGCATGCGCCTGGGACTCGAGGTGGTAGAGATCTGGCAGAAGCGACCCCGCCGGCATTGGCGGGTGAGCAGCGACAAAGGCCGCCAGATGCTCGGTTATCAGCCCGTCCACGATCCGCTCGGAATGATCGATGAAGCAGTGGCCCTGCTGCCCGAACCACACGGGGGGCCGACGTGACCGCCAGGATGATCGCTCCACCCGGAACCGTCGCAGCACAGGAGACGATGGGTGAGCTCGCCGCGTCGGGCCGCCGTGCGGTGGGCTGGCTGATGGGGTACCTCAACGCCGACGGCTCGCTGGGTGACGCCAAGGACGGTTTCAAGTACTACCGTGCCCCGTGGACATTCACGCTCTACGGGGAGTCCCCCGCCGGACACGCGATCTGTGGCTGGATCCGGCGGAATCTGCTGACGGCCGACATGACGCTGGACGGGCCACTGCGGCTCCTCAACGACGGCTGGGCCTACCGGGACGCCACGCTGATCGTCGGCGCCCAGATGCTGCACCAGCACGACCTGTCCATCGCGCTCATGCGCAACCTGCTGCGCTGGCAGGACCCGGTCTCCGGCGGCTTCGCCAACGACCGACTGCCCGACGGCTCGATGAGTGACGACATGGACATCCCCTACGCCTGCGGGCCCGGATTCGCTTGCCTGCTCACCGGCCGGATGGACCAAGCGCGACTGGTGGCCGGCTTCCTGCAGAGGATTTACGATGCGCAGGCCGAGATGCCGGACCGGTTCTTCTGCTTCTGGTCGCGGAGCCGACAGGCGCCGATACGCTACGGCGATCCGGACTTCCAGCCGCGGTTCGTTGTCGAGAATCAGCAGAACCGCATGCAGAGGTGGACGATCGGCGGCATCGCCGCCGCCTTTTTGTGCCGTCTGTACCTGGCCGACCCGCGGGACCGCTACCTGGCGCTGGCCCGCAGCTACCAGGCCTTCTCGATGGCGGCCACCGACGAGCAGTTCTTCTACCCATCGGCCTGCAAGAGCAGCTGGGGCGCTGCCCTGCTTTATCAGATCACCGGTGAGCCCCAGTATCTCGCCTGGCTCGGACGATTCGCGCGCTGGTACATCGATTCCCAGGAACCGGAAGGCTTCTGGCACCCCTGGAGAGAAGAGCGGCTCGGCGACATCATCGAGATCACGCTCGAGTACGCAATGCACATCGCGACGCTGACCGGAGCGATCAGCTCTCGCCCGGCTCCAGGCGCGGCATGACTCCCGCCACTGGGCCCGCGTACCAGGGCACCGTGATACCCGGACCTCGCAATCACGGTCCTCTAACGGGCGGCCCGGCCATATCAGCCGTCCTCAAGCGGCATGAATTCCGCAGCGCAAGTCTGTCGGCGCCCGGTGATCTCCCGCTCTGTTCTCGTAGAGAATGGGTCGCATGACGCAGGATCGAAAGAAACCGCCGACCACCCAACAGGCTGACGAAGGTCGACGTCGCAATCCGAGCAGCCGGGACATAGCGCGTGAAGCCGACGTGTCTCAGTCAACCGTCTCGCGGGTCCTCAACAACAGTCCCCGCATCAGCAAGGCGACCACCATGCGCGTGCGCAGCGCGGCGGAGCGACTCGCATACTCGCCCAACGCCGCTGCCAGGACACTGATTACCGGTAGGAGCAACCTCATTGGCCTGGTCGTCTCGAATATTACGAACCCCTTCTATCCGGAGGTGATCGAGGCTGTTGCCTCTACTGCCGCGAAGGAACACTACAACGTGGTGCTGTGCAATACACAAGAAGACCGCGAGCTCCACGCATCTTATCTTGAATTGCTTATCCAGCACCAGGTGGACGGCGCGATCCTGACCTCCTCGCTCATTGACAGCCAGCAGCTCCTGGATAAGGTCAGAATCGATCGTATCCCGCTGGTCCTGCTGAACCGGACCGTGCCGAACTTGGCGGCTGATGCCGTACACCTGGATAACGAGAGAGCCGGGCGGCTGGTAGCTGAACATTTTGTCGCACTCGGCCACCAATCCGTTGCGTTCGTCGGCGGCCTAGCGACGACATCGACGAACGCGGAGCGCCTCAAAGGCTTCCGCAGCGGGCTTGCGGACCTCGGCATCACGCCCTCGCCCGATTGCTTCACGCACGGTCAGTTCACCCGGGAGAGCGGTTATGCACTCGCGCAGCAGCTCATTGCGAAGTCACCGCGGCCGACGGCATTCTTCTGTGCGGACGATCAAATCGCGTTCGGTGCGATGGATGCCATTCTCAGTGCCGGCTTGCGCATACCTGAAGATATCGCAGTCGTCGGCGTGGACGATGTGCCAACCGCCTCGCTGCGGCAGATCTCGTTGACAACGGTACGTCAACCGGCGGCGGAGATGGGCCGGAGGGCGGTGAAACTGCTCCTCGAGCGCATCCGCAACGGGCCCGGGGAAGAACATATCGAGATCGTGATCCAACCACGCCTGCTGGTGCGGCGGACCTGCGGCGGGCGTGTTGCGCCGCGGGTCCGCACCGACGGGCGGATGCCCGCGGGATAACGCACATAAAAGGAGATAGAATGCAAACCGTACGCTTTACGCGAATGGCAGATGGAACGAAGGAGGAATACGAGTTTCTCGGGCAGGTCGGTGCTGCTTTCAACGCCCTTCTCCCCGATCGGATTCTGGGTGCTCTCAACGACTTGAAGGGATCCGTCGATGGGTATCAGATCTCGCGCTACGCACACTCGGTGCAGACGGCCAGTCGAGCTCAACGAGACGGTCGCGACGAGGAGTACGTCGTCATGGCATTGGTGCATGACATCGGTGACGGACTTGCCCCGTACACGCACAGCGAAATGATCGGGGCTGTACTACGACCGTTCGTCCGTCCCGAAGTCCGCTGGATCGCCACTCATCACGGCGTATTCCAATACTACTACTACGCACACCACCTCGGCCTAGACCGCAATGCGCGAGACGCCTATCGTCAGCACGAGTGGTTCAACGCCTGTGCCGAGTTCTGTGAGAAGTATGATCAGCAAAGCTTTGACCCGGCATATGAGAACCTGCCTATTCAGTTCTTTGAACCTATAGTACGGCGTATTTTCGCTAAACCACGGTACGAGTTCAGCGGGGCCGCATCCAGCCTGAACGAGTCGCCCGCGTAGCCCAGTATTGGATCATTCGAACAGCTGTCCCATCAGCCCGGGAATTACGGCAAGTTCACACTGAGTATTAGCAGTAAGCCGGGGGGAGATTTGCTGCAATATCATATATTTCACGGAACAGGAAGACCCGTCACTTGACTGCGCGAGAAGCAATCTCCGGCTGCGACGGTTCCGGTGACCCCTTCCTGGACCTGATACGGCTGACGCCGTCAGCGGCAATCGCGGAGGCCGATGCTGCGGAAAGCGTCCGGGCTGCTTTCGGGCTGAGCGGGGCACTGGAGCGCTTGCCCGGGGAAGCTGACCACAACTTCCTGCTCAAGACTAGCGCCGGCCGACGCTACGTGGTGAAGTTCGCGCA
>DATHPF010000301.1:0-5688 GCA_035484155.1 Streptosporangiaceae bacterium
GAGCAGGAGGTTCAGGGTCTTGTCCGTGAGCACGGTGACCGATCCATGAAATCGGAAGATGGCACTCCCGGCCGAGACCCGGTTTGGGAAGTTCGCGAGGGCCGGGCGGTCGGCCGGCGTCATCGGACGGATCAGCGGGCCCGTGCCAGTCATGGGCTACTCCTCGGCTGCGTCGACCACGCGGTCACTCCCGTTCGCCAGCCTCCGGGGCCCGGCGCGTTCCGGCTGATCCTGCGGGTGGTTCGCGGGGCGCTCAAGCGGCTGGGGGCAGTTGAAGTTTGTGTCGGCTGACGTCGGTGAAATCGAAGGTAAACGTAAAGGTCGCATGGGCGCAACGCGCATTGGTGAGTAAACCCTCGCCGACCTCGGCGAACACGACCCAGACCGCGCGGAGACGCGTACGGCTACCCCGGCTTCAGCCCCGGCCGTTAGGCGCTTCGGCTAGAGCGGTTGATCGCGCCGGCGCCGGCGATCCGGGCGGCGAGCACGACAGGGAAAAGCGTCAGCAGGATGACGATCGTGACGACGGCGTTGACTTCGGGCAGTTGCTGGCCAAGGCGGATCGCGCCAAAAATCCATAGCGGCAGGGTGTTCTGCGCGCCCGCGGTGAATAGCGTCACGATGACCTCATCGAATGACAGCGCGAACGCGAGGAGCGCCCCGGAGACCAGCGCCGTCGCGCTCAGCGGGAGGATGACGTAGCGGAGCGTCTGCCAACCGCGCGCACCGAGGTCCATGGACGCCTCCGTGAGCGAGCCAGGCATTCGACGCAGCCGCGCGATCAGGTTGTTGAACACCACGACGATACAGAAGGTGGTGTGTCCCGCCACGATCGTCAGCGTGCTGAACTGGACCCCGCCGAACGTGAAGAAGGAGTTCAGGGCGATGCCTGTGATGATGCCAGGCAGTGCGATCGGCAGTATGAGCAGTAGCGAGATGGCGTCCCTGCCGAAGAACCTGAACTGGTACAGGGCGAAAGAGACCATGCCGCCGAGGACGAGAGCGAGCACCGTGGCCGCCAGGCCCACCCGTACCGAGAGCCACAGGGCCGCGCGCACCTGGGAGTCGTTCCAGGCGACCGCGAACCAGTGCCCGGTGAGCCCGGGAATCGGCCAGCTTTCGATATTCGACTTGTTGAACGCGTAGAGCACGATCAGCGCGATCGGGACAAACAAGAAAAGCAGCACGAGCGTGACCCATACGCGCAGTACGATCCGCAGGCCCTTGGATTCCATGATTACTCCACCTCCTCCGCTACAGGGCCTCGAATGCGCCGAGCGCCCGGGCGCCCGACAGGTAAATGCCCATGATGACGATCGGGACCATCGCCATCGCCGCCGCGAACGGCACATTGTTCGCGATGCCGATGTTGGTGTAGATGATGTTGCCGATGAAATTCGCGCTGGTGCCGCCGACGAGCAGCGGCGTTATGTAATCGCCGAGCGTCAGCGAGAAGGTGAATATCGACCCCGCCACGACGCCGGGCAGGACCAGCGGCAGGAGCACGGAGCGGGTCGTCCGCCAGGTCCGGCCGCCCAGGTCCTGGGAAGCCTCGATCAGCGACGCGGGCACCCGCTCGAGCGCGCCGTAGACCGGGATGATCATGAAGGGCAGCCACAGGTAGCAGAACACCGCGTAGACGGCCCAGTTGGTGTAGATGAGCTGCGGGTGCCCGAGGCCGAGACCCCCGACTACCCAGTCGAGGAAGCCATGGTTAGTGAAGATCAGCAGCCAGGAGTAGACCTTCGCCAGGTAGCTCGCCCACAGCGGGAGGAGGATCGCCACGAAGAGGGCAGTCCGCGTCCTCGGGGCGGCGACCCGTGCCATGAAGTAGGCGAACGGGAACGCAATCACCGCGTCGGTCACCGTCACCGCGGCCGCCATCCCGACCGTCTGGCCGATGTCCGACAGGTACGCCGGCGTGGTAAAGATCTCGTGGAAGTTCGACAGCGTCCATATCTTGTCGATGTTCGTGGTGAACGGGTTAACGGTCCAGAACGCGGTGACCAGCAGCACGACCAGCGACGCGATGTAGACCAGCAGGAACCAGGCCAGCGGAGGGGTCAGCAGCAAGGTGGCCCGCGCCCACGGGTGGCGCCATAGCGCGGTGGACAGGCGAAGCAACCATACGTTCCGTATGACCTGGTTTTGACTTTTTTCTTCTGGCCTGGTTCCTGCTGTGGATGTCATGAGACCGTCGCTACTTCACCTGCGTGTTCCAGGCTGTGACCCAGTCTGCGTATGGCACGCAGTTGTTCTGGCCGTTGTCGCAGGTCACCAACGGGGTCTTCCAGAGGCTGATCGACGCCAGGTAGCTGGCCGGGGCGTTGGCGTGGTACTCGGCGCACGAGCCCGGCTGGAGCTTGTCCATGTACGGGCAGGCCTTCGCGTTGTCCGGCGTCTCGCCGTAGGTGACGGCCTGCTTGGCCTGCACCTGCGGCGTGCTGATGTACTGCATCCACATGTAAGCGCAGTTCGGGTGCGGTGCCTTGGCGGCAAGCATCCAGGTGTCCGCCCAGCCGGTCGCACCCTCGGCGGGAACCGTCGAGCCAATTGGGAACTTGGCCGCTTTCAGCGTGCTGACCTGGTAAGGCCAGCCCGCGCCCACGATCACGTTGCCGTTCTGGAAGTCGGAGATCTCCTCCGACGCTAGCGCCCAGTACTTCTTCACCAGGGGCTTCTGCTGGGCCAGCAGCGAGACGGCGGCCTGGAACTGCGGCTGGGTGAGCTCGTAGGGGTCGGTGATGCCCAGGCTCGGCTTGGTCTTCTCCAGGTACAGCGCCGCGTCTGCGATCTGGATGGGGTTGTCGGGGACGGTGATCTGGCCCTTGTACTTCGAGTCGTAGAGGACGGACCAGGTCGTGGGGGCGGTCGTGAAGTCCTTGGTGTTGTACATCAGCACGTTCGGGCCCCACTGCAGCGAAACGCCGTAGTGCACGCCGTTGATGGTGTTGAAGCTGGGGGCCTGGAAGGCGGGGAAGAAGTCCTTGGCCGCGGGGATCAGGTTCATGTTCACCGGGTGCGCGTCTCCGGCGTACAGGATCCGCAGGTCGGCGTCGCCGGAGGAGGAGACCATGTCGTACTGGCCGCCGCCGCCGTTCTTCATCAGCGAGACCATCTCGTCGGAGGAGCCGGCGTACTTGGCGTTAACCGTGCAGCCGGTCTGCGTCTCAAAAGGCTTGACCCAGGACGGGTCCAGGTAACCCTCCCACGCGATCAAGTTGAGCTGGCCCTCGCCCTTGCCGACCTTCTGCAGGACGGGAAGGTTCGCGGTGGGGACGGTGAGCCCGGCAGTGCCGGCCTGCTGGCTGGCGGAACTGCCCGATCCGGCTGAGCCAGTGCCGCTTGCGGCCGGGGCGCTGCTGCCTGAGCTGCAGGCGGCCGCAGTAAGGGACAGCGCGGCGAGTCCGGCGGCCAAGGCCGACCGGGCGGTGCGCCGCCTGGTGAATATCTGCATTATGGTTAACCCCCTCGGGTGATCGTGAATGCCTGAGCCGGCAGCCAGGAGACACGGACCTGCTCTCCTACAGCGACGGCTGCCTGGCCGGGTGGTGACTGCGTGTTCTGGCGGCTGATCACGAGTTCGCCGCCGGCGTCGAGGACGACGACATAGCGTGTGAGCACTCCGGCGTAGATGACGTCCGCGATGGTGGCTGGCTCGACGTGCGCGTCCGCGCTGGCAGGCGTCGCATCGTCGGCAGCGAGCAGCGTGATCTTCTCCGGCCTGATGGTGATCTGGCGCCCGTCGCGCTCGATCACATTGGAGACGCCGATGAAGTCGGCGACGAACGCGGTTGCCGGGCGCTCGTACACCTCGACCGGGCTGCCGATCTGCTCGATCTTGCCGTGATTGAGCACCGCGATCCTGTCGCTCATGGTGAGCGCCTCTTCCTGGTCGTGCGTCACGTACATGAACGTGATGCCGACCTCCCGCTGGATGCGCAGCAACTCGCGCTGCATGTGCTGGCGCAGCTTCAGGTCAAGGGCGCCGAGGGGCTCGTCGAGCAGCAGCACCTGCGGCTCGTTGACGATCGCCCGGGCCAGGGCGACGCGCTGGCGCTGACCGCCAGAGAGCTGGGCCGGCTTACGGGCGCCGAAGTCCGCGAGCTGGACCGTCTCCAGCGCCCTGTCCGCCTTCGCCTTGCGTTCCGCCTTGGGTACGTGGCGGACCTTCAAGCCGTACTCGATGTTCTCGGCGACGGTCATGTGCGGGAAGAGCGCGTAGTCCTGGAAGACGGTATTGACGTCGCGCGCGTACGGCGGGATGCGGGTGACGTCGGTGCCGACGAGCTCGATCGTGCCGCCATCGGGCTGCTCAAAGCCGGCGATCAGGCGGAGCAGGGTCGTCTTGCCCGATCCGGACGGGCCGAGCAAGGTGAAGAACTCGCCCTGCAGGACGGTCAGGTCGGTCTCGCCGAGCGCGACCACGTCGCCGAACCGCTTGTGCAGGCCGACGATCCGGACCGCAGCCTCCTTCTCCGAGACGCTGCCGAAGCTGGTACCGGGCGAAGCAGGAGTCGGACCCATCCTCATCTCACTGTTTGTACGGGGACTCCACGGTTTACGCAATAGTTCTGAGGTTTGGCAACGGATAACGGTTGAGCATCGTGCCAACTTCAACCGAAACCGCAACCTATGTGGTGCATCGTGGCCAGAGTTCACTTCTGAGAAACACGGGAGAATTGAGACCGCGAATAATCGTCCCCGCGACGACGCTCACCCTGGGCCACCATCGCTAGTACCGTGACGCTGAGGAGGTTCCCGTCATGACTACCGCGATCATCGGCACCGGCGGGCTCGGATCGGTCATCGCCCGCCAGCTCGCCTCGGGCGGCGAGACCCTACGGCTCTCGAGCGCCGACGAGGAGTCGGCACGAACGCTGGCGGTACAGATCGGGAGCGCAGCGGTCGCCGCCGACGGCAACAGCGACGCGTTGCAGGGCGCCAGCGCGGTCATCCTCGCGCTGCGGTTCACCGTGCTGAAGAGCGTCATCGACGAGATCGCCGGCCCCCTAGCCGGCAAGGTCGTGATCATTCCGAGCAACCCGGTCACCGCCGACGCGCACGGCAACGTCTCACGTGTCCTGCCGAAAGGGCAATCCTCTGGGAAGGCTGTAGCCGGGTGGCTGCCGGCGGGGGCGCGTCTGGCCATGGCGTTCGGCACGATGTCGGCCGGCCTCTTCGAGTCCGCTGGCAACCGGTCACCAGAACCGGCGGTCCTGTTCTACGCGACCGACGACGACCGGGCTGGCGAGGAAGTCGGGCGGTTGATCCGCACAGCAGGCTTCGAGCCGGTGAAGGCTGGCGGGCTCGACCAGTCGGGCCGGCTCGAGGTGGGCGGTGACCTGCACGATCTCGTCGTCGGCCCCGCCGAGGCGCGGTCACTGACCGGGGTCGGGCGGAAACCCTGACCTAGGCCGAGAGGGCTTCGCGGGCGGCCTTGATCGCGGCGCGCTTACCGGAATCCAGGTACTCCTCGATCCTGGTGATGTGACCGTCGCGCACCTGCAGGTACATCGCGGCGTGCAGTTCGACCTCAGCGCCGCCGCGCAGCCTGCCGCGCAGGACGTGCTGCTGCAGCACGCCATCGGGGGCCGGTACCCGGCGGATGATCTCGTAGTGCAGGCCGGACACCGCGCGGTGCAGGCCCTGGAGAACCTTCAGGTTCTCGTCGACGGGCTGCTCGAT
>DATHPF010000302.1:0-17244 GCA_035484155.1 Streptosporangiaceae bacterium
GGGCTGGTCGGCCGGCCGGACGTGGTGTTCCTGGACGAGCCGACCACCGGACTGGATCTGCCCGGCCGCCAGGCCATGTGGCAGGTCGTCGGCGAGCTGGCCGGTTCCGGGGTCACGGTCTTCCTCACCACCCAGTACCTGGAGGAGGCCGATGAGCTCGCCGATCGCGTCGCCGTCCTTGACGGCGGCCAGATCGTCGCTGACGACACGCCGCGGGCACTCAAGGACGAGGTGGGCGAGCGCCGGCTCGAGCTTTGGCTTGCCGACCAGAGTGCTTTTGACGTGACGCTGCGAGTTCTGGGGCACCGGGCGGCTGCGCAGGACCGCGATGCGCTGACCATCGCCGTGCCCACCGACGGCCAGGCGGCGCAGGTCCGCGGGCTACTCGACGAGATCGATCCGAACCGCACCGCGGTCGTCCGGTTCGCCGTGCACGACACGACGCTGGACGCGGTCTTCCTGGCCCTCACCGGCCATGCGCCGGCCACCACCACGCCGAAGGAGCTCGAGAATGTCTAGCCCGGATCTTGCCCTTGACCATGCCTTTGCCGGCGCTCGAGGGTTCGGCGCGGCGCCGCGCCGGTCCGCGTCCGGCCCGGCGAGAGCGCTGGTGATGATCGGCAGGTGCCTGCGGCTCGGCTGGCGGAACACCGACGCCGTCATCACCTCTCTGCTGCTGCCCGTGGCGCTGATGCTGATGTTCGTCTACCTCTTCGGTGGCGCGATCAGGACCGGCGAGGCCTACCACACCTACGTGGTGCCCGGCGTCCTGGTCCTGTGCGCCGGGTTCGGCTCGGCGCTGACGGCGGTGCGGGTCTGCGAAGACATGACCAGCGGTGCGATGGACCGGCTGCGCTCGATGAACGTCGGCGGCGCGGCCCTGCTTGCCGGTCACGTCGTGGCGAGCGTGCTGCGCAACCTGGCCTCGTCCGCGCTCGTGCTTGGCGTGGCGTTTGCCATCGGCTTCCGGCCGCACGCGAGTGCGGCGGGCTGGCTGGGCGCAGCCGGATTGCTGCTGATGTTCATCACGGCGATCTCGGCGCTGTCGGCGGCGCTCGGACTGCTGGTTCGCACGCCCGACGCGGCCAATGGCATCACCTTCGGGATCTTGTTCCTGCCGTACCCGAGCAGCGCTTTCGTGCCCATCGCCACGATGCCCACGTGGATCCGCGGCTTCGCCAGGCATCAGCCGGTGACTCCGGTGATCAGCTCGGTGCGCGGGCTGCTCCTGTCCCAGCCGCTGGGCACGAGCCCCTGGCTGGCCATCGCCTGGTGCGGCGGCATCCTGCTGGTGTCGGGCGTCGCGGCGACGATCTTGTTCCAGCGGCGCGCGGGCCGCAGCTGAGCCCGCCGGCGCGGGCGCCCGGATACCGGTCAGGGCCGGGCGGGCCCGCGATAGGGCATCGTCTGGCTGTAGACGACGCTGGTGGTCGTGCTGCCGAAATCGGCGAGCTCGCCCACCAGCGTCTCCAGGTGCTCCATTGAGGTCGCGGCGACCTTCAGCGCGTAGCAGTCGTCACCGGTGGTGCGCAGGCACTCGAGGATCTCCCGGCGCTCGGCCAGCAGGCGGCGCAACGGCTCGTGATGGTTGCCCGGGTACTTCAGCCGGACGACAGCGAGCACCGGGTAGCCGGCCTTGGTCAGGTCGAGCACCGCGTGGTAGCCGGCGACAACGCCCGCCGCCTCCAGCTGCCGTACACGCTCGGTGGTGGCCGACGGGCTGAGGTTGACGCGACGGCCAAGCTCACTGAGAGAGATCCGCGCTTCCTGCTGGAGCTGGTCGATGATCGCCCAGTCAACGTCATCGAGGTTCACGGCCATAGTCGCAATCTACAGGGAAAAGCACGGCGAGTCATCGTATCTGCCGGGAGAAAGTGGTTCCAGGCCGGATGATCGCCGGTATAGCCTCCCATCATGCACCTGGGCGTCAACGTACCGAACTACGGACCCGGAACCGACCCCGGCGTGTTGCGCGAGTGGGCGCGGATCGTGGAAGGGCTCGGCTTTGACCTCCTGATGGTCTCGGACCACGTGGTTGTCACCCCGGATGTAGCCGTGCGGTACCCGGAACCGTTCTACGAGCCGTTCACCGCGCTGTCCTGGCTGGCGGGCATCACGACGCGGGTACGGCTGGGCACGACCGTGGTTGTGCTTCCGTACCGGCATCCGCTGGTGGTGGCGCGCATGGCGTTGAACCTGCACGAGCTCAGCGGGGGCCGGCTCGTGCTCGGGGTCGGCGTCGGGGGGGCGCGCCAGGAGTTCGAGGCGCTCGGAATACCGTTCGCGGAGCGCGGCCGGCTGACCGACGACTACCTGACCTCGCTGCGCGAGGCCTGGGGTCCGAAATCCGCCATCCCCGTCTGGGTCGGCGGTAACAGCGAGGCGGCGATCCGGCGATCGATCAGGTTCGAAGCCGCGTGGCACCCGCTGCGGGCGACTCTGCCCTTCCTGCGGGATGCGGTGGCAGGCCATGCGCTGCCGGCGCTTGCGCCTCGCATCGGTCTGGCGCTCACCGACTCCCCGGCCGAGGAGACCGGACGGCTCCCGGGCACCGGCAGCCTCGAGCAGATACTCGGTGATCTCGATCAGCTCCGGCGGCTAGGCGCCGATACCGTCGTACTCGATCCCTACCACGGCGATCCGGAGGAGACCCGCCGGCCAGAAGTGGCCTGGCGCGCGCTGACGGCCGTGGCTACCCGCTGGAGGACGCCCTCGTGATCACACCCGCTGACGAGACCTTGCTGCGGCGCGCGATTGCGGTCGCCGCGCGCGCCGTCACCCTGGACGATGCGCCCTACGGGTCGCTGCTGGCCGACGCCGACGGCACGGTCCTCATCGAGGCCCACAACACGGTGCGGCGCGACAACGACATCAGCGCTCACCCCGAGCTCAAACTCGCCCGCTGGGCGGCCCGTGAGCTTGATCAGGAGACCGCGGCACGGACGACGATGTACACCAGCTGCGAGCCCTGCGGGATGTGCACCGGCGGCATCGCTCGCTCCGGGCTCGGGCGGGTCGTGTATGCCCTGTCGACCGACCAGCTCATCGAGCTCAATCCGGGGTCGGACTGGCCGACGGTGCGCCGCGACGGCCCGGCGCTGCTCGCCGAGGCCCGCGTGCCAATCGAGGCCTACTACCGTTCTTCGTGATTTTCGCGGCGATGGATCGCCTGCCCTACTTTGCGAAGAAATGCAGCCCGATCCACGCCCACGCCACGAAAATGCCGACTCGGCCGGTCCGCGACTGCATGACGTGGGTGAACACGCGGCCGAGCGACGGGAACCGGTCCCGCCGCGTAAGCGCCTTGATCTGCAGCGCGACGCCGGACGCGAGGACCAGCAGGTAGCCGAGGATGGTGGCCTTGTGGCTGTTCACCGGCCGGCCAGGAACCAGCCGATGAGCAGCCACCCGCCGAGGGCGAGAGACCGGCCCGGGTGGCTGGCCAGCAGCGGGTCGGTCAGGGCGCTGATCGTCGGGTGAGCGTAGGAGTCAGTGGTGAGATGCGGCTGCTGCAGAAGCGAGCTCAGTTCCCACAGGCCGCCCGCTACGAGGACCACCGCCCACAGCCAGACGCGGCGCAGCGCGTTCCCGGTCAGCTGGGCCCGGTCGCGTAGGGGACCCTGCCAGCCGATCGCCACCATCAGGCAGCCGAGGGCGACCACGGCGGCGGTGGCGGGCCAGGAGTACCGCTTGAAGCTGCCGACGATCCCGGCGTAGAGGAGGCCCGCCGACACCCACGAGGCCCCGACCAGGAGCCGCCGGCGGCGGGCCGGCGGCACCGGGGCGCGCGCGGCGCTGGGCGCGCGCACCTGCAGATACCCCAGGCGGGTCCTGGCTGCGTCCCAGACGAGCAGGGTGGCCACGGTCAGCATGAGGAAGCCGTCTAGCGGCTTGCCAGAGATTGTGGTGAAAAAGGCGATGAGAAGCAGTATCAGGACGATGGGCTGACGCAGGCCGGAGAGCACGGCCTGGAGCGGTGAGACGGCGGCCTCGCTGGGGGCAAACTGCTCCTCCCTGGCACCATGCGCCGCATCAGTCACAGCCCAAACCTACCGTCCCGGTTTCGCCAGGTGAAGGGCGGTATGCCCGGCGTGCTGGCTGGCCGCCGGACCGGGCGCCGGACCGGCCGCAGAGCTGCGGCGAAGACCAGCCACCGCTGCTCCGGGGTGCATTCTCATGATCGTTGCCAGGGCGGTCCCGACGTTTGCCGCGCCATTCTGACGGGAACATTGCATTCGGTTATCGGCTCTATACGCACGGTATTTATGGCGTTCGGCCTGGCTCTGGCACCGCCCCGCGGGTGTGCAGAGTGCGGGAGCCGGACCGGTCACGTCGACCGGTGCGACCGGGCCATTTCGCACCGCCGTGTGCCCGCGCTGGCAGCTGGTGCCTCTTGTGCCCCAGCCAGCCCCAGGGCCAGCGCAGGAACCGGCAGCGCGCCCAAAGTCGCCAGCGGCTGGCGTGAGCTTGCGCTCAGCCGCTAGCGAAGCGTGATAGTCACGCGGCTCGACACGAGGAGGCAGCACAGATGCGAATCGGCCTGATTGCCCCGCCCTGGGTCCCGGTACCACCACCGGCGTACGGCGGGACCGAGGTCGTCATCGATAACCTCGCCAGGGGCCTGCAGGAACTCGGTCACGAGGTCCGCCTGTTCACTGTGGGTGAGTCCGAGTGCCCGGTGCCAACCGACTTTCTCTACCCGAAGGCGATCGCGCCAATCGGCGTGACGGTGCCGGAGACGGCGCACGTGCTGGCCGCCTACGAGTCGCTGGCGGACATGGACATCATCCATGACCACACGTTCCTCGGCCCGCTGATCGCGGGCCTGCGCGGGCTGCGGCGGCCTCCGGTCGCGCACACGAACCATGGTCCGTTCAACGGGGAGACGGCGCCGATCCTCGCGCAGATAGCGAAGCACACCTCCATCGTGGCGATCTCGCACTCGCAGGCGCGTCAGGCGCAGGCCAACGGCAACGTGCCGGTCGCCGACGTCATCCACCATGGCATCGACCTCGACCTCTACAAGGCCGGTCCTGGCGGCGGCGGGTACCTGATATTCATCGGCCGCATGTCGCCGGACAAGGGCGTGCATCACGCGGTGCGCGTCGCGAAGAAGGCCGGCAAGAAGCTGATCCTCTCGACGAAGATGCGCGAGGACAACGAGATCGCCTACTTCGAGTCCGAGGTCCGGCCGCTGCTCGACCCGGACGACGAGCTCCCGACGGAGATCCCGCTGGAGCGCAGAATCGAACTGCTCCGCCACGCCGACGCAATGCTCAACCCGATCACCTGGCGCGAGCCGTTCGGCCTGGTGATGACCGAGGCGCTGTCCTGCGCCACGCCCGTGCTCGCATTTCCGAACGGAGCGGCCACAGAAATCGTTGAGTCCGGCAGGACCGGGTATCTGTGCCGTGACGAGGGGGAGATGATCAGCGCAGTTGACCAGGTGGCCGACATCGAACGCGCCGCTTGCCGCGAGGCCGCGCGGCGCCGGTTCTCGCTGCAGCGGATGGCGAGCGACCACGAGCGCCTCTACCGCCGCATGCTCGACCGAGAGGCCAGGCTCATCCGCCGCATTCCGGCCGCCGGGCGGCGCCTCATCAGCGCCTAGTCCACGTCGCGGACGACGCCAGCTGACCCAGGGCCCGGCCCGATGACCGGGCCCTGGGCGGCGGGCGATCTCCCGCCGGGACACGGTGCCTCCTGCGATCCGGTGACGCTGATCGAGGGCTCCACGTTCTGCATCAGCGAGCAGGGCGGCGACATCCTGCCGGACCGCCCGCACGGCCTGTTCGTCCGGGACACGCGCGTGCTGTCCCGGTGGGAGCTGCGGGTGGACGGGATCGAGCCGCAGCCGCTGACCGTCCACACGCAGGAGCCGTTCGCGGCAACGTTCCTCGGCCGGATGCCGCCGAAGGCCGGCAAGGCCGACAGCTCGATGCTGGTGGTCCGGCGCCGCTACGTGGGCGACGGCATGCGCGAGGACATCACCCTTCGCAACACCGCGGCAAAGCCGAAGCGCTGCGTCGTCGCGCTCGCCGCCGAAGCGGACTTCGCCGACCTCTTCGAGGTCAAGGGTCGGTCCAAGCCGCGCACGGTCGCAACTTCAACCGCCGCCGACGCCTCGCTGGTCATCACCAGCGGCCGGCGGGAGCGCCGGCAGGAGCTGCGCATCAACGGCGATGAGAGCCCGTCCGTCGCTGACGGCGTGCTGACCTGGCGGCTGCTGGTACCCGCGCAGTCGGAGCGGACCGTTTCGGTCGAGGCGGTGCCCGTCGACGACGGCGTGGTGATGAAGCTCAGGCATCCGCGCGGGCATCCGGTCAACCTCACCCGTCCGGCGAAACGGCTCCGCAAGTGGCGTCAGCGTGGCCCGCAGGTCCGCACGGCCGACCGCAACCTCGCCGAGGTGCTCAGCCGCAGCGTGGAGGACCTGGGCGCGCTGCGCATCTTCGATCCCGACCATCCGAGCTGGCCGGTGGTCGCAGCGGGCGCGCCCTGGTTCATGGCGCTGTTCGGCCGGGACTCGCTGCTGACCGCGTCGATGCTGCTGCCGTGGGATCCGGGCCTGGCGCTCGGGACGCTGCGCACGCTGGCAGCCAGGCAGGGCGACGAGGTCGAGCCCGAGTCGGAGGAGGAGCCCGGCAAGATCCTGCACGAGGTGCGGTTCGGGCCCGCCGCCTCGTTCGCTCTCGGCGGTCGCAGCGCCTACTTCGGCTCGGCCGACGCGTCGGCGCTGTTCGTGATGCTGCTGGGCGAGCTGCAGCGCTGGGGCGGCAAGCCGACGGCGATTGCCAGCCTGGTGCCGCATGCCGACCGCGCGCTGGAGTGGATCGAGGCCTACGGCGACGCCGACGGTGACGGCTTCGTGGAGTACTGCCGCAAGACCAGCCGCGGCCTGGTCAACCAAGGATGGAAGGACTCCTGGGACGGCGTGAACTTCGCCGACGGCACCATCGCCGAGGCGCCCATCGCGCTCTGCGAGGTTCAAGGCTACGTGTATGCCGCGTACCGCGCCCGGGCGCAGCTGGCCAACCTGGCAGGCGACGAGCGGGGTGCGACGGTCTGGCGCAAGAAGGCCAAGCAGCTGAAGCGCATCTTCAACGAGCAGTTCTGGCTGCCCGACCGCGGCTGGTACGCGATCGGACTGGACGAGAACAAGCGACCGATCGACGCCCTGACCTCGAACATGGGCCACTGCCTGTGGACCGGCATCGTGGATAAGGACAAGGCCGGCTCGGTGGCCAGGCACCTGATGTCGGAGGACATGTTCAGCGGCTGGGGGATCCGCACGCTGGCGGCATCGATGGGCGCCTACAACCCGATGAGCTATCACAACGGATCGGTGTGGCCGCACGACAACGCGATCTGCGCCGCCGGCCTCATGCGCTACGGATTCGTCGAGCAGGCACAGCGCGTCACCGACGCGATCATCGACGCGTCCGAGCACTTCGGCTACCGGCTGCCGGAGTTGTTCTGCGGCTTTGACCGCGCCGAGTTCTCCGTGCCGGTGCCGTATCCGACGTCGTGCTCGCCGCAGGCCTGGGCGGCGGCGGCGCCATTGCTCCTGCTGCACACCGTCTTGCGCTTCGCCCCTGAGGTTTCCAGCGGGCAGCTGTGGTGCGCGCCCGAGGTTCCCGACCGCTACCTGCCGTTGCGCGTGAGCGGCCTGCGCGTCGGCAAGTCCCGGCTCGCGGTCGACGTCGGCGCCGAGCAGTGGGAGATCACCGGCCTGGAGCCGGTGAACCTGGAAATCATCCCCTCGCCGCGCCCGGCGAGGTCCAGCTGACGGCCGGCTAGCCGCCGAGTTCCTGGACGAACATCCGCGAGCCCGGCGGCGCGATCTCGCCGTAGTGCTGAGCGGCAGCGCCGCCCTCGGGCGAGCCCAATGCTGCCTGCAGGGCCGCGGCGTCGGCGAAGTACAGCTCAGCCAGCCAGAAATAGGTCTGCTCGCCGCCGTCGAGCGCACCGCTGATGCGGCCCGCCTCGAAGCGCTGCACTCCGGGGATCTTCTCCACCAGCGGGACGTGCACGTCCCCGTAAGCCGCCTCGAACGCCGCTGGGTCCTCGGGCTGGGTGTACAGGACTACAAGTTTGACGGTCATGGACGGACGCTATCGCCCGAGGGCGGCGGAAATCTACCGGGCCGGTCGGCCGCAAGCCCGATTCGCCGGATTTCCGCGCGCGCTGAGCTCCGGCCGTGTGGAAACCTGCTGTCGTCCTAGGGGCGCGGATCAGCCTCTGGCGGGCGCCGGGGCAGTTGCGACTTGCGGCTCTGTAGCTGACGTGCGGCTCATGGGCTGAAGTTCGGCGGCGAACGGGACTGGCTCGGGTGTGCAGAATCCGGGCATACTGGCGCGGTGAATCTTCCGGAGGGCAGGGACTTGCCTGCTGAGCCGTATGACGAGGTGAGTCGGCAGGTCGGTGACTGGATTGCCGAGCAGGTCTTTCAGGCGGAGCTGGAGGGTGTGGTCGTCGACGATCTGGCCCGGGAGACGCCTTCGGAGCCGGTGTGCTTTCGCGATGTGCACCCGCCGTATCGGGGTGTCCCGCCGTGGCTGCTGCAGGTCTTCCCCGAGACCGGTGGCGGTGGCGGCCGAATGACTGAGAGGGAACTTGATGTCATCGCCGAGCGTCCCGATGCTCTGGCGGTGCGGATCGGCGGGCTGGATCAGGCAATCTTTGAGCGTTTCGTCACCAGGTACGGCCGGCAGTTCCTGGCCATTGACTTTTACAAGTGTCCCTTGATCACGGATCTGAGCCCGCTGGAAGATCTGCCCGGCTTGCGCCTGGTTGAGTTCTTCTGGAATCAGCGGGCCGCGCGGCTGTGGGATCTTTCGCAGAACCCTGCGCTGACGGGGCTGAGGTTCCGGGACTTCAATCGGCTGCATGACCTGGAGGATCTGCGGGCCGGGGCTGCGCTGCGGGAGGTCGGTTTCGGCGACGGTATGTGGAGCACGTCGGTCTTCGAGTCGCTGGAGCCGCTGACCGTGCTCGGCGGGCTGCGGTCGCTGTCGTTCAACGCGAAGCGGATCGGAGACGGCCGGATTGAGCCTCTGGGCGAGCTGACGGGCCTTGAAGAACTCGATATCCCGACGAACATGTACACCACCGGCCAGCTGGCGTGGCTGCGGGCCAGGCTCCCCGACTCGGTCAGGTCGAGGTCGCTTGCCCCCGTTTACCTGGTCAGGGAGCCTTTCGTAGACGGACGCGGGCGGGTCCTGGATGTGCGCCTGGTCGGCAAGGGCAAGCCGTTCCTGAACTCGGTGGCTGACGAGGCCCGCATCAGGAAGCACGTTGACGGGTTCTGGCAGCTGGTCGACGCGTTCCGGCGCGACCCGGCCCTCAGGCCGGATTAGCCTGACGCTGATCAGGGTCTTTGTGCCTTCCGCGTGGTCTGCCAGGGACAGGTGAGGCCTGCGCGCGCCGGCGCATGGCCGGGGGCGGGCGGGTGGGCCACCTTCCCCAAGGTGGCGTGGTTCCGCGTTCGTGGCGGGCTGCTAAGTAGGCCGGGTCAGAGCGCGGTGGTCCACTCGATCGCTAGCTGCGGGTCTCGCTCAGCCAGAGCACATGTGTTGGTTCTTCTCCAGTCCTCTCTGGCGACAGTGAACTTCCACGCGGATCGGCAGTCAGAGCTCGCCGGCCAGCTCTGAGCTCCAGACGACCACCTTGGTGCGGTCACCCCGGAACAGGTCGTGAGCGAACTCCAGCGGCTGGCCCGAGGCAGCGTAGGCGGTGCGCTCGACCAGCATGAGCGGCCCACCTTCCTCGATGTCCAGTGCTTCGGCCTCCCTGACCCCGGCGACGACCGGCTCGAGTGACTCGCGGGCCGCGTGCGGCCGCTGGCCGTAGCGCTCCTCCAGCAACTCGTACAGCGAGCCGTCGAGGCGGCAGTCGAGCAGGCCGGGGAACAGCGCCGCCGGGAACAGCGAGTCCTCGATCGCGATCGGCGTGCCGTCGGCCAGCCGGATCCGCCGGACCTGGAAGACCAGGTCATTCTGGCCGAGCCGCAGCGCGGCCGCAGCGGCGACGCTAGCCGGGACCGCCGTGGCGGCAAGCACCCTGGCCCCGGCGACCTTGCCGTGCCGGCGCAGCTGCTCGGAGAAGCCGGCCAGGGTGGTCAGGTCCTGCTCCAGCTTGGCCTCGGCCACGAACGTGCCGCCGCCACGGCCGACCGTCCTGGTCACGAGGCCGCGCTGCGCGAGCTCCCCGAGAGCGTGCCGGAGCGTCATCCGGCTGACGCCGAGCCAGGCGGCCAGATCATGCTCGGCTGGCAGCCGGTCTCCCGGCGCCAGCTGCCCGGCGGCGATCGCGTCCGCCAGCCAGTCCTCGATCTGCCCGTGGACCGTGCTGCCGGGCTGCCTGGTGATCGTCGGAGGCTTCCTGGCCAGACCCGCCGAGGCCGGCACTCCTGGCTCGGCGCGCACGGTGCCAAGCCAGGACTGGCGTCGCTGCATGCTCTCAGTGTCCTCCCCTGCGTGGGTCCGGGCGCTGTGTTGGTCAAGCACTGCCCGCCGCCCGGGTCCAGGCCTCCGGCATGGACCCGGGCGGCGGGGGCGCGCTGACCCTTTCGGTCGCAGCGCCCCGCCGCCCGGTTGAATGGCGCGCCGCCCTCCCCGCCACGCACCGGGTCACGGGGCTGGACCCGGCCGGCGCTACGTCGCGCCATTCAGCTCGCAGGCCTTTAGGCGGCATCCCCGGCTGGCAGCGGCTCGTCGGCGGGCGCGACCACGGGCGCGAAGTCCTTGGTCCGCCCGGTGATCAGGTAGTACAGCGCGCCGATCACCACGATGACGACGAACACCGTCCACAGGATGGGAATCTTGTCCAGGAACCCGATGTGGAAGTTGAGCTGCTGGACCCCGGACACCACGGTCTGGTTCGGCTCGGGATTGCTCGCGGCTCGTGGCCAGGCGAAGTTGACCAGCATCGCCCCGCCGTATGCCAGGCCGATGAGGTTGATTGCCAGGCCCCACTTACCGAGCCGGAACGGCGAGCTCGTCCGGGGCCAGCCCCGCAGCCGGTCGCGCAGGATCGCGAGGTTGCCGAGGAGGTAGCTGAAGTAGATCATCGCGGTCGCCGCGATCGCGATGATCCCGGCGCCGGTGAACTGGATGAACGGGACTGCGGCCAGGACGGCGATCGTGACGCACGTCCAGATGGGCGTGTGCAGCGAAGGCGAGACCCGCGATAGGGGCTTGGAGAACGGCAGCTGCTTGTCGCGGGCCATGCCGAAGCCCAGCCGGATGGTGGCCGCCATGATCGAGAGGCAGCAGACGAAGATCGCCGCGGAAACCACCAGCAGGTAGATGGTGGCGAACGCGGGCGAGAAGTTCGCCTCGATGATGTTCTGCGGCCCCCAGGCGTTGGCGATCGCCGTGTGCAGGTTCGGGATCGCCATCAGCGTGGCGAGCAGGAATACCCCGCCGATGATGAACGCTCCGATGATCGAGAACAGCACCGCGCGCGGCGCGGCCCGCCGCGGGTCGCGGGTCTCCTCGGCCAGCGTCGACGCGGTATCGAATCCGTAGATGACGAACAGGCTCATGAACATCGCGGCCAGGAACGTGTTCGCGCCGAGGTGCAGCCCGCCGGTGTTGGTGATGACGTGGAAGCCCTGGTGGTCGTGGAACGCCAGCAGCACCAGCGCGAACACGAACATGCCGAGGATCTCGAACAGCACGCCAGTGTTGTTGATGATCGCGACGAGCCTCACGCCGTAGATGTTCAGCACGGTGATGACGACCAGCGTGATCAGCGCGACCACAAGCTCGGTATGCAGGGTCAGCTGCAGCGAATGCCAGCCGAGCCCCTCCAGCGCCGGGATCAGCGCGAGTGGCAGCGTGGCCACCACGGAGGTCACGGTCAGGATGCCGGCGAACAGGTAGATCCACCCGGTAAACCATGAGTAGGCCCGGTTGGCCATGTACTTCGACCACTGGAACACCGATCCGGCCAGCGGGAAGTGGCTCGTCACCTCGGCGAAGTTCAGCGCGATGATGAACTGGCCGGCCGCGACTACTGGCCACGTCCAGATGAACGCGCCGCCGATCGTGGTCAGGCCGAGGAAGAACAGCGTGAAGATGCCCGTGGACGGCGAGATATAGCTGAAGGCGACGGCAAACGAGCTGAACGTCCCGAGCGACCGCTTCAGCTCCTGGTTGTACCCGAATTTGGCCAGGTCAGCCGAGTCTCGCTCCTGGCCGCTGCCAACCTCTGATGTAGCGCTCACTGACCGGCCCTTCGTATCCGATTGGACCTCAGATGACGCGTAGCGTAGGGGCGGCGTAGGCAAACTGTCCAGACCCTTTCGGGCCGACATTCGCGACAGCCGGCCCCGTTCCGGGCCAAGCCATCCGCAAATACGGCACATTTTGGTCTAGACCTTTGCCGGCGGCGGACCGTAATCTGCCAACGTGACGGACGTGCGGCAGGACCCGGCGACGGCCCTGGCACGGGTCCCGAGCCTGCGCGGCGCCCGGCAGGTCAGCGCGCTGCCCGGCGGACTCACCAATCAGAACTTCAAGGTGGTCACCGACACCGGCGCCTACGTGGCCAGGGTCTGGTCCGACGGCGCGGAACTGCTCGGCATCAACCGCGAGTACGAGTTCCGCAACTCGGTGATCGCCGCCCGCGCGGGGGTCGGTGCGCCCGTGATCGAGTACCGGCCGCTCGAGCGTGTGCTTGTGCTCGGCTTCATCGAGGGCCGGACGCTCGGCAACGCCGACGTCGGGCAGCCCGAGATGATCCCGCGGATCGCGGCCGCGTGCCTGGCCCTGCACGCGGGCGAGCGGTTCGCCGGCGACTTCGACATGTTCGAGATCCAGCCCCGCTACTACGCGGCCGCCAGGGCCGCGGGCATGCGCATCCCGTCCGGTTACGACGAGCTGAACTCGGCCTTCGCGCAGGCCCAGCGCGCGCTGGCCGTGCGGCCCGAGGGAACCGTGCCGTGCAATAACGACCTGCTCGCGGCCAACTTCATCGATGACGGCGAGCGGATCTGGCTCATCGACTACGAGTACTCGGGCAACAACGATCCCTGCTTCGAGCTCGGCAACATCGCGGGGGAGTGCCACCTGCCCGCCGACGCCCTGGCGGCGCTCGTGACCGCCTATTACGGCCGGCGAAGGCCCAGCCGGGTGGCCAGGGCGCAGCTGTTCGGGCTCGTCGCCAGCTACGGCTGGACGCTCTGGGGCGCGATCCAGCACGCGACCAGCGAGCTTGACTTCGACTTCTGGTCGTGGGCCATGGAACGCTTCGAGGCCGCGGCGGCCGGCTTCACGAGCCCGGCGTTCGGCCGGCTGCTCAGCGCCGTCCAGGACGAGGACTAGACGTGTCGACGCCGGAGAAGTCCATTCCGTCGCGGGCGCAGGTGGTGATCATCGGGGGCGGCGTCATCGGCGCGAGCGTTGCCTATCACCTCACCGCGCTCGGCTGGACCGATGTGCTGCTGCTCGAACAGGGGCAGCTCTCGTGCGGCACGACCTGGCACGCGGCCGGGCTCGTCGGGCAGCTCCGGGCGTCGGAAGCCGGCACCCGGCTGGTGCAGTACTCGACCCGGCTCTACGAGCAGCTGGAAGCCGAGACCGGGCAGGCCACCGGGTTCCGGCGGTGCGGCGGCGTCACGGTCGCCAGGACCCCCGACCGGATGACCGCGCTGCGCCGTACCGAGGCCACCGCGCAGGCCTACGGCATCGAGTGCGAGCTGCTCGGCCCGCGCGAGGCGGCCGACCGCTGGCCGCTGCTGCGCCACGACGACCTGGCGGGCGCGATCTGGCTGCCCGGCGACGGGCGGGCCGACCCCGTCGACCTCACCGCGGCGCTCGCTCGCGGCGCGCGGCAGCGGGGAGCCCTCATTCGGGAACGGGTGCGCGTCACGGGCGTCTGCGCCTCGAACGCGCGCGTGACCGGGGTCCGGACCGACGCCGGCGATATCGAGGCCGAGATCGTCGTCAACTGCGCCGGGCAGTGGGCCAAGCAGGTCGGCGCGCTGGCCGGCGTGACCGTGCCGCTGCACTCGGCCGAGCACTTCTACGTGGTCACCGAGCAGATCGCCGGGGTCCATCCGGACCTGCCCGTGCTGCGCGACCCCGATGGCTACACCTACTTCAAGGAGGAGGTCGGCGGCCTGGTGGTCGGCGGGTTCGAGCCGGAGGCCAAGCCCTGGGTCGCTCCGGAGGAACTGCCGTACCCGTTCGAGTTCCAGCTGCTGGCCGAGGACTGGGAGCACTTCAGCGTGCTCATGGACAGCGCGGTGCAGCGGCTGCCGGTGCTCGCCGAGACCGGCATCAGGAAGTTCTACAACGGGCCGGAGAGCTTCACCCCGGACAACCAGTTCATCCTCGGCGAGGCGCCGGAGCTGGCGGGCTTCTTCGTCGCCGCGGGCTTCAACTCGGTCGGCATCGCCTCGGCGGGCGGGGCCGGGCTGGCGCTCGCCCAGTGGATCATCGACGGCCAGCCGGACGGTGACCTGACCGCGGTCGACATCCGGCGGTTCGCCGCGTTCAACGGCAACAGCCAGTGGCTGCGTGACCGGGTGAGCGAGGTGCTCGGGCTGCATTACGCGATCCCGTGGCCGAACCGGGAGCTGGAGACGGCCCGGCCGTTCCGGCGGTCTCCGGCCTACCGGCAGCTGGTGGCAGCGAACGCGAGCTTCGGCAGCAAGATGGGGTGGGAGCGGGCGAACTACTTCGCCCCGGCCGGGCACAGCCCGGCGATCGAGTACTCCTTCGGCCAGCAGAACTGGCAGCCGTGGTCCAGCTCGGAGCAGCTGGCGACCAGGCAGCGAGTCGCGGTGTTCGACCAGACGTCGTTCTCGAAGTACCTGGTCACCGGGCCCGACGCCCAGGCGGCGCTGCAGTGGCTGTGTACCAACGACGTCGCGGTCGCGCCCGGCCAGACGGTGTACACGGGGATGCTCAACGATCGCGGTACCTACGAATCCGACATCACCGCGACGCGGCTGTCGCCGACCGAGTACCTGCTCGTGGCGAGCGCGGCCACGACCGAGCGCGACGCCGACCACATCCGGCGGCGGATGCCCTCCGGCAGCCGCGCGACGGTCGCGGATGTCACGTCCTCGTACGCGGTGTACGGGGTGATGGGGCCATCGTCCCGGGCGCTGCTGAGCAGGCTGACCAGGACTGGCCTGTCGGATGACGCGTTCCCGTTCGGTAGCAGCAGGGTGATCGACGTGGGCTATGCGACCGCGCGGGCCACGCGGATCACCTACGTCGGCGAGCTGGGCTGGGAGCTGTACGTGCCCGCCGAGTTCGCCGTCGGGGTTTACGAGGACCTGATGGCGGCCGGCGCGGATCTCGGCGTGGCGAACGCCGGCTACTACGCGATCGAGTCGCTGCGGCTGGAGAAGGCGTATCGCGCTTTCGGCCGCGAGCTCACGCCCGACTACAACCCGGCGGAGGCGGGCCTGCTGTTCGCGTGCAAGCTCGCGGGCGGCATCGGCTTCCTCGGCCGCGAGGCGGTCGAGAAGGCCAGGTCCGGCGGTCCGCGGCGGCGGCTGGTCTCGCTGGTACTCGACGACCCCGAGGCGATGCTGTGGGGCGGCGAGCTGATCCTGCGGGACGGCGTGGCGGCCGGCCAGCTGACTTCGGGCGCGTTCGGAGCGACGGTCGGCGCGGCGGTCGGTCTCGGCTACATCAGGGATCCGGAGGGCGGCGTGGCGACCGCTGACTTCGCCCGGTCGGGGAGCTATGAGGTCAACATCGGCGGGCAGCTAGTCGCCGCGACGGTTCACCTGCGGCCGCCCTACGACCCCGCCAGCAGCCGCGTCAGGGGCGAGGCCGGCCTCGCATAGCCTGGGCACGCAGTGACAGAAGGGAGGCGCGCATGACTGTCAGCGTCTTCGATCTGTTCAAGATCGGCATTGGCCCGTCCAGCTCGCACACCGTGGGGCCGATGCGCGCGGCGGGGATGTTCGCCCGGTCGCTGCAATCCGACGGCCTGCTGGCCGAGGTGGCCGGGGTCCGGGCTGAGCTGTTCGGGTCGCTCGGGGCCACCGGCCACGGGCACGGCAGCGTCAAGGCGGTCGTACTCGGCCTGGCCGGCGAGGAGCCGGATACGGTCGACCCGGCGGCGGCGCAGCCGCTGGTCGATGAGGTCAGGCGGACTGGCACCCTGCCCCTGCTCGGGATCAGGCCGGTCCCCTTCGACGTCGACGCCGACGTGGTGCTACACCGCCGCCGGCGGCTGGAGTTCCACTCCAACGGGATGCGGTTCGCGGCGCTCGACGGCGCCGGGACGGAGATCAGCGCGCGCACCTACTACTCGGTGGGCGGCGGGTTCGTCCTGGGCGAGGACGAGGCTGGCCATCCGGCGGTGATTCCCGACGCGACGCCCGTTCCCTACCCGTTTGCCAGCGGCGCGGAGTTGCTGGCGCACACGGTGGCCACCGGCCTGCCGGTCAGCGGGATCATGCTCGCCAACGAGCTGGTCCGGCGGGACAAGGCCGAGGTGGACGCCGGGCTGCTGCGGATCTGGGCCGTCATGCGCGAGTGCGT
This sequence comes from Streptosporangiaceae bacterium, assembly GCA_035484155.1. Taxonomy (GTDB): domain Bacteria; phylum Actinomycetota; class Actinomycetes; order Streptosporangiales; family Streptosporangiaceae; genus JAJYUU01. The sequence continues at coordinate 16,518 of DATHPF010000302.1, forward strand.
GGAACGCGGCTGCGCTGCTGAGGGTGTCCTGCCCGGCGGGCTGAAAGTCCGGCGCCGGGCGAGGGCGCTGCGCGAAACGCTGGAGCGCACCGGCGACGTAGCCGACCCGCTGTTCGCGATGGAGTGGGTCACGCTGTACGCGCTCGCGGTCAACGAAGAGAACGCGGCGGGCGGCCGGGTCGTCACCGCGCCGACGAACGGGGCGGCCGGGATCATCCCGGCGGTGCTGCACTACTACACCAGGTTCGTGCCCGGCGCCGACGACGCGGGCGTGATCAGGTTCCTGCTGACCGCCGGCGCCATCGGGGTGCTGTTCAAGGAGAACGCCAGCATTTCCGGCGCGGAGGTCGGCTGCCAGGGCGAGGTTGGGTCGGCGTGCTCGATGGCCGCCGCTGGGCTCGCCGAGGTCCTGGGCGGCACGCCCGAGCAGGTCGAGAACGCGGCCGAGATCGGCGTGGAGCACAACCTGGGCCTGACCTGCGACCCGGTGGGCGGCCTGGTCCAGATCCCGTGCATCGAGCGGAACGCGATCGCGTCGGTGAAGGCGATCACCGCGCCGCGGATGGCGGTGCGGGGCGACGGCGAGCACAAGGTTTCCCTGGACAAGGCGATCAAGACCATGCGCGAGCCCGGGGCGGACATGAAGGTCAAGTACAAGGAGACCGCACGCGGCGGCCTGGCGGTTAACGTGATCGAGTGCTGAGCCCGGACGGTTAGGCCCGCTGCC
>DATHPF010000303.1:0-15022 GCA_035484155.1 Streptosporangiaceae bacterium
TGAGGTCGCCGCGCCACCAGCGGGTTACCAGCTTGGGGTCGGTGAAGGCGGTTAGGGCGCGGTCGGTTGTGCAGGTGGAGAGCAGCACTGTCGCGACGATCATCGGGCCGTCGTCGCGGATGTTGATCTCGCCGGTCATTGCGCTCCTTCGGTGCTCGGCTGTGTCGGCGGTCGACATTCTCGCCGAGTGGCGTGTGGTCCGGTACGCTCTGCGGCAATCGGACGCCGTTCGGAGTCCTGGCATACCTGATCGGCGGGGTCGCGGCATGCAGCGTGGGACGCGGCGGACCGGCAAGCGAACTGGGGGCCGTGCGACCCCGTTCCCGGTCCTGATGATCATCGGGCTGGCGGTGGCGGCCACTGCGCTGGCCGCCTGCTCGTCGGGGCCGCCCACCGCGGTGTTAACCGCGACCAGGCAAGTGCACGTCAGCCCGGTCAGCGCGGACGGGAGCCCGGTGCGGGGCTTCCGCACGGCCCAGACTGTGGCCGGCGCGAACTGCGAGGCGGGCTCAGAGGCGATCGGGCGGGCTTACCGGTGCTTCGCCGGCAGCTCGCTTTATGACCCGTGCTGGGCCGCGCGGGCCACCGCCCCGACCGTACTGTGCCTGCCGGTCCCGTGGTCGACGAGCGATATCCGGCTCGAGGTCGGCGCGCCGCTCAGCGCCATCCCGGCCGAGCCCGGCACCAGTGAGCCGTGGGGAGTCGAGCTCGCCAGCGGCCAGCGCTGCGTGCTGCTCCAGGGCGCGCACAGCGTGTTCGCGGGCCGGGTCATCGATTACTACTGCAATGCCAGCCTGTCACTGCTGCGCGGGCTCACCAAGACCGCGCCGGTCTGGCGCGCGGCCAGCGTGACCGGGACCGCGGGCAACCAGGCACGCGGGCCGTCGGAGCAGATCAAGATCGCCTGGTTCGGCAGCCCGGACAGCTTCTACTAGCCCGCCGCACGCGGCCTGCCGGGTCGCGAAGTCCCCGCGATCCGGAGTAAAAAGGTGCAGGTGTGGGCAGTAGCTGACCGTGCTTGACCGCGACTTGGGCCTCCTGGACATGCTGGCCAGGTGGCTACCTCAGCAACGCTGGTTCCCCGGCCGCGGCATGGCACTGTCCGAGCTCGCTATCGTCTCGGACGTGCTGCTCCAGGCCGGGGACCCGGCTATGCGGCACCTCATCGTGCAGACCCCGCTCGGGCCCGGCACCATGGCCAGGTTCCAGGTGCTCGTGGGCTACCGGAAGGCGCTGCCGTCCGAGCTGCGCGGCGCGCTGATCGGCCACCAGGAGGGCGTGGCCTGCTATGACGCGCTCCATGATCCGGAGCTTGCCGACGTGCTGCTGGCGGGCATGAGCGAGCAGCGGCTGGCGGGCCCGCTGCGATTCGTCCGGGAGCCGGCGGCGCCCGTACTGGCCGGCCGGGTGCCCGACGGCCGGGTACTCGGCGCGGAGCAGAGCAACACCAGCCTGGTGTTCGGGGACCAGGCGATTCTGAAGGTCCTGCGCCGGCTGTTCCCCGGTGCGAACCCGGATCTCGAAGTGGCAGACGCCCTCGCCCGGCTTGGCTCGCCCCGCGTGGCGGCCCCTTACGGCTGGATCGAGACTGACCTGGACGGCGAGCCGGTGCTGCTGGGCGTCCTGTCAAGATTTCTGGCCGGGGCGAGCGACGGCTGGACGCTTGCACTCGATCACCTGCGGCGGCTCTACACGCGCCACGGCGCCTACGGCCAGGAGTACCTGACCGAGCCGGTCGCCGCCGACGGCGACCTGGCCCGCGCCGCGCCGTTTGCCGGCGAGGCCAGGCAGCTCGGGCTGGCGACCGCCGAGTTGCACGCCGATCTGGCGCGCGCCTTCGGCCGCCGCGACATGGCCGCGGCCGAGCTCTCGGCGCTGGCCGCGGACATGCACGGCAAGCTGTCGGCGGCCATCGCGGTCGTACCCGACCTGGCCGGCCACGAGGAGCGGATCAGGTCGGCGTATGACGCCGTGGCCCGGCTTGCCGGGCCCGTCAGCGTCCAGCGCATCCATGGTGACTACCATCTTGGGCAAGTGCTGCTCGGACCGCAGGGCTGGGTCGCGCTGGACTTCGAGGGCGAGCCTGCGGTCCCGCTCGCGGTGCGCAGGGCGCCAGCGCCGGCGCTGCGGGACGTCGCCGGCATGCTCCGCTCATTCGATTACGCGGCCAGGCAGCAACTTGTCGGCCACCCGGATGCGGGCCCGCTGGCACCGATCGCGCAGGCCTGGGCGCAGCAGTGCCAGGCTGCCTTCCGGGCCGGCTACGCGGCCGGCGGCGGCATCGACCCGGCTGGCCACGACACCCTGCTGCGCGCGCTGACCCTGGAGAAGGCGGTCTACGAAGTGGTTTACGAGCATCGGCACCGGCCGGCCTGGCTGTCCATCCCGCTCGACTTCGTGGCGGCGGCATGACCGCCGACATCTATCCCGCGGACCAGATCAGTCACGGCGAGATCGACGCCGTGGTCGGCGGCACGCACCACGATCCGCACGCTGTCCTCGGCGGTCATCCCGGCCCGGACGGCGTCACCATCCGGGCCTTGCGACCGCTGGCGGAGACGGTCACCGTGGTGCTGCCCGGTGGCAATCGGGTGCCGATGGCGCACGTGCACCAGGGGGTGTTCTCGGCGACGGTGCCGGGCACGTCCGTGCCTGATTACCGGATCGCGGTGACGTACCGGGGTACCGGTGAGATCGTCGGCGACGACGCGTACCGGCACCTGCCGACGCTCGGCGATATCGATCTGCACCTGATCGCCGAGGGTCGGCACGAGGAGCTCTGGACCGTCCTCGGCGCGCGGGTCCGGCCGGAGGCAGGCGGGACTTCGTTCGCCGTCTGGGCGCCGAACGCGCGCGGCGTCCGGGTGATCGGGGATTTCAACCACTGGGACGGCCAGGGCCACCCGATGCGCTCGCTCGGCGGCTCTGGGGTCTGGGAGCTGCTCGTTCCCGGTGTGGGCGCGGGGAGCGTGTACAAGTTCGACATCCTCGGGTCCGATGGCAGCTGGCACCGCAAGGCCGACCCGATGGCGCGGCTGGCGGAGAAACCGCCGGCTACCGCCTCGGTTGTGACGCAGGCACGCTACGACTGGGGCGACGCGCCCTGGCTGGCCGACCGGGCGCAGCGCGACCTGCTCACGAGTCCCATGAGCGTGTACGAGGTCCACCTCGGCTCGTGGCGGCCCGGCCTGTCCTATACCGAGCTGGCCACTCAGCTGACCGACTACGTCACGGAGCTGGGCTTCACCCACGTGGAGTTCATGCCGGTCGCCGAGCACCCGTTCGGCGGCTCCTGGGGATACCAGGTGACCTCGTATTACGCGCCGTCCGCGCGGTTCGGCTCGCCGGATGAGTTCCGCCACCTCGTGGATAGCCTGCACCAGGCCGGCATCGGCGTGATCGTGGACTGGGTGCCGGCGCACTTCCCGCGCGACAGCTGGGCGCTCGCCAGGTTCGATGGCACGCCGCTGTACGAGCACGCCGACCCGCAGCGCGGCCAGCAACCCGACTGGGGCACGCTGATCTTCGACTACGGCCGCCCGGAAGTGCGCAACTTCCTGGTCGCGAACGCGATCTACTGGCTGGAGGAGTTCCACATCGACGGGCTGCGGGTGGACGCGGTCGCGTCGATGCTCTACCTGGACTACTCACGCAAGGCCGGCGAGTGGTCTCCGAACTCCCTGGGCGGCCGGGAGAACCTCGACGCGGTGTCGTTCCTGCGCGAGGTGAACGCCACCTGCTACAAGCGGGTACCGGGGATCACGATGATCGCCGAGGAGTCCACGGCGTGGCCAGGCGTGACCAGGCCGGTCTACCTGGGCGGGCTCGGCTTCGGCCTGAAGTGGAACATGGGCTGGATGCACGACACGCTGAGCTACCTGAGCCGCGACCCGGTGTACCGCAGTTACCACCATGACGAGATGACGTTCTCGATGATCTACGCCTACAGCGAGAACTACGTGCTGCCCCTCTCGCACGACGAGGTAGTGCATGGCAAGGGCTCGCTGCTGCGCAAGATGGCCGGTGACGAGTGGCGCCAGTTCGCCGGGCTGCGCTCCCTGCTGGCGTTCATGTGGGCGCATCCGGGCAAGCAGCTGCTGTTCATGGGCTCGGAGTTCGGTCAGGGCGACGAGTGGTCGCAGGAGACCGGGCTGCAGTGGTACCTGCTGGAGTACCCCCGGCACGCCGGCGTGCAGCAGCTAGTCAAGGACCTGAACCAGACCTACGCCGCGCAGCCCGCGTTGTGGCAGCAGGACAGCTCGCCAGCCGGCTTTGAGTGGATCGACGCCAGCGACGCGGGCGGCAATGTGCTGTCGTTCCTGCGCTACGGTACCGACGGCAGCGTGCTCGCGTGCATCTGCAACTTCGCCGCCATGCCGCACCACGACTACCGGATCGGGCTGCCATCGGCCGGGCCGTGGATCGAACTGCTGAACACCGACGCTGACGGCTACGGAGGCAGCGGCACTGGCAACTACGGCCTCGTGCAGGCGGTGGCAGAGCCCTGGCACGGGCGGCCAGCTTCAGCGTCGGTCAGCATCCCGCCGCTCGGCGTCGTCTGGCTGGTCCCCGAGCAGACCCCAGAGCCGGGCGCCGCCCCCGAAACATGAGCAAGTAAACAATCTTTCGCCGGCGTACGTTTGTTTACGCGCCGACGTTGTTGTCGCCGTCAGGTGACCGCGACGATGCGGGCGGCGGTCAGCGTGCCATCGGCAATGTCAAGCACGCCCAGCGTGCCGTGCGGCTGGCGGCGCCGGTCGGTCGGCGAGCCCGGGTTAAAGATGCGCAGGGCGCCGTCACCGGCGTCCTGTGGGATGTGCGAGTGGCCGAAGATCACCAGTTCCGCGGCCGGGAACGCCGTCCGCATCCGGCGCAGTCGCCCGGCTGCCTGGCCGCTGTCGTGGATCATGGCCACGCGGAGTCCGGCCAGCTCGATCTGCAGGGTCGCTGGCGCCCCCCACTGCGCCACGTCGGGGCCATCGTTGTTGCCGAGCACCGCCTGCACTGGCGCGTACTGCGCGAGCTCGGTGAGGACATCGGCCGTGCACACGTCGCCGGCGTGCAGGATCACGTCCGCCTGCCGCAGCCAATCGGCGACCGCGGGCGGGCAGGACCGCCAGCGGCGCGGCGCGTGAGTGTCCGACAAGACGATGACCCGCATCCGGCCATTTTCGCAGTGGCTGCCCGAGCGTCAATGTGGCGGCCGGGTTACTGTCGCAGCAGACCAGTGACCGTCGCGACCGCCGCGGAGAGCCAGATGGACGAGGAACTGACCGGGCAGGCACCCGACCATGAGCCGGTCCCGGCCGACGCCGCCGATGTCGTCGCCGAGCGCGCTCGCGCCGCCATCCAGCCTGGCCGGATGCCAGCGATGTACCTGGGCCACGGCGCACCGCCGCTGGTCGACGATCCGCTCTGGGTGGTTCAGCTCGAGGCGTGGGCGCGCGCGCTGCCCAGGCCGACCGCCATCCTCGTGGTGTCCGCGCACTGGGAGAACGCGCCGCTCGCGATCGGCGCCACCGCCGACGCCGCGCCGCTGACGTACGACTTCTTCGGGTTCCCCGAGCGGTACTACCACGCCGCTTATCCGTCCCCTGGCGCGCCGGAGCTGGCGGCCAAGGTCAGGTCGCTGCTGGCGGGCACGGAGCAGGTGGCGGACGTGCCCGACCGCGGACTCGATCATGGCGCGTACGTCCCGCTGACCGTCATGTACCCGGGCGCCGACATCCCGGTGCTTCAGATCTCCATGCCGAGCCTGGATCCGCAGCGCCTGCTGCGCGTCGGTGCGGCGCTGCGGCCGCTGCGTGACGAGGGCGTCCTGATCATGGGCAGCGGATTCCTGACGCACGGACTGCCGTTCCTGCGGGATTTCCGGTATAACGCGACGCCACCGGGCTGGTCGGCTGAGTTCGACCACTGGGCTGCCGCGGCCCTGAACGGCGGCGACGTCGATGCGCTGGCCAGCTTCCGCGGCGCCCCGGCCGTTCGGTATGCGCATCCCACGACCGAGCACTACGCACCGCTGTTTGTCGCGCTGGGCGCGGCCGAGGTGCCGGCCCCGGCGACCACGATCACTGGCTACTGGCTGGGCCTGGCCAAGCGGTCGGTGCAGGTGGCCTGATCACCGCGCCCCGGCCCAGGGCGAGGCCGACTGCGCGAGACCTGCAGGTCCCCCCCACCTCTGGCATGCCGGGCCTGAGACTCCGCGCCGCATGCCCGCTGCCGCACGTGCCCAAGCCCAGGCGCAGGTGCCTCGCCCTGGTTAACACGACAGTCAACGGGAGCCGGCGGCCGCCGGCCATCCCCGAACTCGTGGATGCGTGCGCATCCGGCGGCCTCTAAACTGCGCGTTACCGCATCTGTATCGCGTGGTCGCCGCGCGAGGACACGCGAGGCAGACAGGACGACCATGACGCTCGACTCGACCCCGGCGATGACGACGGCGCTGGCGCACGTCACCAGTCCGGCCGGGGCCGTCATCGCGATCCCGGCAGGCGGCCAGGTCGTGTTCGGCCGCGGTCCTGATGCCGACCTGATCGTCCCGGCCGGCCGCGGACTGTCCCGGCGGGCCGGTCTGATCAGCGCCGTGGCGGGCGGCGCCTGGGTCGCCAACATCAGCCGCACGCACGCGCTGTACGCCGAGGGCGACGGTTACCGCGTCAGGCTGCCGCGGCTCGATGAGACCGGGGACGAGCTCGGGACCGGCGAGCCGTCCAAGGGCTGGTTCCTGCGGCACGGCGCCGCACTGGTCGGCTCGCGGGCAATGCTCGACGAGGGACTGCCGCTGCGGCTGGTCGTGGCAGCACCTGGCAGCAGCGAACCGGGCGCCAGCAGCGATCAGGCCAGGGCCGACGGCGACGCGACGCTGCTGCCGTTCTATCTCGACCCCAACACCAAGCTCTTCCTGGTCGCCCTGCTGTGGTGCCGGCCATGGCTTGTCGATCCCGCCCGCGCCAGCCCGCTGCCGCGGACACCGGAGATCGCGCGCGCCGCGCTCCAGGCGACCGATGCCCACCACGAACTCGAGTGCTTTGATACCGATCCCGCGTTCCGTGACCGGCTGTCCGCGCGGGTGGGCGAGCACCTGAAGGTGCTGCGCCGCAAGCTCACCGAGCGAGGCCTGGTCAGGGCAGGCGTCCGGCTCTCCGATGAGGTCGCCGTCGGCGCGCTGATCGAGACCGGAATCATCACCACTGGCGATCTCGGCCGGCTCGCCGATCCGGCTTGGTGCTCCCGCCAGGAAGACCTGTGGTGGACGCCGGCCTAAGCCGGCCGCGCGCAGCTAAGCCGGATTCACCTGGAACTTGGCCTCGGCGCTCGCGCCCGCCTGGTCGCTGACGCGGACCGTGTAGATGCCCGGCGGCAGCCCGCCGGCGAAGAACTCGTGATCCTGATTGATCACGTAGTTGAAGGTCCCGCGGTCGTCCGACAATGGGTGGATCGGCGAGCTGCCGACGCCCACCAGCTCGATCGTCACCGGACCGTGCACTGGCCAGTTCTGGCCGTGCACCATGAACCCGGTGTCCTTGTCGCCAGTGAGCTGGTTCAGGCCGATGCTGGGAGCGCCCGAGCTGAAGACCGTTCCGGGCGGCGGCCCCTGGCCTGGGCCTGAGCCAGGCGGCGGCAGACCAGGCCCGAGCCGTTGCTGGTTCCTCGCCGCCGGCGGGTGCTTCGCCGCGTGGACCGACGTGCCGATGCCCCAGCCAGCCGCCAGCAGCGCGACCGCGGCGACTGCCGACCCGACGGCGAGCAAGGTCCGGCGGCCCGGCCTGGCCCGCTGACCAGGCCGGGCCGGCACATTTGCTGCCGCCACTGGCGCGGGCCGCGACGCGGATCCGCGCAGGGCCGGGTGTGAGCCGATTGTCTCGTCCTCGCCTGCCGCGGTGACCGGCGCGACGTGCCCCGTTCCCATCCCGATCGCAGTGCTGGCGCGGGCGGGCGGCCCTGCGCCGGACGGCAAGCTGACGCCGTCGGCCGACGGGTACGCGGCGGCCGCGGTCAGCTCGCGCCCGGCCGACGTCCGCGGCACCCGGCGGTACTCCTCGATCAAAGCGATTGCGGCCGGCGGCAGCGGCGCTGACCCGACCTCGGCGCCCGCACGCAGCCCAGGCGCCAGCGCGGCCACTACCGATGCCGACGTCGGCCGGCTGCGCGGGTCGCGTTCCAGGCACGCTCCGACGATCACGGCCAGCTCGGGGGGCAGGCCGGCGAGATCTGGGGGCTCGGTGGCCAGCCGGACGAGGACGTCGACGACCGTTTCGCCGTCATAGGGCGCATGGCCGGTGGCGGCGTAGAGCAGCGTGGCGCCGAGCGAGAAGATGTCGCTCGCCGACGTCGCCTGCCGGGTATCCCTGGCCTGCTCGGGCGCCATGTAGGCAGGCGTGCCCACGCTGCCGCGAGTAACCGTCAGCTGAATCCGCTCGGCTGCGCGCGCGACGCCGAAGTCGATGACGCGTGGTCCGTCCGGGGAGACGAGCACGTTGGACGGCTTGAGGTCCCGGTGCACCAGGCCGACGCTGTGGATCGACTCGAGCGCTTCGGCGCAGCCGGCCGCGAGCCAGCGCACCGCCGGGACCGTCAGCGGGCCGCACGTCCGGACGAGCTTGCTGAGCGACGGTGCGGGCACGTAGACGGTCGCGAGCCATGGGACGTCGGCCTCGGAGTCAGCGGCGACGACGGCCGCGGTGAAGGCACCGCTGACGCGCCGGGCGGCGGCCACCTCCTGGCCGAACCGAGTGCGGAAGTCTGGCTCCTCGGCCAGCTCCGTCTTGATCGTCTTCACGGCCACCAGGCGCCCGGCCGCCGACCGGCCGAGATACACCTGACCCATGGCGCCCGCGCCGAGCCTGCCAAGCAGGACATAGCCGCCGATCTGCTCCGGGTCCCACCGGCGCAGCGGCTGTACTAGCGCTGGCTGCACGACAGGCCCTCCTCCCGGCTGGCATCAAGTCAGCACACCATCATGTCCGGATCGCTGTGCGCAAGGATGACCTTCGGGAGATACGCCCGATTACTCACGTACTCGGCCGGGTTGTCAGAGCCGGTATCGTGCCTGGATGCGCGTTGAGGCGGTCTTCCTGGATCTTGACGGCACACTGCTCGACTACGAGGGCGCGGCGTGGGCCGACACGGTTGCCGACGTCTGCACGGCACTGAGCCAGGGCCGACCTGACCTCGACGCCTCAGCGCTCCGCGCCAGGTACACCGACATCTGCTACGCGTTCTTCGCGACGCTCGAAAGCTCATCAGGGGAAGTTCCGGTGCGGCAAGCGGATGGGTTCGGCATCTGGCGCGAGCTGTGGAGACAGGCATTGGCCGAGTGCGGTCAGTCCGACGCCGCGGTCGCGGACGAAGCCGTCCGCCACTACGTGGACGGCCGGACTGCGCGCTACCAGCTGTTTGCCGACGGACTGCCGGCCATCACGCACCTGCGCGAACGCGTGGGACGGCTCGGCCTGATCACCAATGGGCCTGCTGACACGCAGCAGCACAAGATCGATGTCGTTGGCCTCGCACCGCATTTCGACGCCATCGTCATCTCCGGGGCCGCCGGTGTCGCCAAGCCAGACCCAGCGATCTTCGAGCTGGCGGCAGCCCAGCTTGGGGTGCCGCCGTCAGCGATCTGGCATGTCGGTGACAGCCTGCAGTCCGATGTTGCTGGCGCACTCAACGCTCATCTTGGCGGCGCCGTCTGGCTCAACCGGTCGGGGATGCGCGCGACCGCGGCGCAGTCAGACGCACGGCCTCATGTCGAGATCGCCTCGCTCGCTGAACTCGCAGCACTCTTGGTATAGGGCATATGTAGGGTACCCTACATGTATGGTGAAGACGTCTGTGTACTTGCCGGATGAGCTCAAGCTGCGGCTGGCTGAGGCGTCCCGTGCATCGGGCGAATCAGAGGCGACGATCATCCGCAGCGCGCTGGAGCAATGGCTGGCCGGAATGCTCCGGCCGCGCCGGTCGCCGCACTGGGGGACGGTCGACTTCAAGGATCCGGATCTGGCCGACAAGGTCGACGACGTCCTGGCATCGGGATTCGGCACCGAGTGATCGTCTGCGATACCAGCGGCCTGGTCGCCGTGTACTCGGCAGGCGATAGCCGGCGTGGTCGGATCGCGGACCTGCTCAGCAGCGATCCCGAAGCGCTGATTATGTCGCCATTCGTCCTGGCGGAGCTCGATTACCTGATCGCGACGCGAGCCGGTGTCGATGACGAGCTCAAGGTCCTGAGCGACGTGGCCGCAGGCGTCTATTCTCTCGCCGACTTCGGTCCCGCCGATATCGAACAGGCAGCGGACATCGTCGAGCGCTACCGGGAGATGCACATCGGGCTCGCCGATGCATCGCTCGTTGTCCTCGCGGCCAGGTACGACACGACACGCCTCCTCACGCTTGATGAGAGGCATTTCCGTGCAATCCGGCCGCTACGCGGTAATGCATTCACGATCCTGCCGGCGGACAGCTGACCCGTACCGTCTGCCGACGGCCTGCCTCGGTGTCACAGCAGCGCGAACAGCCAGCCCGGGCCCGCTACCGCGGCGCCGACTGCCACACACCGCTGGCGCAGCTCCCGGTCGGCGGTGATGACGACGCGCCGGCCAGTGATCTGCGCAGCAAGCGCGGCAATCGTGTCGTCGCCTGACCCCTGCGCGGCGACGACGCCTACCGGGCTGTCGCTGGAGTCCGCTGCCGCTGGCCGCGCGGCGCCTTCCACGACCAGGACGACATCCGGCAGCCACCGCATCCCCGTACGTCCGTCCCCGGCGCGGTCGCGCTTGCCGCCCTTGCCGTGGTCGCCATTGGCGGGGTCGGCGTTGGCGGGCCGGGCAGGGCTCGAGTCTCCCGGCAGCTCCGTGATGCCACGGGTCACCAGCGGAGCCAGCTCGTCCCGCAGCCGGATAGCAGCGCCCGCCCGATCGCGCCACCAGCCGTCCGGCCGGGAACCGACGACGTTCGCGCCATCCACGATGACCGTCACGGGCGACAGCTCACGGCGCAGCTCATCCCAGTGCGCCGCGAGACCGGGATGCAGGTCAAGTCGCGCCACCTCTGGCACCGGCACCCAGGCGACCTCGTCGGTCTCGTCGTCGTCGGATTGCACGGCAAATGGCTTCTCAGCGTCCGCCAGCACAGTGGTATACGACCATCCACCGTGATCATCGGTGAAGACCCCGCGCGGGCGCACCGCTTCGGGAGGCACGCCGCATTCCTCGGCCGCTTCTCGCAGCGCCGCTGCCAGCGCTGACTCATGACTGTCGCGCGCTCCGCCGGGCAGGCCCCAGGTGCCGCCGTGGTGACTCCACCAGGTCCGGCGCTGGAGCAGGACCGGTCCGCCGGTCACGAACGCGAGCAGCCCGGCGGCGCCGAACCGGCCCCAGTGCCGGTGTCCGAGCTCGCACCGGACCCAGCCATTCCCGTCCCGGCTAGCCATCGCGCGTGGCCGCCGCCCCATAGCGCAGGCCATCCATGAGCAGATCCAGGAGTCGGCCGGCCTGCTCTCGCTGGCCGGGCTCGGCGACCGCCAGGGACACGCCGCTCACGCTCGCCAGCAGGTCGCCAGGATCGAGGTCACTGCGAAGCATGCCCTCGGCCGCGCCCGCGTCCATCAGCGCCGTGAACGCCCCGATCAGCCGGCCCCGGCTTTCGGCGAACGGGTTGCCCCCCGATGCGATCACCATCCGCAGCGCGTCCGACATACCACGCTTTGTCGTCATGTACTCAAGGAACATGTCCATCCAGGTCCGCAGGGCCTTGTCGGCCGACATCGCGTTGAGCAGCTCAGGTACTGAGTCGCACAATCGGGCAAGCTCACTGCGGTAGGCAGCGTCCACCAGCGCCTCGCGGCTCGGGAAGTGGCGGTAGAGCGTGCCGATGCCAACGCCCGCGTCCTTGGCGATGGACTCCAGGGTCACCTCGGGCCCGTTGCGCGAGAACGCCGCGACGGCGGCGCCGAGCAGCAGCTCGCGATTACGCTGCGCGTCAGCCCGCAGCGGCCTCTCGGCGCCAGTCACATTCCCCTCCCTCGCGCGCTCGCGCGCACCTCTCCGGCCGACTCCGGCACGCGACTTGCTAATCGGAGGCTCCTCCGATTAAGCTGGCGGTAGACGGAGGCTCCTCCACTTCCACATCGTACCCCGCACTGCAGCGGAGAGCTCGGGAGAACTCGGTGACCACGCGAATCACTACGCCGTATTCGGCACAGACGACGGCAGACGACATCGTTGCCGGCCTTGACCTCACTGGGCAGCGCATCGTCGTGACCGGCGGCGCCTCGGGCATCGGCCTCGAGACGGCCAGATCGCTGGCCGGAGCCGGAGCCGAGGTCACGCTGGCGGTCCGCGATCTGGCGGCCGGCCGACAGGCGGCCGCGTTGCTGATGGGCGAGACCGGCAGCAAGCAGGTGCTGGTCGCGCCGCTGGACCTGGCTGACCAGACGTCTGTCCGGTCCTTCGTAGCCAGCTGGCACGGCCCGCTAGACGTCCTGATCAACAACGCCGGCCTGATGGCCGCGCCGCTGATGCGGACGCCCGAGGGCTGGGAGATGCAGTTCGCGACGAACCACCTCGGCCATTTCACGCTGGCGACCGGCCTGCGCGGCGCCCTGGCCACCGCGGCGCGCACCTCCGGGCAGGCGCGCGTGGTGTCGGTGAGCTCAAGCGCGCACCTTCGGTCCGGGATTGACTTCGACGACATTCACTTCCGCGTCCGGCCGTATGACGCGTGGCTCGCCTACGCGCAGTCCAAGACGGCCAACGTCCTGCTGGCGGTGGAAGGCTCCAGGCGCTGGGCCGATGACGGCATCACTATCAACGCGCTGATGCCCGGTGCGATCCGCACCGGCCTGCAACGCTATGTCAGCGACTCCGAGCTCGACCGGATGCGCGCCGCGACCGGCAGTTCGGCGCCCGGCTGGAAGACGCCACAGCAGGGCGCCGCCACCTCCGTGCTGCTGGCGGTCGCTCCGCTGCTCGACGGCGTCGGCGGCAAGTACTTCGAGGACTGCAACGAAGCCCTGCCGAACGAGCCGGGCACGCGCCGCGGCGTCGCTGCCCATGCTCTTGACCCCGAGGCGGCCGGCCGGCTGTGGCAGGTATCGGCGGACACCGTCGGCGCGTAGCCGGGCAACCGCAAGCCGGGCCGTCGCGCTTAGGCTGTCATCCATGCCTGAGTCGCCCATCACCGCCCAGCTGGCCAAGCTGCGCCAGCATCGCACGGCCCCGCTGATCCTGGAGCTTGATCTCACGGACGGGATCAGCGAGACCAGGCCGACCGACCCGGTTTCGGCCTTTACCGCGAGGAACAGGCCGGCCTTGCCGGACATACTCGACGGCCTGCGCCGCGCCCGCGCCGACGACCGGGTGACGGTCCTGGTCACGCGCCTTGGGGGGAAGTCATTCGGCCTCGCGGCGGTCCAGGAGCTTCGCCGGGCCGTCGCCGACTTTGCCGACACGGGCAAGACGACCATCGCCTGGGCGGAGTCGTTTGGCGAGTTCTCCGCCGGCAACGTCCAGTACTACCTGGCGACAGCGTTCGAGAAAATCTGGCTCCAGCCATCTGGCGACCTCGGCCTCACCGGCCTTGCGGTCGAGCGCATCTTCCTGCGCGGCCTGCTCGACAAGCTCGGCGCTGACTTCCAGGTCGCCAAGCGGCACGAATTCAAGAGCGCAGCCGAGCAGCTGACCGAAACTCACTTCTCCGAGCCGGCCAGGCAGGAGACCGAGAGGATGACAGCCTCGATCACCGAGCAGTTGGTCCAGGGCATTGCCGAGCGCCGCCAGCTCAGCCGCGACAAGGTCAGTGAGCTCATCGACGCCGGACCGTACCTGGCCGCCCGCGCGCAGGCTGAGGGCCTGGTAGACCAGCTCGGCTATCGCGATGAGGTGTACGCCGAGGCACGCAAGCTGGCCGGGCCGGACGCCGCGATCCTCTTCCTTGGCCGGTATCAGCGTGGCAAGGTGCTCGCCGAGCGAGCGCGGTCCGCCGTCACGAAGGTACCGGGCGGCCACGAGCCAGGTGTCGCCCTGATCTACGCGACCGGCCCGATCCGCCGTGGCCGCAGTGGCCGTGGCGTGCTGACCGGTGGCGCGATGGGCTCGGACACCATAGCTGCGGCCATCCGCGCAGCTGTCAAGGACGAGCACGTCCGCGCGATCCTGCTGCGGGTCAACAGCCCCGGCGGCTCCTACGTGGCCTCGGACACCATCTGGCGCGAGGTTGTCCGGGCCAGGGCCGCGGGCAAGCCCGTCGTCGTCTCGATGGGCGACGTGGCTGCATCAGGCGGCTACTACATCTCGATGGCCGCCGACCAGATCATCGCGCAGCCCGGCACGATCACCGGGTCGATCGGCGTGCTCACCGGCAAGCCGGTCGTCGGTGCGGCGCTCGGCCGGGCCGGCATCACGAGCGACCGGATCGTCCAGGGCACGCATGCGGCCATGTTCTCGCAGCTGGAACCTTTCTCCGAGAGCGAGTGGGCACTGATCAACGACTGGCTCGACCACATCTATGCCGACTTCACCGGGAAGGTCGCGACCGGCCGCGCCATGACGCCCGAGCAGGTACACGAGATCGCCAGGGGACGGGTGTGGACTGGTGCCGACGCGCTTGCGCACGGCCTGGTCGACGAGCTGGGCGGCATGGACAGCGCGGCCGCGATCGCGCGCCGCCGGGGCGGCCTGCCGGCCGACGCGCCGCTGCGGGTGTTCCCTCGCGTCCACCCGCTAGACCGGCTCCGGCCGCCGGGGTCCAGCGAGAGTCGCGGCGCCGCGGGAGCCAGCCTCCTCGCTGACAGCTGGGGACCGGCTGGGCGCCTCGCGATACGGCTCGGGCTGTCACCGCACGGGCCGCTGGTGCTGCCCGGTACCTGGCTGTTCGAGTAGCGAACGAGGTGCCGGCGGCCGGGTTCGCTACCGCACTAAGTGCCTGGCCTGGTGCCGTCACGCTGCTGACGATCGCCGAGGGCCGGGATGACATCGGCACTACGGTCAGCGCGTTCTGCCCAGTGTCCGCTGATCCGCCGACC
>DATHPF010000304.1:0-2007 GCA_035484155.1 Streptosporangiaceae bacterium
CACCGGACATGACGATCCGATGTGCCCGCCCCGAGTGGTACAGCGCGACCGCCCGGCGGGCACGTGCCACCGTCGCCGGCCGCGGTTGCCCGTGGGCGGTGATGCCGCCTCCCAGGGCCACGATGACGTCGGCGCTCGCAGGAGACACGGGCTCGATGCTGCTGGAGGTTCCCCTGTCGCGCAACCTCTGAGGTCACGCGATGCTGAAGGACCCGGCACCGCAACACTCGCGCACCTCGAAGACAACCTCGCGGCGGCCACGCTCCAACTCGAACGAGACGAGATATGGGCGATCACCGCGGCGGCATCGAGGGCGACGCAGCGGGCTACCCAAGCCACCTAAGCATCATCCCCGATCGATAGGTGCCGTCATAGGGCGGTGTGAACGCTGGGCACGCCTGGAACTAATGTTGATCACCGTGACCACTGCCACGCCGCCCTCAGCGCCCTTGTACCTCGTCGTCGGCTATGACGGCTCGCCGCCCGCCAGCCGGGCGCTCGACGCCGCGGCCCGCTTGCTGCAGGGCCGCACCGGCCGCATCGACGTCGTGTACGTGGCCCACCTGTCCAGCCTCGCCATGCTGTCCCCCGGTGCCATCGCCGAGCTGGAGTCCGATTTCGACGAGATCGAGCAACAGTTGCGCGCCGCGGCCGCTGAGCAACTGCAAGACCGCGCGGCCTGGGGGTTCGAGCGGCGCCAGGGCGCTGTCCCCGACGAGCTGATCGCGATCGCCACAGCCATCGGCGAGGCCGTCGGAAACACCGTGGCGATCGTGGTCGGCAGCTCGTCACACGCCACCCACCGGGTGGTCGGTTCGGTCGCCGTCAGCCTGGCCCGTCACTCGCCGGTGCCGCTGATCATCGTCCCGTAGCCCCTCGGCCGGTCGCAGATGGCCGCCTTTCGGCATATAGCCGCGCTTACATTAAGGTCAGCGGTAATGCGCATCCTCGTCACCAGCGCCAGCGGGGTTAACGGCAACGGCTACGGCGCGCTGCTGAGCTTCGGCCCCGAGGGCGAATTCCTGGGGCCATTCAGCAACGATGCGCGGATCGCCGATCCGCGCGGGCTATGTCTCGACCCATCGGGCGCACTGGTCTATCTGAACAGCGGCGACGACCGGATCCTGGTGCTTGATCACCAGGGACACATTATGCGCGACTCGGGACGGATGCCCGGACTGGACCCGGGCGGCGGAGTGTTCGGGCCCGATGGCCGCTACTACCTCGGCATACGCCACCGGCGCACGATACTTGCTATGCCTGCTGCCCTCGACGGGGAGGGCGAAAGCCTGCTACCCGACGGCATCGTCCCGTTCCCGCGCGGGTTCGGCTTCGGGCGCGACGGCCGGCTCTACCTCGCGTCCGGTACGGCCCCCTCCGGAGAAGGCGACAACACGATCGTCGTGTTCGACCGCGCCGGAACGCTGTGCACGCCTCGCCTGGTCACCGATCCTGAGCTGAGCCCTCTTGACCTGACGGTCGCTCCCAACGGGAACATCGTGGTCGCCAGCGAATGGCCCTTCGGCGCCGCGGACGCGGTGACGAGCGTGCGCGAATACGATCCGGTCACCGGGCGGCTCGTGCGTGTCCTCATGCCAGAACGCTCCGTGGGATTCCGCAGGCCGCGAGGATTGAGATTCGGGCCAAGCGGCCGTCTGTACTGTGCGGGGGAAGACCATGTCGCAGCTTTCGACTTCCCCACAGGGAGCTTTGCCGGCGCCGTCGTGCAACTCACCCGCCTCAACGGGCAGGCACTAGTGCTCATCCCGTAGTCACGACGGCCGTCGGTACCAGCAGGCTGTTGCGCCGGCATGCGCAGAACCATGACCAGCTCCTGCCATGGCAAGCTGTCTCCATGACAGACAGCGAGCCGGAGATCACGCCTGTGGAGAGGCTAACGGGCGCGATGGATGAATTCATGGCGACGGTACTGCGCCATCTGCGCACCGGGCAGGGCAGCCCCCTGGAGGAGCTGGGCCTGGAGAAGGCCAAGGACGAGCTGCAGCA
>DATHPF010000305.1:0-33831 GCA_035484155.1 Streptosporangiaceae bacterium
CGAGCGCGAGATGGTGCTGCACGGCGCGGCCGTGCAGCAGCAGGTGACGCTGCACTCGGGCCGGAACGAGCGGACGGTACAGCTCTCGGTGAACTATGACAATGCCGTCGCCGCGGTCGAGCGATCACTGCGCAGCGACAACGAGCGCACTCGCCGGCTGACCCAGCGTTTTGTTATCACCCGTACGTGCTCGGTATGTCACGGCACGCGGCTGCGGCCGGAGGCGCTCTCTTCGCAGCTTGGCGGCCGAAATCTCGCCGAGATCAGCATGCTCAGCCTGGACGGGCTGCGAGACTTCACGGCCAGCCTTCCGGCCGGGCTACCCGCCGAGCTCAGCCGGGTGACCGACGGCCTGCTCGCCGAGCTGAGCGGCGCGCTCACGCCGCTGCTCGACGTCGGCCTGAGCTACCTCACCCTCGATCGTGCGGGCGCCTCGCTCTCGACTGGCGAGCGGCAGCGGATCGAACTCACCTCAACCGTCCGCGCGAGCACCACTGGCATGCTCTACGTGCTAGACGAGCCTTCAGTCGGACTGCACCCCAGCAACGTCACCGGGCTGCACAAGATGATCTCCGCCCTCGCCGGGAACGGCAATTCGGTGATTGTCGTCGAGCACGAGCGGGAGCTGATCAGCGCTGCCGACTGGGTCATTGAACTCGGCCCCGGCGCTGGTGCACAGGGCGGCCACGTGATCGCCGCGGGTACCCCGGGTCAGCTGGAATCCGACCCGCGCTCGATCATCGGCCCCTTCCTGGCCGGAGCGCGCGGCGTTCCTCGTGACCGGCCCGAGCGCGCAGCCGACGACCGGCGGATCTCTATCGAGATCGCCGACCTCTACAACTTGCACGACCTCACCGCTGAGTTTCCGGTGAACCGCCTCACTGCGGTGGCCGGTCCGTCTGGGGCGGGCAAAACTGCCCTCGTGCTGGATAGCCTCATCCCCGCCGCACGCGGGCGGCTGAGCGGCACCGCGGAGCCGAGCCACGTCCGCCGCCTGAACTTGCAGGGCATCCGCCAGGTTGTCCAGATTGACGCCTCGCCGATCGGGCAGAACGCGCGGTCAACGCCGGCGACTTACTGCGGGGCGTTCGATCACATCCGCAGCCTCTTCGCCGCGTCTGCGTACGCCAAACGCCGGCGCTGGAAGCCTGGCCACTTCTCGTTCAACACCCGCCAGGGCCAGTGCCCGACCTGCCGCGGTCTCGGGCACCTGGACCTTGACGTCCAGTACCTGCCTGACATCACCGTCCAGTGCCCGACCTGTCACGGCGCACGCTTCAACGACGCGGTCCTCGCGGTGCGGGTCGAGGGCCTGACCATTGCCGATGTGCTCGGCCTCAGTGTGCGCGACGCCGTCGACCGGTTCGCCGACAGGTCACCCATCGCGGCGGCGCTGCGACCGGTGAATGACGTCGGCCTCGGTTACCTGAAGCTGGGCGAGCCCACCCCGTCGCTCTCTGGCGGCGAGTCGCAGCGCCTGAAGATCGCTTCCCGGCTGCGCCGCAGCCAGCAGGGCGCGCTGTACGTGTTTGACGAGCCGACAACCGGCTTGCACCCGCTCGACGTGGCCACGCTGGTGAGCGTGTTCGACCGGCTGCTTGACGCCGGAGCGACCATCATCGTCGTCGATCACGACCTCGACTTGCTGGCGGCAGCCGACTATCTCATCGACATGGGCCCGGGCGGCGGCCCGGAAGGCGGCCGCGTGCTCGCGGCGGGGACGCCCGCCGAGGTCGCGGCCGATGCGGGCAGCGTGACCGGGCCATGGCTGGCCGAGTACTTCAGCTTGGCCGACGTCAGCCGCTGACGCGATCGAGGTCGCGCAGGGCCTGGTCATCGAGCCTGATGTGCTCGGCGGCCAGGTTTTCCTGCACGTGGGCGACCGACCCGGTGCCCGGGATCAGCAGTACATTGGGCGCGAGCTGCAGCAGCCACTGGAGTGCCGCCTGCGGCGGCGTGATGCCCAGGCGGGCGGCCGTCTGGATGACCACGGCGCTGGTCAGCACGGGGTTGTCCCGGCCGCGTGGCCATCCGAGCGGGCAGAACGGCACGAACGCGATACCCCGGCTGAGGCACGCATCGAGGAGTGGCGCCGCCGTGCGGTCGGCTAGGTGGAACAGGTTCTGCACGCAGACGATCTCGGTGCCTCTGACGGCGTGGTGCAGCTGCTCCAGGCTGATATTGCTCAGGCCTATCCCGGCGATCAGGCCATCGTCGCGGGCCGCCACCATTGCGGCCAGCTGGTCGTCGAAGCGCGCATCCACGCGGCCGTCGCCGGCCAGCCGGAGGTTGACTGCGGCGAGCTGGGCGACCCGCAAGCTGCGCAGGTTATCTTCGATGCCCGCGCGCAAGCCACCGCCGTTGTCGGCCGGCCCGGACGCGACCTTGCTGACGATCGCCAGCCCGTCCGGATACGGGTACAGCGCGTCGCGGATCAGGGCGTTCACGGTGCCGGGACCGTAGTACTGTGCGGTGTCGATGTGATCGACACCCGCGGCCACTGCAGCCTGAAGTACGGCGATGGCCGATTCACGGTCCGGTGGTGTCCCGGCTGCGAACTGACCAGCCAGCTGCATGGCGCCGTATCCAGATCGCCGCACCTGCAGGCGCCCGAGCGCGAAGACAGACATCATTGCTGCTTCCACGGGCGCATCCTACTGGGCGGCGCCGTTCGCGTAGGCGGGCTGCCACATGGCGTCTTGCACGGCTTGGACGGTGTTGCTGATCTTCTTGCTCGCGACGCCGTCGGCGTCCGCCGCCTTCGCGACGGCGATCGCCGATGTCGCTGAGGAGGCGCGGAGGTTCTGGACCGCGGGCAGCAGCGCCGCGCCGGGTTCGCTGACGTCGACCTGGCCGGCGACTGCCTCGGCCGCCGCATGCAGCATCCCGTCGGTGACCTTGGACGCGCCGCAGACGATCGTGCCGAGGCCCAGTCCGGGGTAGACCAGGGCGTTGTTGGCCTGCCCGAACTGGTAGGTCACGCCGTCGTACTCGAACGGCCCGATGGGCAGGCCGGTGGCGATCAGTGCCTGTCCCTTGGACCAGGTAATAATGTCGGCCGGCATGGCCTCGATCTTGGAGGTGGGATTGGAGATCGGGAAGATGACCGGGCGGCCGACGCCGGCGCTCATAGCCTCGACGACGCCCTTGGTGAAGGCGCCGTGCGTGGTCGACGTGCCAATCAGGATGGTGGGCTTGACCTTCTCGACCACGGTCTGCAAGTCGATGATGCCTGAATCCTCGCGGGCTCCCTGCAAGGCGGCCATCTCCGGCCAGCGCAGCGCCGCCGCCGGATCTATCTGAACCGGCGACTTCTGCCAGCCGGCGACCTCGGCGACAGGGCGAACGTAAGGACGCTGGTAGTCCAGCATGCCAGCGAGCATGTCGTCGGTGAGCAGACCAGGCAGGTCGACGATCCAGATCTGCCGGGTTGCCTGGTTCGGATCCAGTCCGTTGCGGACCATCTGGTCATGGATCTGGTCGGCGATGCCGATCCCGGCGGTGCCGCCGCCGAAGATGATCACTCGCTGGTCTCGCCACTGTGCGCCGGTGACCTTCAGCGCGCTGAAAAGCCCGGCCATGACGATCACGCCGGTGCCTTGCATGTCGTCGTTGAAGATCCGGTACTGGTCCCGGTACTTGAGCAGGATCCGCCGCGCGTTGTCCGCGCCGAAGTCCTCGAAGTGCAGGAGCGCCTTGGGGAAGCGTGCCGACGTCGTCTGCAGGTACTTCTTGATGAACGCGTCGTAGTCGGCGCCGCGGACGCGTGCGTGCCGGTTGCCCAGGTACAGCGGGTCGTTGAGCAGCCCCTCGTTGTTGGTACCGACATCGAGCGACACGGGGATCACCCGCCGCGGGTCGATTCCCGCCGCCGCAGTGTAAACGGCAAGCTTCCCGACGGCGATCATGCTGCCGGCTACGCCCCAGTCGCCAATACCCAAGATCTCCTCAGCGTCACTGCAGACGATGAGGTCGACGTCCTCGGGTCCGAGGCCGAGGCTGGCGAACGCCTTGTCCATGTCGTCCGGCCTGTCGATCGACAGGAACAGGCCGCGGGGGCGCCGGTACTCGTGCGAGTAACGCTCAATGGCGTCGCCGATGACGGGGTCGTACACCACCGGCAAAAGCTCGGTTAGATGGTCGGCGAGCACCCGGTAGTACAGCACCTCGTTCCGGTCGTGCAGTTGCTCCATGTAGACGTTCTTGGCCAGGTCGTTGCCCTGCCGGAGCATCTGCTGGTAGGCCCGCTGGGCCTGCTGATCAAGCGTCAGCACCGCCGACGGCAAGCGCCCGGTAAGCCCGAGAGCGTCACGTTCTGACTCGGTAAAGGCCGTTCCCTTGTCCCGGATCGGGTCTTCGAGTACGTCCGGAATGGCCGGAGCAGGCCCAGAGCTCATGGTCATGATCTTGACCCCCCAGATCGTGTCAGACAGTTCAGATGGTGCCCATCCCTCCTGGCATCAAGCCTCATGGACCACGATCAGGACGTTGAGGGCGATGATCACTGCGACGCACGCGCAGGCGCAGATCGTGGTGCAGCGGCGGTTGACATGGCCGCCCATGATCTGGGCCCTGCTCGTCAGCACGACCAGCGGCACCAGGGCGAACGGGATGCCGAAGGACAGCACTACCTGACTGAGGACCAGGGCACTGGTGGCATTGGTCGTGGTGGCCAGGATGGCCAGCGCGGGGAGCATGGTGATCGCGCGCCGGACGAGCAGCGGGACGCGGAGGTTGGTGAAGCCCGCCATGACGACCTGTCCCGCGCAGGTGCCCACGCTGGAAGAGGACACGCCGGAGGCGAGGAGTGCCCCGGCAAACGCGAGCGCGGCGATGCCGCCGGCCAGCTTGCCGAGCTCGGCGTGGGCCTGGCCGACGCTGGCCAGGGTTGATAGCGCCGGGGTATGGAAGGCACGGGCGGCAACCGCGAGCATTGCCATGTTCACCAGGCTGGCCACGCCGAGAGCAGTCAGCACGTCGAGCTTCGCGAACTTCAGCCCGCGCCTGCGCTCCCTGTCATCGCGGCAGAGCGTACGGGATTTGGTCAGCGCCGAGTGGAGGTAAATCGCATGCGGCATGACCGTGGCGCCGAGGATCGCGGCGGCTAGGTACAGCGAGCCAGCGCCGTCTGCGGACGGTAGTAGCCCGCGCAGGGAGGCGGGTGCTGACGGGCCGATCCGCAGCGTCTCGTACAGGAAGCCGGCCACGACGAGGCCGAGCAGCGCCGTGATCGCCAGCTCGAATGGCCGGTAGCCTCGGCCTTGCAGCTGCAAGATGCCGAAGGTGATGACGCAAGTGATCAGCCCGGCAGGCAGCAGCGCGATTCCGAACAGCAGGTTCAGTCCCAGCGCGGCGCCAACGAACTCGGCAATGTCGGTGGCCATCGCCATTGCTTCAGCCTGCAGCCACATGCCCCAGCTGACAGGCCGCGGGAATCGCTCACGGACCTGCTCGGGGAGGCTCCGGCCGGTGACGATGCCCAGCTTGGCGGATAGGTACTGCACCAGCATCGCCAGCAGGTTCGCGACCAGCACTACCCATAGCAGCAGATAGCCGTACCGCGCCCCGCCCTGGATGTTGACGGCAAAGTTGCCGGGGTCGACGTAGGCGACTGAGGCGACGAAGGCAGGGCCCAGCATCGCGACAGCGCCGCGGGACCGCACGGCATCGGCGATCTGCGTGGTGACTGCCATCCGGGCTGCTCCTCTCGTTCGCCCCGGCGCGGAGTGCTCCTAGCCTGCGCAGGCCTTCATGAGCCGAAGATGAGAGCGCGGAAATGGCGGCGCGCCTGTAGTCGGCACGCGCTCCTCGCGCGGGCCCTGCCGCGCTCATATTCATCTCATCTGGCTCGCGCAGGATCAGTTGCAGCGACGGCAACCGAAGCCAAAGGAGCCACAGCCATGGCACAACCGATTCAAACTGACCTTCCGCAGCCAGTGCGGGACGGTCTGGGCGCCACCATCATGGGGCCCCGCAACGTCGAAGTTGAGCGCCAGAATCCCGATCTGCTCGCATCGCCGAATACGGACGCGGGCACCATCCCGAATCTCAAGTTCTCGTTCTCCGACGCGCACAACCGGCTGCTCACCGGCGGCTGGTCGCGCGAGGTCACTGCGCGCGAGCTGCCTGTCTCGACCACGCTCGCCGGGGTGGACATGCGGCTCAAGCCAGGCGCGATCCGCGAGCTGCACTGGCACAAAGAAGCCGAGTGGGCATACATGCTGGCCGGTCACGCTCGGATCACGTGCATCGACGCCGACGGCCACAACTTCATCGACGATCTCGGTGTCGGCGACCTGTGGAACTTCCGGGCGGGCCTGCCGCACTCGATCCAGGCGCTAGCCGACGGCTGCGAGTTCCTGATCGTTTTCGACGACGGGATGTTCTCCGAGAACGAGACGTTCCTGCTCACCGACTGGTTCGACCACACACCGGTAGAGGTACTGGCCAAGAACCTCGGTGTCAGCGAGTCCGCGCTCACGGGGCTCCCGAAAGACCCCAACCACGAGCGGTACATCTTCAACGGCCAGGTACCGCCGCCCATTGCCGACGATGTGGTCCTCTCGGCGGACGGGAAGGCCCCGGTGCGGGCCGGTGAAGGCCCGAGCAGCATGACCTACCGGCTGCTGGAGCAGGAGCCGGTAGAGGTCCCCGGCGGCCGGGTCCGGATCGTCGATTCCTCGAACTTCCCGGCCGCCAGCACGATCGCCGCCGCCCTGGTCGAACTCGACCAGGGCGCAATGCGGGAGCTGCACTGGCACCCCACCAACGACGAGTGGCAGTACTACATGTCCGGCCAGGGGAAGATGACCGTCTTCGCGGCCACCGGCAAGGCGCGGACCTTCGACTACCGGGCCGGCGACGTCGGCTACGTTCCCTTCGCGATGGGTCACTACATCCTGAACACCGGGGAGCAGCCGCTGCGGTTCCTGGAAATGTTCCGCAGTCCCCGATACGCCGACGTCTCGCTCAACCAGTGGCTGGCGCTGACGCCGCCGGAGCCTGTTCAGGCCCACCTGAACACCGACCAGTCAACGACCGCTGCGATCACGGCGAACAAGACCAAGTCGATCATCGTCCGGTAGGCGCCCATGGGGCGGACCGTGTGGGCGGACCGTGCGGACGGCCCAGGCCAGAGGCTGTCCGCACGGCCCCCGCCCCGATTCATCACGAATACCTGCCTCTGAGATCCTGGAGACACGATGCGAGTGCTGATCGTCGAGGACGACATTAAGCTGGCGGGCCTGATCCAGCGGGCGCTCCAGGAGCAGGCGGCCGCGCTCGCCGACGCCGCACATGACGGCGAAGACGCACTCTGGATGGCGGACGCGACGCAGTACGACGTGATGGTGCTCGACATTAACTTGCCCGGAATCAACGGATTTGAGACCTGTCAGCGGCTTCGCGCATCCCGGGTGCAGACCCCGATCTTGATCCTGACAGCGCGTGCCGCCATCGACGACAAGGTGACAGGGCTCGATACCGGCGCAGATGACTATCTGGTCAAGCCGTTCGATCTGAGCGAGATGCTCGCGCGCATCAGGGCGCTGGCACGCCGCGGCCCGGCGACTCGCGGGACTGTGCTCCGCATCGGTGACCTCAGCCTGGATGCCGGGACCCGCGCCGTCACCAGGGGGAGCACGCAGATCCCGCTGTCCACCAAGGAGTTCCAGCTGCTCGAGGTCTTCATGCGCAGGCCAGGGCAGGTCCTATCCCGCTACGACCTGCTGGAGGGGGCCTGGGACATGGCTTACGAGAACAAGTCGAACGTTGTCGACGTGTATGTCCGCTATCTGCGCGACAAGATCGACCGCCCGTTCGGGATCAGGACCATCGAAACTGTCCGCGGTGCCGGGTACCGGCTGACCACGGCCGCGCGGCGGCCATTAGGCCCGCGGACTCGGGCTAATGCCGGACTACATATCTTGGGGGGATAGATGGCTGTCACAATCACTGCCCGCGAGCCGCTCAGCTGCGCCGCCAGCGAACTCCCCGGTCGCGGCCAGGGCCAGGAGGCAGATGAGTGGCAGCTAGTCAGCGCAGCAAGCCACGAGCTGCGGACGCCGCTCACCGCGCTGCGCGCTGAGGTCGAGCTGGCGTTGCTCGGGAACCGGGATGCAGGCGAACTCCGGGCGGCACTCAGCTCGGCGGCGGATGAGATCCACAGAGTGTGCCGGCTCGCGGATGACATTCTGGTACTGGCGCGGGCGGACCACGGACAGCTTCCGCTGCGGCTGCGGCCGCTTGAACCCCGCGTGCTGCTCGAGGCGGCTGCGGCGCGCGGCCGCGCCGCCGCCTGTGCACGAGGGCGACAGATCGTGATTCGCGACGTGGCGGCTGGCAGCCGGCTGCTTGCCGATCCCGACCGCGCAGCACAGGCGCTGGATAACCTCGTCTCCAACGCGTTGCAGTACGGCAGTGGCACGATCACGCTGGCCGCCCACGATGATGGCAAGCTGCTCGGTCTGCACGTGGCCGATCAGGGTGGCGGGTTCCCCGAGGATATGGTGGCGCGCGCCTTCGAGCGCTTCACCCGCGGGAAGCGGTCTCACGATCCCGGCAGCGGGCTGGGGCTTTCGCTGGTGGCAGCGATCGCGAGCGCGCACCACGGCGCGGCGACGGTCGCCAACCTGCCAGAAGGGGGCGCGGACGCCTGTATCGCGCTGCCGCGATGGTGTCCAGGAACGCTGTGGGCGACGAGTAGCGCGCCGTGCCGACGGTCGGCAAGGAACCGGTGCCGTAGATCTACGCTCGGATGAGCCGGTAACTCAAGGGAGAACCGATGGCCGTCGAGCTCAACCACACGATCGTTCCCGCCCGCGACCCGGAGGCCTCGGCGCAGTTCCTGGCCGGCATCCTCGGCCTCGAGGTCGACCCGCCGGCCGCGCACTTCACGCCGGTCACGCTGACCAACCGGGTCACCCTCGACTACGACCAGGCCAGCGACTTTGGCTCGCACCACTACGCATTCCTGGTCAGCGAGGGGGAGTTCGACGCCGCCTTCGCCCGCATCCAGCAGAGTGGCATCACCTACTACGCCGACCCCGGATGCCGGCAGGCCGGCCAGATCTACCACAGCAAGGGCGGCCGCCGCGGCACTTACTTCCGCGACCCGAACGGCCACCTCATGGAGATCCTGACCCCGGTCGCCTGACCGCCCAGGCTGTTAATCAAGCCGTGCCGGTGCGGCGGACCGCGATCATCGCGACGTCGTCCTCGCGCGGGCCGAACAATGCCATCAGGTGATTGATGAATGCCTCGATATCGGACTGGCTGACGTCCCTGGCCGCCTGCAGGAGCTTGTCCATGTTGTCGTCGAGGAGGGCTCGCCGGTCCTCGACGAGGCCGTCGGTGATCAGCAGGGCGGTCGCGCCTATGGGCAGGAGAGTCCGCTCTACGTGCGCATCGTGAATAGGCAGCCCGAGCATCAGCCCGCCCTGCCCCAGGAAGGCGGTCGCGTCTCCGTTGACGATCAGGGGCGGGATGTGACCGCAGTTGACAAACTCAAGCTCGCCGGTGGCCGGGTCGAGCAGCGCGAGGCAGAGGGTAGCAATGACGTTCGGGTGGTAGCGCTGAAGGACGTCGTTGACCAGGCTGGTGATGGCCAATGGCGAATGGCCTTCACTGGCAAAGGCACGCAGCGCATGCCGCAGCTCGCCCATCACGGTCGCTGCGTGCAAGGAGTGGCCCTGGACATCGCCGATCGCGATGAGGACCTTGTCTTGCCACGCCATCGCTTCGTAGAAGTCCCCGCCGACCTCGGCCTGGTCGCTTGCCGGGACGTAGCGCACTGCCATCGCCAGGCCTGGCACCGCGGGCAGCGCGGCAGGCAGGAAGCTGCGCTGCAGCGTCATGGCGACGAGATGTTCCTCGGCGTAGGAGCGCAATGCCTCGACAGTCAGCGCGACGGACAGCACGAGCTGCCGCTGGATCTGCATCTCCTCCGGATCTGGCACGCCGTCCTGCGCGACCGCAATCCCGACAGGTGGCCGGTCGGGCTTAGTGCGGGCCACGGCTACGCAGACATCGGTCCGAATCGTGCTGTCCGGTATGAGCCGCAGCCACTCCTCCTGCGTTAGCCTGGCGATCGCCGTCGTGTCGCCAGGGCCCAGGAGCCGGGCGGCAATGCGCTCGGCCATCTCAACTGGACCGCCGCGCTGCGCGGCTGCGAACTGGCCAGGGGCAGCAGACGTCCGGCGCAACTGGCCGTCGGGCTGAACCAGGATCACCACGGCTGCGGCCCCGAAAATCTGTGCTGCTCCCGCGGCGGCTGCCCGGGCCAGGCCGTCAAAGGTCGGTGCCGCATTGATGTCCAGCGTCACGCTGGTCAGTGCGGAGAGCAGCGAGGCCGACATCTCGGCTCGCTGCCGGGCTCGGGAATACCGCAGCGCGGCGGTCACGGTAGCAAGCAGTTCAGCGGGCTCGGACGGCTCGATGAGGTAGGCGTCGGCACCTTGCGTCAGGCCATGAGCCCGGTCGGCCACGGCTACAGCGGTGGCCGATACCTGGATGACCGGAATGGCGGCGGTTCGCGGGTCGTTCTTGATCTGCCTGCATACCTCGACACCGCTGATGTCCGGCAGGTTCACGTCGAGCAGGACCACTTCGGCGCCGGTCACTAGCTCCAGCGCCTCCCGTCCGGTGGCAGCCTCGATGACGGTGTGGCCTGCGCGCCGCAGCCAGGTGCTGAGCATGTACCGCTTGGCCTCGTCGTCGTCTACGAGCAGCAGCCGCCGGGCCGGTGTGTCCGTCATCGCGCGCCCTGGCTGACACTGCGGATGGTAAAGGCCAGCCGTTCCCTGGTCAGCTCGTCCTTGCGGAGCAGCGCTGCCGCCCGCCGCGGCTGCTCTACGTCCATCCCGGTCACGACGATGGCGGGTATCGAGGCCGGCAGCCGGTCGAGCAGGGCGCACCCGTCGATGCCCGGCATCGTAAGGTCAGCTAGGACGAGGTCTACCTGGTTGCCGGCGAGGGCGTCCAGCGCTTGGCCGCCGTCTTCGGCCTCGATGACACGCTGAGCGATTCCGCCGAGGAGGTTCCGCAGAAGTTTCCGGAAACTGGCGTCGTCATCGGCCATTAGTACCGTGCCGGTTTCGGCAGGCCCGTGCGGCATTCTCAGTACGACGGTCGTGCCAGCGCCTGGCTCACTAGTGAGCGTGAGCTCGCCGCCGAGAATGGCGGCCAGTCGGCGGGCATAGGGCAGGCCGAGGCCAGTGCCCCCGCGGCGGACGCCGGGTACCTGGTAGAACTCCTCGAAGACCCGTTCCTGCTGACCGGCCGGGATGCCGATGCCGGTGTCGGCGACACTGATCTCCAGGCTGGAGCCGAGAACCCGCACGCTCAGTCGCACCTCGCCGGTATTGGTGTACTTGATGCCGTTGGATAGCAGGTTACGCAGGATGCCGGTCAGTGCTAGTTCATCGGTCAGGATGGTCTGCGGGACGTCCTCGCTGCTGACGACCAGGCTGAGCTTTTTGGCGTCGGCCAGTGGCCGCACCACGCTGCGCAAGCTGGCCAGCAGCGCGGGCAGGCTCACGATGGCAGGGTCGACGTGCAGCTGGCCGGATTCGGCTTTCGCCACGTCGAGCAGGTCATTCACTAGCGTCAGCAGCGTAGTCGCCGAGTTCCTGATCAGCTGGACCTGGTAAACCTGGTCCGGCGTCAGGCCTGCGCCCTCGTCGGGTTCTGCTAGCAGCCGGGCAAGCCCGATGATCGAGTTCAGCGGTGTGCGCAGTTCATGACTGACGTTGGCCCAGAACCGGTCCTTGGACTCGGATGCCACGCGTAGCCGTTCGGATTTCTCGTCCAGCTCGGCATAGAGCGCGACTACGCCGCGATTGGTCTGCTCTAGCTCGTCTGAGAGCTGGCTGTAGAGCGCCATGACCCCGGCATTGGTTTCTTCGAGCTCGGCGTTGAGACGCTCCAGCTGCTCTTTCTGCTGGCTGATGTCGGCCAGCGCGCTCACCAGGTCCTGATTCTGGCGACGCAGGTCGTCCATCGCGGATGCTGGCGACATCGCGGCCAGCTGGTCGCGGATGGCCTTGGCATCGGGCCTGATCCCGGCCGGACGGTGCTTGGCCATCCGTACGGCACCCCCGGCCACCTCAACGCGGTCCATCAGCCGGGTGGCCGCGGTCACGCCGTCGGCCGGCGGCTCGCCGTTCAGGCTGACGAGGATCACAAGGTCGGACCTGTCCGCCGCGAACGTAATGACTGCACGCAGGCCGGCCATCACGGCGCTGCGGCTCACCTCGCTCAGGGCGGTAGCCACCCGTACCTGGTCCCGGCTTTCCAGGGCCAGCTGGGCGGCGACCGCCCGGCCAAGCTGGCGGGCGGTGAAGACGCCCGCCGCATCTGTGACCTCAATGCGGGCAAGCTCGCTGGTCATGGCCTTAGTACCAGGACGCTGGCGTCGTCGCGATGAATGCCGGCCTCGGCCAGCAGCACTGCGGCGATGACCAGCGGGTCCTTCCGCTCCAGCCGCGGCAGCGCGCCAATATCCCAGCGGCTGCTCAGGCCATCCGAGTGCATGATGATCGCTGCACCGTCGGGCACGGAGTACTCGAACTGCCGGATACTGCGGGCTTGGTGCCCGGCGATCCCCGGCACTGACATCATGCCGGTCCGGAGGCCATCGGAGATTATCCAGGCGGCAACGTTACCGAGTCCGGCGAACCGGGCTACCGGCCCGGTGACCTGAACGATGCCGACCGCGCCGCCGCGGGTCCGGCCGAGCCGGCGGTGCACGCGCTCGAGCAAGGCGGCGGGCTCGCCCAGCGAGTCCTCCAGGACCGAGGCCACCGCCTCGGACGACGCCGCCGCCGCGAGCGGGCCGTGCCCGAGCCCATCGCACAGGACGGCGGTCAGCGTCTGCCCGGTCCTGACCGCGGCGAACGCATCGCCGCTTTCCACCTCGCTTGCGATCGGCCGGATCAGTCCTGCACAGCTCAGTCCTGCACAGCCGCTCGCGGCTTGGCCCGGCACGGGCCAGAATCGGGCCACCAGCGCTGTCCCGTGCCCTGGCACGGAGTACAAGTCGCAGAAGTCCGCCAGTCTCCGGATCGCGCCCAGCCCGATGCCCAGGGTGCCCGCAGTGGAATGCCCATCCCGTAGGGCGGCCGGTACGTCCCGCAGCCCTGGGCCTGAGTCGATGGTGACGAGCTCGATCCCCGGCACTGCCGCATCCGGGCTGATGCGCAGCATCAGCCACCCCTCACGTGCGTGCTTGTGGAGGTTCGAGCCAGCTTCGGTGACCGCGAGTGTCAGCTGGTCTGCTCGGGCAGGAGGGAAGCCGAGCTTGCCCGCCAGCGCCGCTGCGGTACTGCGGCACGAGGACACCGCGCTTGCTTCCTCTACCCGGATCCAGCGCATGTCCCGGACGCCGGACGCAGTCGTCGGCGTACTCAGCGTGACCACTTGGAGACCACTACGCTGGTCCCCGCGCCGGGCTCGGATGTCAGCGAGAACTCATCGACGAGTCGGCGGGCGCCGGACAATCCGAGGCCCAGGCCACCGCCTGTGGTCCAGCCATCGGTGAGGGCCATCTCCAGATCCGGGATGCCGGGCCCGCTGTCAGTGAAGGTGACCCGGATACCGCGTCGCCCGTTGGCGGCGGTGATCGCCTCGACCCGGGCTGCGCCACCGCCGCCATGAACGAGAGCGTTCCTGGCAAGCTCGCTCGCCGCGGTCACGAGCTTCGTCTGGTCTACCAGCGACAGGCCGCCGGCAGCTGCAGCCGTGCGCACTAGCTGCCGTACCCGGACCACGTCGTCGCCGGATTTGATCGGCTGGTCGTCCATTAGACGCTGCCGCCTAGCAGCCGCATGCCCTTCTCCGCGTTGAGGGCGGTGCGCACGCCTGGCAGCGTGAGTCCGAGCTCGGTCAAGGTGATAGCCACCGCCGGCCGCATCCCGACCAGGACGGTCTCAGCGTCGAAGAGCCTGGACATGGACCCGATCATGGTCAGCATCCGGCCGATGAAGGAGTCGACGATCTCGACGGCGGTGATGTCAATGATCACGCCACGCGCTTTGGTCACGGCCAGCTCGTCCGCCAGGTCCTCCTGCAACTGCAGGACGCTGTCGTCCTGCAGGTCGATCTGGATTGAGACGAAGAGGACCTGACCGATCTTGATGATCGGCACGCGCTCCATCAGGCCGGCCCGACCCGTAGCCCCGACCGGCCTAGTGCGTGGGCCAGCGCGTCGGCCAGCGTGGCCTTGGTGGCGATGTCACCGAACTCGATGCCCAGGGACACGATGGTGTGCGCAATCTGCGGCCGGATCCCGCAGATGGTGCACTCGGCACCGAGCAGGCGCGCGGCCATCACGGTCTTGAGGAGATGCTGCGCGACCTCGGTGTCGACGGTCGGCACGCCAGTGATGTCGATCACCGCGTGATCCGCGCCCGTGGCGACCAGGGCTTCCAGCATCTTTTCCATCACCAGCTGCGTCCGCGCAGAGTCCAGGGTGCCGACCAGCGGCACCGCGATGATGCCGTCCCACAGCTTCACGACAGGCGTGGAGAGCTCCAGCATCGACACGGCCTGGTCGGCGATGATCTGCTCCCTGGCCGCGGCGAACGTCTCAAACGTATGCACGCCGAGCTCATCAATAAGGCGGGAGAAGGCGAGGAATTCGGGCACCATGTCACCGGAGTCAGCCACCAGCTCGTAGACCGCGTCCTTGAGCGTGAACACGCTGAGCGCCGTCTCGCCCGGCGAGGCGCCGGCGCGGGCTCGGGTCCGGGACAGCTCAGCCAGCGCGGCCGCCAGCTCACCCGCGGCTGACTCGTCGGCCGCAGCCATGGCCCGGAGCATCAGCGCGTAGAGATCCCCGAGCTCCAGGCGCAGCTCGTCGGCTGAGCCTCCGGCAGCGCTGCTGGTCATGGCCAGCTCGCACCAGCGAGCCAGGACCTTGTCACGGCTGTCACGGAGGAACTCGGCCATCCTGGCCTGGTTGCTATCGATGTCCATGTCTCACAGTTCCAGTGCTTATCTGTTGGTAAAGGGAGGGTAATGACGCCAAGGCTACATGCGGCTCTGAACGCCTGGCGACGCCCCCTGGTACCCCCCGAGCGGCGAGGGGCCACGTATGGCCAGCGTATGCGTTCACCCGCTGCACTGGGCGATCAGCTGGATAATTCCGGCAAGCAGGCCCGAATGTATCTGGAAGCTCGTATCCCGACGGGGCTTGGTTACTGAATAATCGACACGGCCAGCGCTGCGGGACACCCGCGCTGTACAAGGCGTGCCACTTCGTGCCAGTCGACCTTGTCCGCGACTGCCTCGGCTGCGGGCTGACTCAGGCCAAGACGCGTTAGCTGGTTCACGCGCCAGGCGTGCACGGCGCCTGACTCGGGGTCAATGGTCGCCTGAGGTCCAGCTGCCACAGTTCCGTTTCTCATCGCCGTCCGTCCGTCCGCGGTGCCGTCGGCTCATCCCGCTACCCCATAAAGACGACAGCATGCCGGCCAGCGCCGACTTTCGACGTTTGGACCTTCAGGCGGAGGGGACTTGGGGTCTTCCCTAGCTGGAGGTCGTCATGGTTGCACGGTCAGCGCGCCGGAGGACAGCATGGGCTCGCGGCACCGGCCGCCAGGCAGCGCACAGCTCCTTCATGTCGGGCCTGGCCAGGGCCGGATTCGTGGCTCGCGGCGTGATGTATGGGCTGATCGGCATTATTGCCGTGGAGATCGCCGTCGGCCACTCGCATCAGCAGGCCGACCGGTCCGGTGCGGTCCGGCTGGTGGCGGCCACTCCCGTTGGCTCCGTCATCTTGTGGCTGCTAGTACTGGGCTTCGCCGGGATGACACTCTGGCGGCTGTCGGAGGCGATCTGGGGTGCCGCCGGACCCGACGGACACAAGGCAACCAGCCGGCTGGGCTCGCTTGGCCGGGCCGTCATCTACGCCGTGATCACCTACGGCATCCTGAAGTTCGCCCTCGGACTGGGCGCGCCCGCCTCGACCAACAAGCAGTCGGAGGACCTCACCGCGACCGCACTGAAATATCCCGGCGGCCAGGTCCTCGTCGCTGTTGTCGGCGCCGTCATCGCGATTGCCGGCCTGGTGCTGATTTATCAGTCATGGCAGGCCCGCTTCCTGCGCCGCATGCGCATGGCCGCTGCGTCAGTGACTACGCGCAAGACGGTGACGCGGCTGGGCCAAATCGGGGGCGTCGCCCGCGGCGCGGTCTTCGTGACGATTGGCATCTTCCTGGCGGTCGCGGCTGTTAACGCCAAGCCGGCGGAGGCCAAGGGCATCGATTCGGGGCTCCTGGTCTTCGCTCACACTCCGCTCGGGCCGTGGCTGCTGGTGCTGGTAGCTGTTGGCCTGATCATGTTCGGCGCCTTCTCTTGCTGCGAAGCCCGCTGGCGCGAGGTATGACACCTGCGGACAGCCAGCAGGAACCTACCGAGGCGTCAGATCTTCTCAGCAAGATCGACGCACTCGTACCGCCCGCACCAGAGGCGGAGAACGCTGTGCTCATTGACCAGACGCGCGTCGTCCGCTGGACGGGACCTGCGTTCGGGCTGTTCGCACTGATCTTGCTGCCATGGACTATCTACGTCGGCGAGTCCTTGCCATCGCGCCAGCTGTCGCCGCATTACGACGCCGCCTGGTCCGGCTTCGACGGGCTCTTGCTTGCCGCGCTGGCGAGCACTGCGTACTTCGCGCTGCGGCGGTCCCGGTACCTGTCGAGCGCGGCGACGGTGACGGCGGCCCTGCTGGTGGTGGACGCCTGGTTCGACGTGATGACGACGCCGAGTGGGCAGCGTTGGGAGTCCATCCTGCTCGCTGTCGCGGTCGAGCTGCCCCTTGCGGCGGTCTGCATGTGGCTCAGCCATCACACGGAGCAACTGGCCGCCCGGAGGCTCACCGTGCTCCGGTGGCGCGGTTCGGGCGCCCGCGGTCAGGAAGAGTGACTGGCTACTTGCCTGGAAGCCTCACCAGCACCCGGTCAGGATGCGCGGCGATAACCAGCCGGGTGGTCGTCCCCATCAGCTCGCCATCGATCTCCCAGGGCTGCGCGGTGCCGCACTCCACCACGAGCTCGCGACACACCACTCTGGTCGCCCGGCTGGCGGCATCGCGTTGTCTCAGGATCTGCGCTGTCAGCGCCAGCCAGCCGGCCCATCCGCGTGCATTGAGTGCGACTGCATCCAGCATTCCGTCGTCGGGCCTGGCGTCAGGCAGCAGCGGCACTCCGCCGCGCAGGCAGCCGACGTTGCCGACGATCAGGGCGCTGGAACGGAGCCGAACCGGCGGCTCGCTGTCCGCGGTTAGCGTCACCCACACCGGCCGGTCTCGCAGGTGCCTGATCACGGAGACCGCGTATGCTGCCCAGCCCAGCCGCTTCTTCAGTGGCTCGCTGGTATCGCTGATCATCCTGGCGTCCAGCCCGAGGCCGGCCATGACAAGGAAGGGCGTGCCGTTGGCCGTCCAGGCATCAATCGACTGGTCCCGGCCGGTCAGGCCGACTTCCAGCGCCGCTGCGATGTCGGCGGGCAGCCCGAGGTTGCGGGCCAGCAGATTACCTGTCCCCATCGGCACGATGGCCAGGGCCACACCGGTGCCGGCCACTCCCGCTGCGCAGGAGGTCACCGTGCCGTCGCCGCCGCAGGCCAGCACGAGTTCAACGCCGGCCGCAACGGCTTCGCGCGCCAAACCGAGCCCTGGGTCGCCGGCCGTAGTCTCCAGCCACATCGGCTGGCCCCAGCCGAACTTACGCATCGACTGGCACACCGCTTCCCTGAAGCCGTCACCAGCGGCCAGCTTGGTCGGGTTGACGACAACCGCGGCTCGCCTTAGCTGCGCCGGGTCAGGCGCTCCGCCGACTGTCGGGCCCATAGCAATCACCAGATCAATCAGCGGAGAGCGGCTAGGAAGGACGGCTCGCAATTGCCCGGATTGGTGGCGGTGAAACGCATGCGCGGCCGGTCCGGGCGGCGGCCTGTCTCAGCCTTGTTTCCATAGCGGAATAATAGGTAGTGTCGTTGTGTTCGTGGCGGTGGCGGCCTGCCAGAGCGGCAAGGCCGGGAAGCGAGGATGATCATGCCCGGCCAGGCTCCGGATCTGCACCTGGCGGTTGCGCTGGAGGGAGCAGGCTGGCATCCGGCCGCCTGG
Source organism: Streptosporangiaceae bacterium (assembly GCA_035484155.1). Classification (GTDB taxonomy): domain Bacteria; phylum Actinomycetota; class Actinomycetes; order Streptosporangiales; family Streptosporangiaceae; genus JAJYUU01. The sequence continues at coordinate 18,125 of DATHPF010000305.1, forward strand.
CGTGAGCCGGATGCGCGGCCGGCTGAGCTGCTCGCGGCCCGCTACTGGGCTGACCAGGCGGCCGAGGCCGAGCGCGGGCTGCTGGACTTCGTGACTTTCGAGGACTCCCTGAGCTTGCCGGAGTCGGCCGCCGGCCAGGTGCAGGGAAGGCTGGATGCCGTGCTGACGGCCGCCAGGATCGCGCCGCTTACCCACCACATCGGGCTGATGCCGACGGCGATCGTGACCCACACCGAGCCATTCCACCTGTCCAAGGCGATTGCGACGCTGGACTACGTAAGCGAAGGGCGGGCCGGCGTCCGGGTGAAGGTGTCGGCGAACCCGGCCGAGGCCGCTCACCTCGGCCGCCGCAGCCTGCCTGCCTCCAACCTCGCCGATGGTGGTGACGCCGCCGCCCGCCAGCTGATCAGTGACCTGTTCGCGGAGGCGGCCGACTACGTGGAGGTCATGCGGCGGCTGTGGGACAGCTGGGAGGACGACGCCGAGATTCGCGATGCCGCGACTGGCCGCTTCGTCGATCGGGGCAAGCTGCACTACACCGACTTCGAGGGCCGCTGGTTCAGCGTCAAGGGCCCGTCGATCACGCCCCGACCGCCGCAGGGCCAGCCGGTAGTCGGCGCCCTGGCGCACGGAAGCGCGGCATACTGGCTCGCGGGGCAGGCGGCAGACCTGGCGTTCGTCACGCCGCGCGACGCTGCTCATGCGCGCAGCCTGGCCGACGAGATCCGCGCCGCCCGGGTCCGCGCGGGCCGGGCCACTGAGACGGTGCACGTTTTCGGCGACATCCTGGTCTACCTTGACGCCGACGCTGCTCACGCGGTGGCTCGCCGGGCCAGGCTGGACGACCGCGCGGGAGCCGAGTATGGCAGTGACGCGGTGACCTTCACGGGCACGCCCGGGCAGCTAGCCGACCTGATCCAGGATTGGCAGGCCGCAGGCCTGACCGGCTGCCGCCTCCGGCCCGCTGCGATTCCCCACGATCTCGCTCAGATCACCCGAGCCGTAGTGCCCGAGTTGCAGCGGCGCGGCGCGTTCCGGACCGAATACCAGTCTCGAACGCTCCGCGGCCTGCTGGGCTTGTCCCGCCCGGCCAACCGGTACGCGGTCATCTGATGCCAGCGGAGGAGCCACCCCCATGACCGTGCGGCCACGCAAGCAGATTCACCTGGCGGCCCACTTCCCCGGCGTGAACAACACCACGGTGTGGAGCGATCCGCGCGCTGGCAGCCATATCGAGTTCAGTTCCTTCGCGCATTTCGCCCGTACAGCGGAACGGGCTAAGTTCGACTTCCTGTTCCTGGCCGAGGGACTGCGTCTGCGCGAGCAGAACGGTCAGATCTACGACCTGGACGTCGTCGGCCGGCCGGATACCTTCACGGTGCTGGCAGCGCTTGCGGCCGTCACTGACCGGCTGGGCCTGGCGGGCACGATCAACTCAACGTTCAACGAGCCATTTGAGGTTGCCCGCCAGTTCGCCACACTGGACCATCTGTCCGGCGGCCGCGCGGCCTGGAACGTCGTCACCTCATGGGACGCCTTCACCGGCGAGAACTTCCGCCGCGGTGGTTTCCTGCCGCAGGACCAGCGTTACGAGCGCGCCCGCACGTTCCTGCGCACCACCTGGGAACTGCTCGACTCCTGGCAGGGCGACGAGATCGTTGCCGACAAGCAGGCAGGCGTGTTCGTGGCGGATCCGGAGGCAGGCCGGTTCGAGCATCACGACTCCCATTTCGACATCGCCGGGCGGTTCAACGTGCCGCGCAGCCCGCAGGGCGGCCCGGTGATCTTCCAGGCCGGGGACTCAGACGAGGGCCGCGAGTTCGCCGCCGCTGACGCGGACGCGATCTTCAGCCGGCACAGCACGCTGGCGGCTGGGCAGGCTTTCTACGCCGACGTGAAGGGCCGCCTGGCCAGATACGGCCGCAGGCCGGAGGAGCTGCTCATCCTGCCAGCCGCGACGTTCGTACTGGCGGACACCGACGAGCAGGCCCGCGAGCTGGCGCATGAGGTCCGGCTGCAGCAGGTCAGCGGGGCGACGGCGATCGCGTTCCTGGAGCAGGTGTGGAATCGCGACCTGTCTGGCTACGACCCGGACGGGCCGATGCCGGATGTTGACCCGGATCTCGGCGAGCACACGGTAGCGCGGGGGCGCGCCAGCGTGCGCATGTACCGCGATCCGCTGGCGACCGCCCACGAATGGCGGGCGAAGGCGGCAGCAGAGAACCTCTCGATCCGCGAGCTGATCATCGCCGTGACCGGTCGTCAGTCGTTCATCGGATCGCCGGCCACGGTGGCGTCGGCGATCAATGACTTCGTCCAGGCCGATGCAACCGACGGCTTCATCCTGGTCCCGCATATCACCCCGGCCGGGCTGGATCAGTTCGCGGACACGGTCGTGCCGCTGCTGCAGGAACGCGGTGTATTCCGAGCCGACTACACGGGCGCAACGTTGCGCGAGCACCTGGGCCTCGCGCCGCGGGCGGCGATGTCCCGCCGTCCGACGACCGCTCTCTCCGCCCTGACTGCGGCTGCCGGTCAAGGAGGGCACCTGCATGGCTAACACTCCGCTGGCAGTTCTCGACTTGGTGCCGATCAGCTCAGGCTCAAGCCCCGCGCAGGCCCTGGGTAACAGCATCGATCTAGCTCAGCATTGCGAGCGGTTCGGCTATGCCCGGTACTGGTTCGCCGAGCACCACCTCAATCCGGGAGTGGCTGGCACGTCGCCCGCGATCGTGCTTGCGCTGACCGCGTCGGCCACCTCGACTATCCGGATCGGCTCTGGTGCTGTCCAGCTAGGGCACCGCACCGCCCTGTCCACAGTTGAGGAGTTCGGCCTGATCGACGCATTGCATCCTGGTCGGCTCGATCTCGGGCTTGGCCGGTCCGGCGGCCGGCCACCGGAGCAGTATCGCCATCCCGCGCCCGTCCCGAATTGCGGCTCCGTCGTCGCCCATGGCCGTGCGCCGAACGGGCTGCTGATCCCGCCTAAGTTCGCGCCTGAGGCGATGCTCAGGTCGCCGCGCTTTGCAGTGCAGCGCAAGCTGCTCCAGCTGCCGAACGCCAAACCGCAGGATTACGGCGAGCAGGTCGACGACATCCTCGCCCTGCTGGGTGGCACCTATGCTTCGGCCGATGGCGTGCGAGCCCGTGCCGTGCCGGGCGAGGGTGCCCAGGTTCAGGTGTGGATCCTCGGCAGCAGCGGTGGCCAGAGCGCCGACGTGGCAGGCCGGAACGGGCTGCGCTTCGCCGCGAATTACCACGTCAGTCCCGCTACGGTACTTGAGGCGGTTGATGGCTACCGAGCCGCATTCCGGTCATCGGCCGAGCTCGCGCGGCCTCACCTGTGCGTATCCGCCGACGTAGTGGTCGCCGACGACGAGGCTACGGCCCGCGAACTGGCGTCCGGCTACGGGATGTGGGTACGCAGCATCCGCACCGGCGAGGGTGCGATCGAGTTTCCCACGCCGGACGAGGCCCGGTCCTATTGCTGGACTGACGAGGACCGCGCGCTGGTGGCTGATCGCACAGAGACGCAGTTCGTGGGCTCGGCCGCGCAGGTGGCCGATCAGCTCGAGCAGCTGCGCGACGCCACCGGGGCGGACGAGCTGATCATCACCACGGTTACCCACGAGCACGCCGACAGGGTGCGCTCCTATCAGCTGCTGGCCGACGAATGGCAGCGCCGGTGAGCGAACATGCTCCCCGGGCTGTCATGACGACCTGCTCGCTCGAACCGACCGACATGCGCCGGGTGCTCGCCGCCTTCCCGACCGGCGTCACCGCAGTCGCGGCGATTGTCGACGGCGTACCTGTGGGCATTACTGCCAACTCGTTCACCTCGGTCTCGCTCGAGCCGCCGATCGTGCTGATCTCCGTCGCTCATACGTCGACGACGTGGCCATCGCTGCGGACAGCCGCGCGGCTTGGCATCAGCGTGCTCAGCGCTCATCAGGAACGGCATGGTCGTGCGCTCAGCGCGCGCGGCACCGATCGATTCGCGTCCGTAGGGTGGTGGGTCACCGACGACGGTGCCGTACTTCTCGAGGGCGCGAGCGCCTGGCTGGAATGCAGCATCGAGCGGCAGATCCCGGTAGGCGACCACGACCTGGTCTTGCTACGCGTGCATGCGCTGGACGCCGACGCCAGCGTGCCACCACTCGTGTTCCACGCGAGCCGGTACCGGGCACTCGGAACGTAGCTAGCCGAGACCTGCGCTTAAGTGCTACGTCGGGCTGGCGGTGCCTGGGCCATTCTGGTCAAGGAGATTCGGGAGTTGATGCCGAGCTTGTCGAAGATGTGGCGCAGGTGGGTGTTCACAGTGTGCGGCGATATGAACATCGTGTCCGCGATCTCGCGGTTGGTTTTGCCTTCCGAGGCGAGTTGAGCAACGGCCGCTTCCGCGCTAGTCAAAGCCTCCCAGCCGGTCGCAGGACGGTCCGAAATGACGATCCGCCGTCGGACGCCAAGCTGTCTCAGCCGGCCCCGGACCCGCGCTGCGTCCCAGCTAGCACCGACCTGTGCGTTAAGCAGCAGGGCCCGATCGAGCGAGGCGATGGCGTCATCGGTCGCGCCCTCAGATGCCTGCAAGCGGCCGAGATCTTCAAGTGCCGAGGCCGTCGCTAGGGGGCGTTGCCCGGCCTCAAAGAGCGACGCCGCGGTCTCCAAGTCGAAGCCGGAACGACGCCACAAGCCCCTGGCGTGCGCAGCAGCCGCCTTGAAAGAGACGACGCCGGGATTGAGCTCACACCGATCCTCTGCTTGCGCGATGGTGTGCTCAGCGAGCTCTTGGTCCCCGACGGCAACCGCGATACGCACCAGCTGAGGATCGTCGGCTATCTCGAAAGGGAACAGCGGGAACAGCTTTAGCCGAAGCTCACGGCCGGACACGCACAGCCAGTCGTGTGCCTCGCCGGCTTTGCCCAACGACATCGCGCGCAGCGCCAGATACCAGATGGCGTGAGACCGGACGCCGGGGGCGCTCGTCTGCAACATGATTTCCGCGATCTCGGCCACCTCTGCCATACCGGGCTCGTCGCCGATATGAATCCTCAACTTGCCTAGGCCAACCACGGAGGGAGCGTCGAGCACGCCGACAACCAAGTGGGCGTCTTCACGGCTGAACCGTCCCTCAAATGCGACTGCGGCTTCGCCGAGCTGACCCATCTGCAGCATCTGACGCCCTCGTGAGGCCTCGAACACGTGCAGTGCCCAGTTCTGCCGGTCTCTTTGGGCGGCCGCAATCCCTTCGTCTATCGCGTGCAGGGCCTCCTCGAATCGGTCCACGGCGGCCAGCAGCCATGATCGGAAGTTGTGCGCGAGCCGCCGGCGGCCGTCTTCCTGGCCGTCGAGTTCTCGCCGCTCGGTCGCCTGGAGAAGCTCAAGGCCCCGGTCGAAGCCTGAGAGCTGGTAATGCACGGCCGATTCGGGGAGCTCAAAGGCGAACCAGCAGGCGTGATTGCCGCTCGAATACACGGCCTCGCGCGCTTGGCCCTCGATCGCCAGGGCCTCATCGGTGCGGCCGGCGACCACCAGATTGTGAAACAGCGACGCCCAGAGCCAGGAGCGCAGATCGGCCGTCAGATCTGGCAGCGCCAACGCTGCGCGGGCATTCTCGGCTCGCAGGTCAGGAGCAATATCGAACATGCTGGCGACGGTGAAACGTACTCGTCCCTCTTCCTCGGCCGGCAGCACCTCCCGGAGCGCGGTGTCAGCGAACTGTCTGCCTTCCTCTCCGAGGCCGGCGGCGAACAAGGAGATAGCGCGTCTGGCAACCAGAGGTCCTCGAAGCGGATGCCGAACAGGCGCCAGGTCCAGTGCCTGGCCCGCAAGCTTGGCAGCGGTTCCAGGGTCCGTCGTCCCGAGGGCGTCAGCGGCTTTAAGCAAGGTGGCGATGGCGGTTTCGTCACCGTGCTCGGCACTTTCAGCGAGGTGCTCGGCCACCTCCACCGGGAGCGCGCCCCTGGTCAAGAGCACGTCGGCGGCTTGGCGGTCGAGCGCGCGACGAACTGGGACCGGGGAGCTCGCTCGCACTGCTTCGCGAATCAAGTCGTGACCGAATGCCAGCTGGTCGTCGCTCTCTATGAAGATGTCGGCGTGGACAAGCTCCCTAATCGGATCCAGCAAGTCGGCGATCGGCAGGCGACTCATCTCGGCCAGGTCATAGACCGAGAACCGCCTGCCCAAGGCTGCCGCGAGAGTGGCCAGGCGGTCCGCGGTCGGGGACATCCGCAGGAGGCGTCCACGCATGTTGTCGCTGACGCGCCGTGGGAGGCGGTCTTCGAGGAGCCTCGCTCGGCCGGCGTCGACTGCCACGATGCGCTCATCCTGGAGGCCGCGGAAGAACTCCATGAGGAGGAACGGGTTTCCTTGGACTTGCTCGGCCTTGTGAAGAAGCTCCTGGTCCGGTTCCGCACCGAGAATGTCGCTGGCGATCTCTGCGACGGCCTCGCGCCCGAGTGGGCCGAGGCGGATCATCTCGGCACCCGCGCCTTCGAGATGGTCTTTGGCCCTTTGTACCGGTGGTAGACCCTGGTTCGGGCGGAATGCCAGCACCCAGCCGACTGGTAGGGAGGCGAGCCGCTGCGGAAGCTGCCGCATAGCCACGGCGCAGCCATCTCCCGCCCAGTGGAGATCGTCCAGGCAGATGAGCAAGGGATCTCGGAGTGCCGCTTCCTCGATCAAAGCCTGGATGTCTTGCAGTAGCCAGAACCTCTGCTCAGGGGAGGCGTGCAGGTCGCTGAGCGCGTCGCGTGGCACGAGGGGCTTGTCGCCATCGAAGAGCGCGTCGAAGAGCGCGTCGAGTTCGAGTCGGCGATGCTGCTCGGCTGCTCCACGTCCGACCCGGAAGGAGCGCTCGGCAGCCATTGACGCGCATGCGTCCAAGAGCCGGGTCTTTCCGAGTCCAGCTCTGCCTTCGACGATGATGACCGAGCCGACCCCGGAACGGACCTCATCAAGGCGGCTGGCGATGGCGGCGAGCTCGTCGTCGCGACCGCGCAGCGGAGTCCCCCGAGTGTTTCCTACGATCGGGCCCTCACATTCGGGAGTGTACGTCAGCAAGAAATGGCTCGTTAGAGCGATGCCTCGATGATCTGCGGGGCGAAAGATCTCAGTTGGAAGGGAGACGGCAGATGGCATCCGAAGAAGTGCTCGACGTACTAGTGCGCCGCCACGTCATCGACAGCGACCGGCCGTTCTCCAGCGTGCTGGACGGCATCTTCGGCGGCATCACCCGGCCCGACATCGCGCAGCTGTTCAGCGAACTCGGTGCAAGCACGTCATACGAGCAGTTCAGCTCGCTCGTCCGGCAGGCGCAGGGGAGCGCCGGCCTGATGCTATTCCTTCAGCTCGACCTTGACGCTGCACTGGCCCACGATCCGCGGGCCGGCGCCCAGGCCGGGCGCCGGCTGGTCCGCCTGATCGCCGGCAACCCGGTCACCATGGGCCAGATGACACGCCACGTCCCCGACGCGGGCTCGTACGCGCCGGTCACCATCCTCGTCCAGGAGACACCTGGGGGGACCCGGGTCGCATACGACTCGGCCGCAAGCGCGGTTGCTCCGTATCGCGACACGGCTGCGTCGCAGGTCGCCAGGCGGCTCGACAGCGAGGTGCTGGAACTCCTGCGTCAGGTGACCGGCATGCCCTCATCCGCACGCCAATGAAACTTCGCGCGCCCACAACCACCATCTGCTGAGGAGGATCCTTATGCCCATGATCGACGTATATGCGACGGCCGGGACATTCGCCGACAAGCACCAGCTCGCCGCCGACCTCGCGGCCGCGGTCATGGCTGTCGAGCAAGTACCGGACATCCCCATGTTCCGGCAGAACACGGCAGCCTTCGTACACGACCTCCCGCCGGGCAGCCTGTCCAACGTCGACGGTGACAGCAACTACGTGCGGATACAGGTCCTGACTAACGCAGCCGCGCTCGATCGCGGTAAGCAGCTGGCCGTGGTCGAGCGCCTGACCAACATCGCCGCCGACGCGGCGGGCGACCCGACTCTGACAAGCCGGACATGGGTGCTGCTGACGGAGGCACCCGACGGAGGCTGGGGCCTGTCCGGGCACGCGAATACCAACGAGGAACTGGTAGCCGCTGCCCGCGCCCAGATAGCGAGCCTGCGCGACGGCCCGCCAGTCCGCCCGTGACAAGAAGCGGCCCGTGACAAGAAGCGGCCCGTGACAAGAAGCGGCCCGTGACAAGAAGCGGCTGGCCGGCATTCGCCGGCCAGCCGCTCGTGGCGGGCCCCGCGTTAGCTCGGAGCAGGCACCGAATCGGCGGCGAGCTTGATGAGCTGGGCGGTCTCGTCGGGGTGGGAAACCATGGCGACATGGCTGGACGGGACCTCGATAGTGACCGCGCCCATGCGGCTGGCGAACTGGCGCTCGGCGTCAGGCGGGATCGCCTCGTCGTTGGTGGCGACGAGGTACCAAGTCGGCAGTGACTTCCAGGCCGGTATGCCCATCTCGGTTCCGAACGCGGAGGCAGCCAGGGCCTGCTGCACCGCGTACATCACCGTTGCCTTGATCGGGTCGACGTCGGCGGCGAAGTGGTGCACGAAGTCGTCTTCGGATAGCCAGGTGTAGCCCTGGGCGTCGGTGATCAAGTGCACCAGTGCCGGAGTGACCGGCCCCTGGGACAGCAGTGCGCCGAGTGACTCACCCTGGTCGATGCCGAAAGCGGCGATGTAGACCAGGCCGGCCACGTTGGGCGTGTCGGTGCCCAGCGCGGTCATGATCTGGCCGCCGTAGGAGTGCCCGGCGACGATGGTCGGGCCGTCCTGGGCCTGCAGGACCTGCCGGAGACGGGCGACGTCGCCGGCCAGGTCGCCCATCGGGAACTGGGGCGCGGTGACGTGGTGGCCGTCAGCTTGCAGCCGCTCGATGACGCCGCTCCAGCAGGAGCCGTCAGCCCAGGCGCCGTGAACGAGAACGACGTTCGGTCGAGTCCTCATGTCAGCAGTTCCTTCCATGGTCAGGAGAACATGACGTCGGTGACGTCGATGGCCTGGACGCCTGCTGTCTTCGCACCCAGGGCTGGTAGGTATATTCAGCCCCATGTGCCGGATGAGCGGTCGCGTGCGCATCACCTGGTCGGGCCATATCTAATTGCCCTAGCGCCTGCGCATCTTGTGCGTCCGGCGCCGCCTGACGTCTGTGCAATACTGCGTCGCTGTGGCGGAAGATCGCGCTGTGGCGGACGACGGCACCGTGGCCGGAGATAGCGGCGTTCCTTATTACTCGCAGTGGGAGTCCGCCGAGCTGGTTCCCCGATTCGTCGACGGCTCGCTGCGCCCAGCCGATGACCCGCGCTGGGCCAGTTCCGGCGCCCGGACACCGGAGCAGTACGAATACTGGTCGAACAGGGTCTGCGGGCTGGCTTGCCTGAAGATGATCATGGCGTGGCGCGGTCTGCCCGTCCCGCCTACGATGCGGCTCGTCGAGCGCGCGCTGGCCTGGAAGGCGTACATCCCTGACGGCGACCGCGTCGTGGGTCTTATCTACCGGCCGTTTGCCGACTGGGTAGGCCAGGACTATGGGATCGCGGCGCAAACAGCGGCGGACTTGCCGCTCGACACGATCACCTCGGTCGCCTCGCCGGATACGCCGGTGATGGCCTCGGTTCACAAGTGGATCCGGTGGCCGGACCGGATCCCGCCTCAGCGTGGCGGCCATCTCGTCCTGGTGACCGGCGCTGCCGGCGCGCTGATTCGCCTGCACAACCCATCTGGCCTGCCGGGAGCCAGCCAGCGAGACGCGTGGGTAGCGGTCGCCGACTTCGCTCGTTTCTATGCCGGCCGAGGGCTGCTCATCAGCGACTGAGCCATGCTCAGGGGCGTGAGCGATTCCTTTTCGCCTCCGGCCGAGTCTCCCTGGTTGACGGCACTTGGCACGCGAGACGACGAGGAGTAATCACATGACCGAACTGGACCGGGCCCTGCAGAGCACGCTGGCTATCCTGACTAAGGTGCAGCCCGCTGACCTGGACGCGGCGACGCCGTGCGCGTCTTGGAACGTTCGCGCGCTGATCAATCATTTCGTCGGGACGGCGCGCTGGTGGGCCAGCGTCATCTCCGGCGAATCGGACACCGACGCGGACCAGGCAGACTACGCGGGCGGCGACTTCGTCGCGGCCTACGAGGAGAGCATCCGGATCGCGCTGGCGGCATTCGAAGCGGACGGCGTGCTGGGCCGGACGGTCCGGCTGCCGTTCGGGGAGTTCTCCGGCACCGCCGTACAGGGCATGGCGGCACTCGATCAGTTCACGCACGGCTGGGATCTGGCTCGTGCCATCGGATACCCGACCGACCTGGATCCTGACCTGGCTGCGCAACTCCTCGGCCAGGCCAGGATGGCGATCACCGACGCCTTGCGGGGACCGGACGGCGGAGCCCCGTTCGGACCCGTCGCGGAGGCGCCAGCCGGCGCCGGGGCTGCCGATCAACTGGCTGCCTTCCTCGGGAGGCCGGCGTGACTGGTGCGCGATAGCACGGCATTCGTCCGGGACACCGAGCCGCTGCGGCGTGAGTTGTTCGCGCATTGCTACCGCATGCTCGGCTCGGTCCAGGACGCCGAGGATCTGGTCCAGGAGACCTACCTGCGGGCCTGGCGCTCCTATGCGGGTTTCGAGGGCCGGTCCTCGGTGCGCACGTGGCTGTATCAGATCGCCACCAATGCGTGCCTGACAGCACTGGCCAGGCGAGCTCGAAGGGTACTCCCATCAGGCCGGTACGATCCCGAGCCGGACCCGCAGGCACCGCCGGAAGCCGCGGACACCGACGTCGCCTGGCTGGAACCGGTTCCGGACGCGCTGGTGACCTCGGAATCGGCCGACCCTGCAGTCATCGTCGCCGCGCGCGAGGGGCTGCGACTGGCGCTCATCGCGAGCCTGCAGTACCTGCCGCCCCGGCAGCGCGCCGTGCTCGTACTGCGAGATGTGCTTGAGTTCTCCGCCGCGGAGGTAGCGGTCATGCTCGGCAGCACCACCGCGTCGGTGAAGAGTGCACTGCAGCGTGCCAGAGCCAGGCTGCAGGAAGTGTCCCCGGCGCCCGACCAGATCACCGAGCCGGCCTGGCCTCAGGCCCGGGCTCTCCTGGACCAGTACATCTCGGCGTTCGAGAACGCCGATGCCGCCGCGCTGGAACGGCTGCTAGTGCACGACGCGATCCTGGAGGCGACGCCGCTGCGTACCTGGTTCGCTGGCCGGACGACGTGCGTGCCGTTCCTGCGCAACCACGTCCTCGGGGCACCGGGCGACTGGCGCATGCTGGCGACCAGCGCTAACGGGCAGCCCGCCGCGGCGGCCTATACCAGGGACCGGAACGGCCGGCTCCAGCCGTACGGGATCTGCGTGCTCACGGTGACGAGCGAGGGCATCGCCCGAGTCTCGTCCTTCGGCGACGCCAGCCTGATGCCCGTGTTCGGTTACCGGCCAGATGTCCCGGCTGCCGCGACGCTGTCGGCGGCAGGAAGCCGCAGACCAGGGCCGCGGCCACGGCTGTAATCGCCGCGTAGGTCCAGACGCGGTCGAAGCCCGACAGAGCCTGGGCCGCACCGTGGGGCGTGCCGAGGAGAACTACGAGGATCGCGACGCCGATGGCACCGCCGATCTGACGGCATGTCTGGCCAACTGCGCTGCCGACCGAGAACCGGGTGAAGGGGAGTGTCGAGACCGCGGCCGCGCCAAGGATGGGAAATGTCAGCCCGATGCCCAGGCCCGCGATCAACTGACCAGGCAGCATCTCGGCCAGGTAATCGGGGTGGATACCGACCCGGATGCGATACCAGCACAGGCCCGCGGTGAAGAACGCGAAACCAGCCAGCAGCACGGGCCGGAAGCCGACCCTTGCGGCGAGCTTCCCGGCGCGGCCGGACACGATCGCGACCACGATCGGACCCGGCGTCACCAGCAGCCCGGCTCCGAGGGTCGAGAAGTGCCAGACGCTGGTAAGGAACAGAATGTTGCCGAGCAGCATCGCAAAGAAGCCCATCCCGTAGACGAATGTGCCGGCGTTGGCGATGGTGAACGGCCGGGACCGGAACAGGCTTAGATCGAGTACTGGCTCGTGGTGGCGCGCCGACCGGTAAAGGAAAGCCGCGCCGAGCACAACTGCGCCGACGAGAGACCCAATCACGCCTGGCGTAGCCCATCCCCAGGTGCCACCCTGCGAGATGGGCAGGACGATGAGGGCAAGGGATCCGGCGAGCAGGACGGCGCCGCCGTAGTCGGGGTGGGACTTGCCAGAATCTCCGCCCAGGTCGGGGAGGACTCGCCGGCCGAGCAGCCAGGTGCTCAGGCCGATGGGGAGGTTGACGAAGAACACTGCCCGCCAGCCCCACGCCGTGATGAGGAGCGCGCCGATGGTGGGCCCGGTTGCCACTGCCAGCGCGCTGATGCCGGCCCACAGTGCCACGATCCGGACGCGGCGGTCCGCCGGGTAGGCGGCCAGCAGCAGCCCGAGTGACGGCGGCAGCATGGCGGCACCGCCCGCGCCCTGGATGATGCGCCCGCCGATCAGGAATCCCACTGACGGCGCCACGCCGGACAGTACCGAGCCAAGACAGAAGACCAGCAGCCCAGCGAAGAACACCCGGCGTGCACCCACGCGGTCGGCGGTCCGGCCGGCGATGACCAGCAGCGCGCCGAACACGATGCTGTAGCCGGTGATCACCCAGGCCAGCGTCGTCGCGTGGTCGTGCGGGAACGACCGCTCCAGCGTCGGGAACGCGATGTTGACGATGGACAGGTCCAGCGTCGCCATGAAAGAGCCCAGGGAGGTCAGGAAGAAGATCATCCGCCGGCGCTGATCGGTGGTCGTCCAGCCAGCTGGCGCAGTCAGTGCCGTCACGCTACGGACTCTAGCCCGATTGCGTTCTATGACGCAACCCACTAACGTGGGGTTCGTGGAGCTGAAGAGTTTCGCCGATATGGATTGCTCTGTCGCCCAGTGCATCGAGGTCGTCGGCGACAGGTGGAGCATGCTGATCCTGCGGGACTGCTTCCTGGGCGTTACGCGGTTCGACGAGTTCCAGCGCCGGCTCGGCATCTCCCGAAACATCCTCCAGCAGCGGCTCGCGAAGCTCGTCGACGCAGGCGTGCTGAACCGGGTTACCTACTGCGAGCACCCGGCCCGGTACGACTACCGGCTCACCGAGCGCGGCCAGGACCTGTGGCCAGTTATGGCAGCGATGCGCCAGTGGGGGGACCGGTACGCGGCGCCCAACGGGCCGCCCGTTGAGATCTTCCACCAAGGCTGTCAGTCGGCGACCTACCTGGACTTCGTGTGCGGCTGCTGTGGCGAGAAGCTGCATCCTGGTAACGTCACCGCTCTGCCGGGCAAGGGACGCAGCGGCGCCAGGCTGCCGTCACCGCACGTGAACTCCTAGGAGTCACTCCTCGCCGATGTCGGCCAGGTCCTTGCGCAGTTCGGTGATCAGCGGATCGCCAGCCGGCAAGACGCGCTCCAGCCGATCGATAGTGTCGCGCAGCAAAGCGCGGGCGTCCCCATAACGTCCCAGTTGGCGGTACACCTGGGCCAGCTCCGCACGGCTTCGCAGCGTATCCGGGTGCCGTGGGCCGAGTACCCGCTCGAACCCAATGCAGGCCTGTTCACAGGCCAGTTCCGCCGCCGCTGTCTTGCCCGCCTTCTGATATGCCGCACCCAGGTTGTGACGCGCCGTATGCGTGTCCAGGTGATGAGGCCCAAGAACACGCTCCCGGTGGGCCACCACCATCTTGTAGGCCGCGACTGCCTCTTTTGCCCGCCCGCTGGCCAGGTAGGAGTCGGCCAGGCCGTGACGCGTAGTCATCGTCTGCGGATGCCGTTCTCCCTGGCCGCGCTCCCGGTCTGCCAGCGTGCGCCGGTAGAGGATGATCGCTTCGGAATGGTGGCCTGCAGCCAGATAGGCGGCAGCCAGCTCGTCTCGCGCGCCGTGCGTGTCGACATGCTCAGAGCCGTAATCCTGCTCGTATTGACGAACCGCGCGTTCGAGGACAGTGATCGCAGCCGGGAACTGGAGCGCCGCCACGAAGGCGTGGCCGAGGCGGCGCCGCGCGTCGATCACCTCGCGGTCATCCGGTCCGAGCTTTTCTGTCAGGCTCTCGAGCACCCACTGGAACCATGGAATGGCGTCGTCCGCGCGCCCGGCCGCAAGGTAGGCGTCGGCCAGGCGCTGGGCGGCCAGAATCGTGTCAGCGTGCCCGCCGCCGAGCAGTCGGCCGCCGGTCGTGGCCAGATCGAGCCAATGGTCCACCGCAGGCTCGGTCAGGCGGGCGCGGTCCAAGCTGTCACCCGCTCGGACCAGCAGCGGATGGCAGCCGCCGTCCCACAGCAGGTCCCCGGTGATGTGCCGGAGGGTCGCGACGCATGATCGCAGGCCGGAAGCAGGCCAGCCAGGCAGCTCCTCTTCCGGCCATGCCTCGAGCAACGCGTCCGCAACCGAACTCGCGGCCTGATCCTGCATGCCTTCGGGCATCGCGGCTCGCACCGCCGCCTGCACCACTGGGCTGATCCGGATCGTCGGTGGCGCTGTCACCTGCTCGACGGTCAGCAGGCCGACCTGTTCTAGCGTCGCCAGCGCGGCGCGGGCGCGCTCACTGCTAGCCGGGCCGCCGCCGCCGCCGCCAGTAAAGAAGTCGGCTGCCGCAGGAGCGGCGAGGACGGTTTCGGGAATGCCGTGTCCGTCCAGCATCGCGGCCAAGGCCAGGAGCAACTGGGCCGAACCGCCCGGCGCGAGCTGGTCTGCACGTTCGAACGAGAACGTCCACGTCACAGCGGCTGCCGGCGGCCGTTCCCCGCGCGACGCCAGCAGCTCCCTCCTGCGGATGAACTGCGTCCGATACTCGCGGCAAGACAGCGGCGAGTTGGCGATCACTGCGCTCGCCTGGGCTAGCGCGACCGGATCCAAGTCCAGGTCCTGAGCCAGCTCGATCGCACCGTGCCGCTTGTCCGGGTCGGCTGACACGCGTTCGCTCAGATAACTAATGGCCTCACGCAGGCTGAATGGCCCGACCTTCACAAGTGGCATGCCGCTGGGCACGGCCGCGGGGGCGGCGGAGGTCACCAGGACCCGGCCGGACGGGCCGGCTGGCCACAGACCGTCCAGGTTTGCCGTGTCGGTCAGGTCATCGAATACCACCAGCCACGAACGGCCGGTCTCGTCCAGCCAGCTGAGGAACTGGGCGGCGATCGACTCACTGCTGCTCGCCTGGTCCCGGCCGGTCGCTGCTGCCATGGCCGCGGCGTAGCCGGTCAGCACTGAAACCCTGGTCGTGGCATCGATCCAGACCAGAAGGTCTACGCCGCCGGAGTGCCACAGCGACTCGGCGAAAGCTGCGGCGAGCTGGGTCTTACCCGTCGACCTCAGCCAGTCCTGCGCCTCGGGAGCACCCACCGGGCCGCGAGAGGAAGCCGGTGCTGCCGCCCGATCAGGGATGAGCGCGACTGCGGCGCCGGCCGGCAGCGCAGCCGCCAGGCTGGGTCCAGTCTCCAGCCTGGCACGGAAGCCGTCAGCCAGCTCCGGCACCGTCCCGGAGCGGATGGGCCACGATGGTCGATGCTGGACCGCGCCTGCGGCCTTGCTCACAGCTCCTCGCTAAAGGAGAAGACGGGAGTGCTCCTGGTGAGCGTTTGCTTGCGGAAGAATGCGGGGGCCGTGACGCGCATGAAGACAAAGCCGATCACTCCGGCCACCGCCGCAAG
>DATHPF010000306.1:0-7556 GCA_035484155.1 Streptosporangiaceae bacterium
GGGGAGTACACCCAGCTCACCGGGCGGGCCGGCCGGCGCGGCATCGACGTCGAAGGCCACGCGGTCGTGCTCTGGCAGCCGAACGTGGACCCGCTCGCGGTCGCCGGCCTCGCGGGCACCCGTACTTATCCGCTGAGCTCCAGCTTCCGGCCCACGTACAACATGGCGGTCAACTTGGTCGGCCAGGTCGGGCGGGTGCGCGCGGCCCGGCTGCTGGAGTCGTCGTTCGCCCAGTTCCAGGCTGACCGCGGGGTCGTCGGGCTGGCACGCCAGGCGGCCAGGCTGCGCGAGCAGATCGCGGGGCTGGCGGTGTCCTGCGAGCTCGGCGACATCGTCAGCTACGACGAGATCCGGCGGGAGCTAGGCGAGCTCGAGCGGGACGAGTCGCGGCAGCGCTCCGCCGCGCGGCAGGCTGAGGCGATCACGTCGATGGAGAAGCTGCGGCCCGGCGACATCATCGACGTGCCGGCCGGACGGCAGGCCGGTGTCGCTATCGTGCTCCAGCCCGGTGGCGGCGGCTCAGGCGACGGCCGCCCGCTGCCGCTGGTGCTGACCGTCAACCGTCAGGTGAAGCGGCTGTCGATCGCCGACTTCCCGGTTCCGGTGAGCCCGATCGAGCGGATCAGGATCCCGCCGTCGTTCAGCCCGCGTTCGCCCGCCGCCCGCCGGGATCTCGTCTCGACCATGCGCAACAGGCTCGCCGGACGGGACCTGCCCGGCCGCGAGCGCCCGGCTGGGCGCAGTGAGGCATCGGGCGCGGCTATCGAAAGGCTGCGCGGACGACTGCGGCGGCATTCCTGTCACGGCTGCACGGACATGCAGCTGCATCTGCGCGACCTGGCCAGGCGGGCGCGCCTGGAGCGGGAAGCAGACGCGCTCGAGCAGCGGGTGTCGGGCCGGTCCCACGTACTCGCGCGCACGTTCGGCCGGGTCTGCGCGGTCCTCGCTGAACTCGGCTACATCGCCGGTGACGAAGTTACCGCGGACGGCCGTCGGCTGGCTGCGCTGTATGCCGAGCTGGACCTGCTGGCCGCCGAGTGCGTGCGCCGCGGCACGTGGGCCGAGCTGGCGCCGGCTGACCTGGCCGCGTGCGTGTCGGCGCTGACGTTCGAGGCGCGTCGGCCCGACGACGCGAGCCCGGTGCGGCTGCCGCAAGGCCGGACGCGCGAGGTCCTGACCGAGATGGCTGACATCTGGCGCGAGCTGTCGGCGGTCGAGAGCGCCCAGCACCTGTCGTTCCTGCGGGAGCCGGACCTCGGGTTCGCCTGGACCGTGCACTCCTGGGCGCGCGGCACCTCGCTGGAGAAGCTGGTCGGCGCCGAGCTGACTGCTGGCGACTTCGTTCGCGCCGTCAAGCAGCTGATCGATCTGCTCAGCCAGATCGCCGTGGTCGCCGCGGGCGAGGAACTGGCGGCGACCGCGCGGGCCGCAGTCGATCTGCTGCGACGCGGGGTGGTCGCGTACTCATCCGTGGGTTAGGTCCTGGTGCGTTCCAGCGTGGCCGGGCGCGCCGGCGTGGCCGGTGCGCCCTGCGTGGCCTGGCCGTCAGCGCCACTGCGACATCAGAGCCGTGATCGCATCGATGTCGTCGCCTTGGACCGGATCGTCTGCCATGCGGTTAGCCCGGATGGAACCGCACTGGACGCAGCGATGAATGATCACCAGTCCCTTGCCGGAACGATGGTCGATGCCCTCCGGTCGCATCATCCCGCCGCAGCCCGACGCGCGGTCACCTGGCTCCACGTCGAGGTGCCGTGACCACAGGCACGCCGGGCAGTGATTGCGATAACTGCCGTTGCACAGCGGTAGCACCGCGGTGCCGCATTTGTTGCAGCTAAAGCCCTGATTCTGGGCAGCCCTGCCGATGGCTCTGCCTCCGGATTGAAGAAGTGATCTTCAATCGGAGTGCAGGGTTCCGTTCTGCTCTCGCGGCTCCAGCCAGGACAGGCCCTGGCTGGGCTGCTCCCGGGCTTGGCACGGGGGAGTGACCGATTCACCGCCTGTTCCCCCTCATCAGGGGTCGGCGATTACTTCCGCTTCCTGCTTCACCGGGGCGTATCTCATCCCGCGGATCCGTTATCACGACCGGGTTTGCGTGATTGCCCCGGTCACTGTCAGCCGAGCACCCTCAGCTGCCAGCGGTAGGTGTCATCCCGTCCTCACCGGCGTCGGCGTCCGTCCCCTGGCCTTAGCGCCCAGCAGCGGCGGCAGCGCCTTCGCTTCGCATTCGCACCCCCTCCTTCGCCGTGAATGCCGTCAGCATGGGGCCGATCACAGCAGCTGTCGTCCTGGCCAGGCAACTCATTAACGACGTAGGCGCCAGCGCGGCCCCCACGTTGTCGGCGTTCGGCGGGCGAATCCCTGGGTTGTAGGCGTTCGGCGGGGACAGATCATAATTAATCGGGCGCGTTTGCCCGCCGAACGCCTACAACGTGCGCGGAGGCTGGCCGGACGCACGCGCCGAAACGAGTTGCGCCTGCGCGCTCGCATGCCCGAAGCTCGGTGGCTATGACCGAGCAGCACGCAGACGGCCCAGACGCGGTGGTGCGGCTCCTGGTCGCGGACGACTGGGCGCAGCTGCGCGCGGTGCGGCTGGCCGCGCTGATAGAGGCGCCGTATGCGTTCGCCTCGACGCTGGCGCGAGAGCAGGCCTTCGACGAGGACCTCTGGCGCCGCCGGGCGGGCGCGGGCCGGACGTTCGGCGCCTTCGACGGAGCTGCACTCGTCGGTCTTGCGACCGGGTTCCCGGTCGATGGCCAGCCGGGGGACTGGCACCTGGTCGGGATGTGGGTCGCGCCCTCCCGCCGCGGCCAGGGCGTGGCCGACTGGCTGGTCGAGGCGGTGTGCGAGCAGGCCCGGCAGGCCGGCGCCGGGACCATCACGCTCTGGGTCACCGAGGTAAACGACCGGGCCAGGGCGTTCTACCGGCGGCTCGGCTTCGCGCCGACCGGCGCGCGCCAGCTGGTCCGGCCACAAGAGCCGGACCACTGGGAGGAGGAGCTGGCCCGCCGGCTGACCTAGCCCCGCGGGGACCGACCTAGCCGGCGGGGGGCCGACCTAGCCGGCCGGGACGAGTACCGGCAGATCGTAGGTGCGGCGGACGCTGCTGCCAAGGCGGGTGATGTCGGCGCCATAGACGTGCAGCGAAATGGCCACCTCAGCGCCGATGTTACGCACCCGGTGGATGTCGCCCGGCGGTGCGAAGCCGCCTACCTCGCCGGGCGCGTTCCGGCCGCGTCCGACCTCCTCGAGACTGCGGCCGTCGGCGGCGAGTGCGTACAGCTCCTCGTACTCGATGCCCTGGACGACGCCGAAAACGCACCAGGTCACGTGGTCGTGGATAGGCGTCTCCTGGCCAGGACGCCAGACCATGGCCGTCACGGAGAACGAGCCGTCTGGCTCCACATGCAGCAGATGGCAGCGGTAGCCCGCCGGGTCGCCGGCCCGCTCGGCCGCGGTGAGGATGTTCGCCGTGGGCAGGTGCCCGCGCAGCTCATCGGCGACGAGCTGTGCGGTGCGCTCCCAGTCGGCGTGGCGCTGCGTCGCGCGCCGGATGGCACGAACAAGGTCGGCTGGACATCGGGCACGAACCGGGCTAAGCACCGTCATGCTGACACCTCCATGCCTACTAGATCGGTCGACAATAGCCTACGCGACTACCCGCCGCGGCACTAATGCCGACTGTCCATGGGTCCATAGAGCCGGCACATGAATCCGCGATCGCGGCTACACGCAAACCGAACGGCCTGGGAGGATGCCGGAATGGGTACCACCATGCTGCTGGACTCGGCCTCCATGTACTTCCGGGCGTTCTATGGCGTGCCAGAGACGATGACCGCACCGGACGGCACGCCCGTGAACGCGGTCAAAGGCCTGCTCGACATGATCACCAGGCTGCTGCGCGCCCGTCACCCGACCCGCCTGATCGCCTGCATGGACGCAAGCTGGCGCCCGGCCTTCCGGGTCGCGGCGCTGCCCAGCTACAAGGCGCACCGGGCCAACCCAGACGGCTCCGAGCAGGTCCCCGACGGTCTCACGGTGCAGCTGCCGATCATCGTCGACGTCCTGTCCGCCATCGGGATCATGATGGCCTGGGCTGACGGCTACGAGGCGGACGACATCATCGGCACGCTCGCCGCACAGGCCAGCGAGCCCGTCGAAGCGGTCACCGGGGATCGTGACCTGTTCCAGCTCGTCGACGATGCGCGCGGCATCCGGGTCGCCTACATCGGCAAGGGCGTGGCCAACCTCGAGCTCATGGACGAAGCGGCGATCGGGGCGAAGTACCAGATCCCCGGCCGGTCCTACGCGGCCTTCGCGGCGCTGCGCGGCGACCCGAGCGACGGCCTGCCAGGCGTGCCAGGCGTCGGGGACAAGACGGCGGCTGCCCTAGTCCGCGTCTTCGGCTCGATTGAGGCGATGCTGGCCGCGATCGACGCCGGCCACGGCGGCTTCCCCGCGGGCAGCCGCGCGAAGCTCGTGGCCGCGCGCCCGTACCTCAACGCGTGCATGCCAGTGGTCCGGGTCGCTACCGACGCTCCAGTCAAGCTCGAAGGCGGCGAGCTGCCCTTCACGCCGGCCGATCCGGCGAGGGTCGCGGCCCTCGACGCGCGCTGGGATCTGGGCTCGTCGCTCGGCCGGGTGCTGTCGGCGCTGGCGTCCGCGCCATGAGCCGTGACCTGAGATGATGGCGGGCGAGGGAGCAAAATCTGGAGGATGCAGTGGGGCACGATCAGAACGGAACGGGGCTGTTCCCGCCCGCCCGCCTTCGCGAGGTCGCGGCGGCCACAGCAGCGGCCGGCCTGGACGCGGTGCTCCTGACGCCGGGGCCGGACCTGCGGTACGTGACCGGGTATGACGCGCACGCACTCGAGCGGCTCACCTGCCTGGCGGTACCCGCTGAGGGCGACCCGTTCCTGGTTGTACCGCGGCTCGAGGTGCCCGCCGCGCAGGCGTCCCCGGTCGGCCAGCTGGACCTGGAGGTTATCGGCTGGGACGAGACCGACGATCCGTACGCGCTGGTAGCCGGGCGCCTCGGCGACGTCGCGGCAGTCGGCCTCGCGGACCGCATGTGGGCCCTGATGGTACTGCGGCTGCGCGCGGCCCTGCCCGGTGCGCGCCAGGAGCTCGCCAGCGTCGCGCTGCGCGATTTGCGGGCGCGCAAGAGCCCGGCCGAAGTGGCCGCGCTGCTGGCAGCGGGTGAGGCTATCGACCGGGTGCACGCGCAGGTTCCCGGCTGGCTACGGCCGGGCCGGACCGAGCGCGAGGTGGCCGCCGACATCAGCGAGGCGATCCTGGCTGAGGGGCACGTGACCGTGGACTTCGCCATCGTCGCGTCCGGTCCGAACGGAGCCAGCCCGCATCACACCGCCGCCGACCGGGTGCTCCAGCCCGGTGACGCCGTCGTCGTCGACATCGGCGGGACGATGCCGACCGGCTACTGCTCGGATTGCACGCGGACCTATGCGATCGGCACGCCGCCTGCCGAGTTCGCCGCCTACTACCAGGTGCTCAAGGACGCGCAGGAGGCGGCCTGCGCTGCTGTCCGGCCGGGCGTCACGGCCGAGGACGTGGACGCAGCCGCGCGCGAGCCGATCACGGCGGCCGGCTTTGGCGACTACTTCGTGCACCGGACGGGCCACGGCATCGGCCTGGAGACGCACGAGGACCCGTACATCGTGTCCGGTAACACCGAGGTGCTCCAGCCCGGGTACGCCTTCTCGATCGAGCCAGGGATCTATCCAGGCCCGCACGGAGCCCGGATCGAGGACATCGTGGTCTGCACCACCGATGGCTACCAGCGGCTCAACAACGTCAGCCGGGAACTGATCGTGGTGGCCGGCTAGTGCCCGCCGTCGAGCGGGAGGCGCGGGACGACACCACCGCCGCGCTGTTCGGCCTGGCTCGTGACATCGCCGACGCGGAGCTGCGGCCACGCGTGGCGGCAGCCGAGCACGACGGCACATTCCCGCGCGCGGAGTTCGCGACCCTCGGCCGGGCAGGACTGCTGGCCTTGCCGTATCCGGAAGAGTACGGTGGCGGCGCCCAGCCCTACGAGACTTACCTGCAGGTCGTCGAGGAACTCGCGACCGCCTGGCTGGCGATCGGACTCGGCGTCAGCGTGCACACGCTGACCTGCTATCCGATCGCGACGGCCGGCACAGCGCCGCAGCGCGAGCAGTGGCTGCCCGGCATGCTCGGCGGTGACCAGCTCGGCGCCTACTGCCTGTCCGAGCCGGCTAGCGGCTCCGACGCGGCCGCCCTGGCGACCCGCGCCGTCGCCGATGGCGACGAGTTCGTGCTCGACGGCGTGAAGGCGTGGATCACCCACGGCGGCTACGCCGACTTCTACACGCTGTTCGCGCGGACGTCAGGCGACAGCGCGGGGCCGGAGCGTGGCCGCGGCATCAGCTGCTTCCACGTCCCCGCCGCGACGGCAGGGGTATCGGCGGGGCGGCCTGAGCACAAGATGGGCATGCGCAGCTCGCCCACCGCGCAGCTGCGATTCGAGTCCGCCCGGGTGCCCGCCGGGCAGCTGATCGGCACGGCCGGGGCCGGGTTCGGGATCGCGCTCGGCGCGCTGGACGCAGGCCGGCTCGGCATTGCGGCGTGCGCGACCGGCGTAGCGCAGGCGGCGCTGGACTGCGCGGTCGACTACGCCCGCGGTCGCGTCCAGTTCGGGCGGCCCGTCATCGGCTTCCAGGGCCTGCAGTTCATGCTCGCCGACATGGCCACGGCCGTGGCAGCGGCTCGCGCGCTGTATCTGGCCGCAGCCCGGCGCAAGGACGCCGGCCTGCCGTACGGCCAGCAGGCGGCGATGGCCAAGCTGCTGGCCAGTGACACCGCGATGCGTGTCACCACCGACGCAGTCCAGGTGCTCGGCGGCTACGGGTATGTGGAGGACTTCCCGGCGGAGCGCCTGATGCGCGAGGCCAAGGTGCTCCAGATCGTCGAGGGCACGAACCAGATTCAGCGGCTGGTAATCGGCCGGGAGCTGGCCCGCACCAGCTAGATCGTTGATCGGTATTTCGTGGCTGGTGGGAGGGCCTTGCGGTGACACGCTGTAGGGGTGCGTGACCTACCGCTTCTTGATGAAGACTTGACCGGGCGCCTGCTCAGGCGTGGCCGTTCTCGCTGAGCACGGTCTGCAGCGCTTGCCGGAGTCCGGCCGCTCCAGCGTCGCCCAGCGTCGCCGTGAAGTCCCGCTCGGTTTCGGAGTACCGGTTCTCTGCCTGCCGGTACACCTCCCAGCCGTGGTCGGTGAGCGCGATGATGTTGCGTCGCCGGTCTTGTTCCGAGGGCCTGCGCGCGACGATTCCCTGGCGTTCGAGCGCGTCGAGGAGCGCGACCATCGAGGTCCGGTCGACGCCCAGCACGGCCGCGGCTTCCTGCTGTGACTGCGCCTCCCCGCTTGCGATGACCCTGAGCACGCCGAGGTCGCGCACGGTCACCCCGATGTCGGCGAGAGCGGCCTGCGCCCGGTGCTCCAGCGCGAGGTGCGCGTGCTTGAGGAGATAGCCGAGCACGTCGTCACGGGCGCGGACCTGGCCCGCTGC
>DATHPF010000307.1:0-6422 GCA_035484155.1 Streptosporangiaceae bacterium
ACTAGCTGCAGCCGCTCGTCGAGCCGCAGCCTTCGCAGACGTAGCAGCTGCCCGCCGGGCGCATCTTCGTGCCGCAGGTCAGGCATAGCGGCGCATCCGCCACTCGGCCTTGCTGCGACTCGATCAGCTCCGTTGAGCTGCCTGGTGCCTCCGTCGGAGCCGCAGGGTGCGACACAGCAGACTCGGGTCCGCTGGGCTGCGTCCGCTGCACCTTCTCGACCGGCACCGACTGAGCAAGCTCCTCCGGGTCCAGGTCATCGGCGCTCGCCGCAGGATCCTCTCCGTTCAGCTGAGCTGTCCGCTCGTCGGCAGTGAGAATGCCGAGCTCGGCACGCTGCTCGTAGGGCAGGTGGTCGAGCGCTAGCCGCCGGAAGATGTAGTCCATGACCGAGCTGGCCATCCTGATGTCCGGGTCGTCAGTGATGCCCGCCGGCTCGAACCGCATGTTGGTGAACTTCCCGATGTACGACTCGAGCGGGATGCCGTACTGGAGCCCTACTGAGATCGCGATCGAGAATGCGTCCATCACTCCGGCCAGCGTGGATCCCTGCTTGCCCAGCTTCAGGAAGACCTCACCCACGCCGTCGTCGGGATAGCTCGACGCGGTCATGTAGCCCTCAGCACCCGCTACTGCAAACCGCGTCACCATCGCCGAGCGCTGCCGTGGCAGCCGACGGCGCACCGGCCGGACGTCGTGCGGCGTCGCCGGGTCCGCCGCCTCGACCGCCTTTTTCTTAGCTACCGAGAGCGGCTGGCCGACCTTGCAGTTGTCGCGGTAGATGGCCAGCGCCTTGAGCCCGAGCTTCCAGCCCTCGAAGTAGATCTTTTCGATGTCCTCAACTGTCGCCGACTCCGGCAGGTTCACGGTCTTGCTAATGGCGCCACTCAGCGCCGGCTGGACGGCTGCCATCATGCGGACGTGGCCCATCGGACTGATGGCCCGCTCCCCCATCGCGCAGTCGAATACGGCGTAGTGCTCAAGCCGGAGACCGGGAGCATCGACAACGTGGCCGTGCTCAGCGATGTACTCGACGATCGCCTCAGCCTGCTCGGGCTGATAACCCAGGTTTTTCAGGGCGCGCGGCACCGTCTGGTTGACGATCTGCATCGACCCGCCGCCGACCAGCTTCTTGAACTTGACCAGAGCGAGGTCGGGCTCGACGCCAGTGGTGTCGCAGTCCATCATCAGGCCGATCGTGCCGGTCGGCGCCAGCAGGCTTGCCTGGGCGTTGCGATACCCGTTGGCTTGGCCCAGCGCCAGGCACTGCTGCCACGTCTTGTTGGCCGCCGCCAGTACCGGCGTGTCGATACTGCCGACCGGCCTGATCGACGCGCTCGCTGTGGCGTGCTTCGCCATGACCCGCTGGTGCGCGGTCGCATTGCGGGCGTAGCCCTCGTACGGACCGACGACGGCGGCCAGCTCGGCCGACTGCTTGTAGGCGGTGCTAGTCATCAGCGAGGTGATAGCTGCAGCGATCGCCCGGCCGTCCTCGGAGTCGTACGCATGACCGGTAGCCATCAGCAGCGCGCCGAGGTTGGCGTAGCCGATGCCCAGCTGCCGGTACGCGCGGGTTGTCTCGGCGATCTTGTCCGTCGGGAAGTCGGCGAAGCTGATGGAAATGTCCATCGCCGTGATGATGAGCTCGGTGAGCTTCTCGAACCTCTCAACGTCGAAGGTGTCGTCGGCCCGCAGGAACTTCAGCAGGTTGATGCTGGCGAGGTTGCAGGAGGAGTTGTCCAGATGGAGATACTCACTGCACGGATTGCTGGCCGTGATCCGGCCCGACTCCGGGCAGGTGTGCCAGTCATTGATCGTGCCGTCGTACTGGATGCCCGGGTCGGCGCATTCCCAGGCGGCCTTGGCCATCTTGCCGAACAGGGCCTTGGCGTCCAGCCGCTCAAGTGGCTCGCCCGTGGTGCGGGCGGCCAGGTCGAACTTCCCGCCTGACTCCACCGCGCGCATGAACTCATCCGAGACGCGGACCGAGTTGTTGGCGTTCTGGTACTGGACGCTGGCAATGTCCTTGCCGCCGAGGTCCATGTCGAAGCCGCCGTCGCGCAGGACGCGGATCTTTTCCTCCTCGCGCGCCTTGGTCTCGATGAACTCCTCGATGTCGGGGTGGTCGACATCCAGGACGACCATCTTGGCCGCCCGCCGCGTCGCACCGCCGGACTTGATCGTCCCCGCGGATGCGTCAGCGCCGCGCATGAACGAGACGGGCCCGCTCGCCGTGCCGCCAGACGACAGCAGTTCCTTGCTTGAGCGGATCCGGGACAGGTTGACGCCGGCGCCAGACCCGCCCTTGAAGATCAGCCCTTCCTCGCGGTACCACTCCAGGATCGAGTCCATGGTGTCGTCGACCGCGAGGATAAAGCAGTTGTGCACCCGCAGGTTGCCCGACAGGTACTCGCCGCTCTCGGTCTGGATGTCGTAGACCTCCATCGGCCCGAGATTCTCGATCTTGCTCACGTCGAGCAGCATCCGGTCCGACCCGCCGACGTCAGGCTGCACGTACAGCAGGTGGTCACCAGGTCGCAGGAAGCCCGCAACTGTGAACTCGCCTGTCTCGTGGTCGGTCGCCCGCCAGACACGGTGATCAGCTGTCGCGTCAAGCACGTGACCCGAGGTCGTGTGCACCCGCAGCACGTCCTTGACGCCATTGGCCTTGGTCGCGAGGATCCGGGTCACGCCGTGTGCGTCGTACACCTTTGCGCCGACCGCATCCGACTCCACCAGGCTGCCAATCGGCACCTGCCCGGCCGGCGTGCTGACCAGCGCGTCATACGGCTGGCAGGCAGACACCTGCTGGGGAGACGACGTGCCCACGTTGAACCAGACCGGCGAGTTGAAGCTGAAGGTCTGGTGGATCAGGGCGTGCTTCAGTTCGTGCTCGAAGATCTCGGCGTCCTGCGCGGTCGCGAAGTAGCCGTGCTCGCGGCCGGCCGCGGTGTAGGTCCCTACCACCCGATCGACCAGCTGCTTCAGGCTCCACTCGCGCTGCGGCGTACCGGGAGCGCCACGGAAATACTTCGTGGTGACGATATTCGCCGCGTTCACAGACCAGAAGTCAGGAAACTCGACGCCGTGCTGCTCGAAGTTGACCGAGCCGTCTCGCCAGTTCGTCATCACGACGTCCCGGCGCTCCCAGCTGACCTCGTCGTAGGGGTGTACGCCCTCGCGGGTGTAGATACGGCGCAGGGTCAGGCCTTCGGCGCGCTTGCTGCTGTTGCCCTGCGACGCCGCCCCACTCGCCGTCTCGGTCATTGTGCTCCCCCTCCGCGGATCCGTTCGGACCCAATAGCGGGCCTCCAGGCCCTCCCATTGATTTCGTCTGCCGACCGCTCTAGCTCGTCGGTGCGGGCTGCTGCCCGGGCTGCCTAGCGGCGCGATTGCCGGCCGGTGACCGGAGTCCGGTCCCGCGCTCCCCGTCGGGCCGCAGCTCCGCCTCGGTGGCGAGGAACTGGACATCCTCAGGGCGCCAGCCATCTAGGTGCGCTGCGCGCAGCGCCGCGATCTCCTGTTCGAAGTCGCTCAGCGACTCAAAGCCCCGGTAGACCGAGGCAAATCTCAAGTAGGCGACCTCGTCGAGGTCGCGCAACGGCCCCAGGATCGCGAGGCCAACCTCGTGGGAGGGGATCTCGCCGCTGCCCCGGCTCCTGATCACTTCCTCGACCTGCTGCGCCAGGAACGCCAGCTGATCCTCGGTGACGGGCCGACCCTGACACGCCCGCCGTACGCCGCGGACGATCTTGTCCCGGTTGAACGGCTCCGTGACGCCGCTGCGCTTGGCCACGGTCAGGATCACCGTCTCCTGGGTGGTGAATCGGCGACCGCACTCGGGACAGGCCCGGCGGCGGCGGATCGCCGCGCCGTCATCACTCGTCCGGCTGTCGATGACCCGGCTGTCGGAGTGCCTGCAATACGGGCAGTACATACGATCACCTCCCCGGCGGCCTCGACGTCTTCCTTGGTAAAGCACAAGCTATAGGAAAACTACACGCGTGCAACTACTACATATTGTGGTCCATGAGGCTGCGATTGGCAAGTCCGTCACGCCCTTGGCAGAACCTGCTGGTAGACGATGCACCGACAATCGGAGGCGCGCTGTGGAAATCGCGGAATACGCCGGCGTGTCGCGGCCAGCCCGCGCCGCGAACCGGTACGAGCCCGCCATCGGTGCTGAAGCGCCTCAGATTCTGACTTGTACCTGCGTACCGGACATGCCGTCAGCAGTCGCGCATCATGGGACCCACAGCAGCTGGCCGGCACTAATGCCCGGGCCAGCGAGCGTGTTGGCCGTCATGATCTCCTGGATAACGGTCCGCGGATCGGCCGACGGCTCAGCCGCCGCTGCGATCGACCAGAGCGTCTGCCCTGGCTGTACGACGACCTGATGCATGCCCTCGAAGCCGCCCCTGGCCGCGCCATGATTGGTCGCCTGAGCACCACCGGACGCCAGCAGCGTGATCAGCAGGGCCGCCACAGTCGCGCCGACGAGTACGAGCGCGGCCACCACGATCCGCCCGCGCCTGGTCAGCCGCAGGCCGGTGACCGGCGCGCCGGACGTCGGCCGCGCTGTCACTCGCGGCGAGCCGATAACCACGCCGGCCAGCACGGCCGGTGAGCTGGCGCCTGTTGTGGCGCTGCGCTGCCGAGTCTGCCGAGTCTGCCGGGCCCCGGCGCCCGGGGCTGGCGCCCCCGCCGTAGCGGTAGCACGGATCGCTCGGGACCCCGTAGGCGGTCCTGCAGACGGCTTACTGCCAGTGACCAGAATCGAACTAGAGCGCGGCTGGTCATCGCTCATGGCCTCGCGGTCCTGGTCCGCAATGGATCGCAGCGGGCCAGCAACGACCCGAAGGGACCGTTCGCGTCGCCCGAACTCTGCGGTGACCGCGCCGCGAGGCTCCCGTGCCTCGGCGACCGGTGTCTCGATCGCGCTCAGTGCGCTCATCACAACCTCCATCTAACGAATGACAGTTCGATAGTAACTACGTTCTATCGCAATCTCGTTCGATCGAACGAAGATACGGTACCGTTCTATCGCAGGGGTACGACATTTTTGAGTGTCGTCGAACAGATGTTTGAGATCCGGTGCCAGAACCGTTAGCGTCGGCTCGACGGCACAACCTTTCCGACCACCAACACACCCGAGCCGGAGGCCCGAAGATGAGCGATGCGACCAGTGATGGCGGGGCGCGCGAGGCCTCGACCGTTGACCTCGAATTGACTGACGCGGAGGCCGACGCGGTTGCGCCAGAGCGGCCCCGCGGCAAGCCAGGCAGACGGCCCAAGGGCAGCGTGCCGGCCATCGTCGCCGACCTGCCAGACAAGCCTGATCCCGGCCATGTGCTGACCTGGCGCCAGCGCAAGGTGTTGCAGGTGATCCGGGAGTCTGTCCAGCGACGCGGTTACCCGCCGTCCATGCGCGAGATTGGCGAAGCGGTCGGCCTGACGAGCACCTCGAGCGTCTCGTACCAGCTATCGACCTTGCAGGCCAAGGGTTACCTCAGGCGCGACGCCGGGCGGCCGCGCACCGTCGAGGTCCGGCTCCCTGGCCATCCGGCGATCCGGCCAGAGCCTGGTCCCGACGATGACTCACCCATGGACATTGCGTCGCAGGAGGCCGCGTACGTACCGCTGGTGGGCCGGATCGCGGCAGGTGGCCCGATCCTCGCCGAGGAGGCCATCGAGGACATCTTCCCGTTGCCCCGGCAGATCGTGGGCGAGGGGACGCTGTTTTTGCTGAAGGTCGTCGGCGACTCAATGATCAACGCGGCGATCGCCGATGGCGACTGGGTTGTCGTGCGTCAGCAGCCGGTGGCTGAGAACGGCGACATCGTCGCGGCGATGCTAGACGGCGAGGCGACCGTTAAGACCTTCAAGCGGTCCGCCGACCACGTCTGGCTGATGCCGCACAACCCCGCTTACGCACCGATCCCGGGCGACGAGGCTGAGATCCTGGGCAAGGTTGTGGCGGTGCTGAGGCGCGTCTGAGCGGCGTGCCTACTGCTGGGGCAGCAAGCCCGTGAGTACGCGCGCCAGCACCAGCGCGAATCGGTCCTGATCGTGCGTGGCCGACGACACTGGGCCCGCCAGCAGCGCGGCGATCTGAGGGTGCTCACCATCGGTGCCGACGCGCTCGAGGTAGGCCGCCTGACGCTGCTGTCCCGCCTGCCCAGCGGAGATCTCGTGCTGCACGTAGGCCGCCGTCACGGCCATGAGCATGGCAAAAGCCTCGACCTTCGTGATCCCGTCGGCAGGCTGGTCCGCGAGCAGGCCGAGCACATACTCCAGTAGGTCAGCTCCGCGCGGGCCGAGCGCCCCCCTGTTGATGACCAGCCCTGGCAGCCACCGATGGCGCAGCATGATTTCGCGTGCCTGCCAGCCGACGTCGAGCAGGTCGGCCAGCCAGTCGCCAGTC
>DATHPF010000308.1:0-3247 GCA_035484155.1 Streptosporangiaceae bacterium
CGGGAGACCGTTGGCTCCCGCCCGGTGCTCGCCGCCCTCTACCTGCTGCTCGTCGCGCACGCGAGGATGTCGGGTGTTCATCTCAAGATCGCGCAGAAGTACCTGTTCGATCCGCAGCGCCGACGTGAGATCGCCGGCCTCGGTGATCCGCACGTGGTATCAAACCGTCGTGGCACCACAGGCATGGACGAGCGGTATCTCCGGGAGCTGACCAGGGAGCGTCACCAGCATGTGCTCGCCTGTCTGCACGCTCTCGACGGCAACGAGCTTGGCGTCCTGGCCGGGCTTGACCGCGCGCGGGCTGGTCTGGGCAGCCTCGTCCGCTTCACCGGATCCGGCGCCCACCCGCCTCACGCGGTCACCTGGCTGGCGGGGCTCAGGAAACCGCCGGAGCCCCAGAGCGCACGGGCAGGCGCCGTTACTGCCACGAGACGATGACTGCCGAATCGGTCTCCAGGAGGCCGGCTGGACCGAGGCGGCGGCCCGGTACCGCAGTCGGGCCGGAGCAGCTGCAGGCGTTGATCGACAACACCAACGCGGTGATCTACATGCGCGACCTGGACGGGCGTTACATGGTGGTGAACCGGGAATACGAACGCCTGTTCCATCTGCGGAGGGAGGAGATAGTCGGCCTGACCGACCACGACTTGTTCCCCGTCGAGATCGCTGATGAATTTCGCGCCAACGACCTGCGGGCGGCCTCCGGCGGCGGTCCCGTGCATGTGGAAGAGGTCGCTCCAGGCGCCGACGGCCCGCACACGTACATCACGGTGAAGTTCCCGCTGCTCGACAGCGCGGGCAAACCGTACGCGGTGTGCGGCATCTCAACCGACATCACCGCACGCAAGAGGGCCGAGGAGCAGGTCCGCCAGCTCAACGCGGAGCTGGAGCAGCGGGTGCAGGACCGTACCGCCGAGCTGGAGGCGACGGCGCGCGAGCTGGACGCGTTCGCCTATTCCGTCTCGCACGATCTGCGTGCCCCGTTGCGCTCACTGCACGGGTTCAGCGAGATCTTGCTGGAAGACTACGCCGACAACTTGGACAACGAGGGCCGCCAGTACCTGCAGCGGATCCAGGCCAACGTAGCCCGGATGGGACAGCTGATCGACGATCTGCTGAGGCTTTCCCGCGCCACCCGCACCGGGCTCAAACGCGAGCAGGTCGATATCGGCGCACAAGCAAGTGAGATCATCGCCTGGCTCCGCTCCGCGGAGCCAGGTCGTCGCGCCGAGGTGGTGATCGCCGACGCCCTCGTGACGACAGGCGATTCGCGCCTGATCCGGCTCGCCCTGGAGAACCTGCTGTCGAACGCATGGAAGTTCACCGGCAAGTGCGAGCACGCCATCATCAGCGTGGGCGCGGTTGACCATCCCGGCGGCCGGGTGTTCTTCGTCCGCGACAACGGCGCCGGCTTCGACATGCGCTATGCCGGAAAGCTGTTCGACCCGTTTCAGCGGCTGCACCCGGCAACCGAATTCGAGGGCAGCGGCATCGGCCTGGCCATCGTGCACCGCATCCTGAACCGCCACGGCGGTCGGATCTGGGCCGAAAGCAAGCCGGGGAAAGGCAGCACCTTCTTCTTCACCTTCGCCTCTGACGGCCCGGATCGAAGCAACGGCCATGAATAACAAGCCCATTCTCCTTGTCGATGACAATCCCGACGACGTGACGTTCACGTTGCGGGCCTTCAAGCGGAACAAAATCACCAACGAGATCGTCGTCGCCGTCGACGGTGAGCAGGCCCTCCAGATGCTCCTGCCAGAGGACCCCACGCCGCCATTCCACCCTGCGCTGGTGCTGCTGGATCTCAAGCTACCCAAGGTAGGCGGGCTGGAGGTGCTGCGGCGCATCCGCGCCGACCCCAGAACCCAGTCGCTGCCGATCGTCGTGTTGACCACCTCGAGTGAGGATGCCGATATCGCCAGTTCCTACCAGCTCGGCGCCAACAGCTTTGTCCGCAAGCCCGTGGTGTTCAGCGAGTTCCTCAGCGCGGCCAACATATTGGGGATGTACTGGCTGCTCGTCAATCAGCCGGCACCCGAATGGCAATGAGGGGGCTGATCACAATGCCGGTTCGCGCGCTGATCATCGATGACAGCGACGACGATGCTCTGCTAATCGTCACCCACCTGCGCCGCGGCGGCATCGAGCTGACGTACGAGCGCGCCGAGACCATGCAGGCAATTGCCGAGACGCTTACGGCCCGGCCACCGGACATCGTTCTCTGCGACTACAACCTGCCCGGTTTCAGCGCACAAGACGCGCTGAGGATGCTGCAGGACAGCGGCCTCGACGCGTCGTTCATCCTCGTCTCCGGCGCAGTGGGCGAGGAGACCGCCGCCGCGATCATGAAGGCCGGGGCCCACGACTTTATCCTCAAAGACCGACTGTCCCGGCTTGTTCCGGCCGTGGAGCGAGAGCTGCGGGACGCCCAGGTACGCCGGCAGCGGCGCGGTGCAGAGGCGGCCCTGCGGCACAGCGAAGAGCGCTTCCGGCTGCTGGCCGAGCATGTTCAGGACATCATATTTCGCTACCGTCTGGTCCCCCAGCCAGGTTTCGAGTACATCAGCCCCGCCGTGGCCGGCCTCACCGGCCACCAGCCCGAGGAGCTGTACCTCAACCCCGCCCTGGTGTTCTCGCCGATGGAACCGGAGGACCGCAGCGCGGTCGAGGCATCGTGGCGGTCATCGGAGCCGTCCCCGCTGATCACGCGCTGGCGGCGGCCTGACGGTGGCATCGCCTGGACCGAGCAGCGCGCCGTCGGCATCCGCGACGACAGCGGACAGGTCATCGCCGTCGAAGGCATCCTGCGTGACGTCACCAGTCAGGTCCTGGCCGATCAGGAACATGAACGCATGGAAAGGGAACTGCGCCAGGCTGACCGCCTGGATTCTGTCGGCCGCCTGGCCGGCGGGATCGCGCACGACTTCAACAACGTCCTTGCGGTGATCATGGCCTACGCCGGCGAAGTCACCAGTTCCCTGCCCGACGGGCATCCCGTCGGCGCGGACGCGCTGAAGATCGTCCAGGCGGCCGAGCATGCCGCCGCCCTCACCCGGCAGCTCCTGATCTTCAGCAGGCTGGAGCCTTCCCAGCCGGAGACGCTCAACCTCGCCGACGTCGTCACTGACATCGAGCAGCTACTGCGGCGCACCATAGGCGAGGACGTCGAGTTCCTGACCCTGATTCAGGCAGACCTGTACCCGGTCATCATCGACCGCACCAAGATCGAGCAGGTGATCATGAA
>DATHPF010000309.1:0-13550 GCA_035484155.1 Streptosporangiaceae bacterium
CCGGTGAACTGCCTGCTCCTTGTGGATCTGCAGGCCGCGTTCGTTACCGGGCCTGACGCAGTACCAAGCGCCGCAGGCCTGCTCGCCGCCGCAACGGACCTTCTTGACCGGGCGACTCGATCTCAGAGCCTGATCATTCACCTGCAGAATGACGGCCCGCCCGGAGCTGCGGACGAGCCAGGCACCCCAGGCTGGGCACTGTGCGTGGAGCCTGGTCCTGGGCAGACGGTAATCCGCAAGACCGCCGATGACGGCTTCGAGGGCACCGGTCTGGGCGACATCCTGGCTGTCAGTGGCATCCGCCGCCTCGCCATATCGGGTGTCATGTCTGAGATGTGTGTCAGCGCGACCGTCAGGTCCGCCCTCCACCGCGGCCTGGGCGTCGTCCTGCCACATGATGCACATGCCACCTACGACATCCCGGCTCTGCCCGGCGTAGCCCCCGCCATCCCCGCAGCGACCGTCACCAGAGTGGCCGAGTGGGCCCTTGGTGCCAAGCTTGAACTGGTTGCGACCGGCCGGGAGGTCCTGTTCACTGCAGCCGACGCATTCGGGCGATCGTAAGCCAAGTCGGAACATCGATTCGGGGCGATGCGGGCGGATGACAGACCGTCTCGCCACTGATCGAAGCGCCCGTCGGCGTCTGCACTTAACCTTCGGACGGGGCGGCCTCGATGGCTCAGTCAGTGAACGCCCTGCGGTCAGAATTCCGGCGCTGGGCGGGGTACCTGCGCAGCCAGGGGGGTCCGCGAGATAGCAGGTGCGGCCCCGTTCCGGTTCTGATCGGCACCCCGTGCTGCGGGGTGCCATGGGATGGTGGGATGCGTCGCATCGATCGGGAGGTAACGCTGGTGCCGGCGACGTCAGGCTGGGCGCTCACGCCCCGGCAGAGCATCGAGATCGAGTGCGCGCGCCGGGGCCGCGACCAGGTCATCGACGGATGCGTGGCCCTGCTGGGCGGGCGGGACGCGGACGACGACCTGATCCTGGCGCTCGCGGGTCCGGCGGGCCTGGTCATGATCCACGACGGGCCGGCGCAGCGCAATCAGTACTGGGGCCGGGTGTGGGGTGCCCGCGGGCTGCTATACGCCTTCGACGAGCGGGCCGCGGACGCGGTCATCGGGGCGCTGCGAGACGAGCACTGGCGGGTCCGCGAGATGGCGGCCAAGGTGATCGCCAGGCACAAGCTTGGCGCGGCGCTGCCGGCCATCGCCGAACTGCGCGATGACCCGGTGCCGCGGGTACGGGCCGCCAGCAAGCGGGCACTCGTCATACTGACCGCGGCTGCCAGCTGAGCCGCCGAAGGTTCACGACCAGGTCATATAGTGGCTTGCCGCCCAGGCTGCTGCCGCAGTGAGTTACGGTTGGCCGTGCAAATTGTTCGGCGTCCAGATCAGCGTCTGCTGATCGCGGGGGTAGCGACCTTCGCGGTCGCGGCGGCCTTCTATTGCGCCTTCGCCGTCACCCACCCGCTGGATCGCTGGCTGTCGCCCGTCGACCTGCAGGTATACCGCCTCGGCGGCCAGGTGGTCGCAGGCCTGGCGCACGGCGTCCATCATGGACAGGCTGCGCCGCTGTATGACTGGTCTGGCCACACCCTTCAGTTCACTTACACGCCGTTCGCGGCGATCGTCTTCACCGTGCTGGCCCTGCCGTCCTGGGGCGTGGTGCAGGCGCTGTCGGTTGCGGTGAACATCGTGGCGTTCGTGGTGGCGATCTGGGTGACCCTGGGCGGCCTCGGCTACCGGGCTGGCCTGGCGAGACTTGGCGGCACGCTGCTGCTCGCCGGCCTGTTGGCCTGGACCGAGCCGGTCCAGCGCACGATCAGTCTCGGCCAGGTCGAGCTCGTGCTGATGGCGCTGATCCTGTGGGATATGTGCCAGCCGGATCGGCGCTGGTGGAAGGGCGCTGGGGTCGGGATCGCGGCCGGGATCAAGCTCATACCGCTGATCTTCATCCCCTATCTGCTGCTGACCAGGCGGTACCGGCAGGCTGGCGTCGCGGCCGGGACGTTCGCTCTCACAGTGGCGCTGGGCTTCGCCGTCCGTCCGGGCGATTCGAGGGTCTGGTGGCTGAATGGCTTGTTCGCCAAGGGCAGCCGGACAGGATTCATCGGCTGGGAGGGCAACCAGTCGCTCCAGGCGCTGATCACGCGGCTATCCGGCAGCATCTCCGCAGGCCAGCCGGTCTGGCTGGCGGTCGCCGTGGTCACCGTCGTGATCGGCCTGGTGTCGGCGGCAGCGCTGAGCCGGGCGGGGCATCCGGTGGTGGGCGTGCTCACCTGTGCGCTTACTGGGCTGCTCGTGTCGCCGATTAGCTGGGATCACCACTGGGTGTGGATTGTGCCGGGAGTGACCGTCCTGGCCTGCTACGGACTCCGGGCGCGCGGCCGACTGCGGTGGGCATTCTGGTCGGGGGCGGCTGCGGTGACGGTCTTGTTCGCCGCCTGGCCAGGCTCCTGGTGGGGTGCGCCGAATTACCTCGGTGGCGCTTCCGACGGGTTCATCTGGGTGCCGCCCAACACGAACCCCGGCTTGTTCGCCAAGTTCGGCGACCGGCCGTCGTATGTCGAATACCACTGGTCAGGCTGGCAGCTGATTGCGGGCAACCTGTACGTACTGACCGGCTTGGCGATCTTCGTGCTGATCGTGGTCGTCGCGGTTCGCGGTTGGGCCGCCCGCCATTCGGCGGCAGCCGGCGTAACGTCAGCCGACAGCCCGGTCCCCGTGGTCAGCGGCTAGCCGTGGTCAGCGGCTAGCTGGCTGCGACTGCGGGGCCTGGCCCTGCTCCGCCGGGGAGACGATGGCGGGCGCGAGCAAACGGCGGCCGCGAGCGGAGGCCCTCGGTCAGACACAGTGTGATCAGCGCGACCAACGCGGTCAGCAGGACGATGGGAGCTCCCAGCGTCAGGTCGTCGTAGGCGATTCTGGCCATGCCATGGGACTGGAGCGGCGTCAGATCGCCGGGCATGAGCGCGATGGTGGCTGCTGTCAGCCGCGCGATGACGAGCCAGTCGAGCCAGCAGGGCGGGACGAGGATCAGCAGGCAGATCACCATCGCCTCATACGACGGGAGCTGGTACTGCCAGCTGAACAGCCACGCGGTGCTGAGGGCGAGCGCGGCAAAGATGGCGGGCGGCGTTGTTGCCCGGCCCGGCAGATGCGTCAGCGTGACGATCGCGGCGCCAATCACGAGAACGGCGGCGATTTCGCCGACGTGCTGCATCAGGTAGCCGTGCGGCGACCAGCTGAACAACTGGTAGAAGTTGTCGGCCGTCGCGCGGTTGCCCCGGCCTGCCAGCGACCGGATGGCCGGCGGGCCGAACCAGGTGTAACTCGGCAGCAGGACGACCAGCATGGCGCAGGCACTGGCCGCGCACGCCCTCGGCGAGCGGCGGAGGGACCAGGCCAGCCCCAGGCCGAACAGCACAAAGTTGATCTTGATGTCCGCCGCGAGGCCGACGAGTGCGCCGCCCGCCAGGACTCGGCCAAGCTGCGGGTGCTCGGCAGCTGTGAGCGCGGGCCAGCCCCCGGCGATGATCAGCCCGAGCATGCCGGCGGCGGCCGCCAGGACGTCGAGGTGAGCGGCGGCGATGAGCTGCCAGATCAGCAGCGGGTTGACGGTCCACAGCAGGTGCGCCCGCAGCCGCCTGGCCGGATCTGACCGCAGCAGCCGGTCGGCGGCGTAGGCGACCGCGCCGAAGGCGGCGGCGTTGGCCAGCTTCAGCCAGAACACGATGCGCGCCGCCGACGTGCCGCCGAGCCTGGCCGCGAGGAACTGCTCCACCGTGGCGGCGGGGCCATATGGCGTGGTGACGCCGATCCATTTCGAGGGGATCGAGGCGGCGACGGCGTCGTGTGCGCGTACCAGTGCGCCCGGCACCATCACGTACGGGCTGTGGCCCAGCACCACCATCCGGCCGAACGCCATGTAGTCCAGCGAATCTGACGAGCCGACCGGGGGCAGCACCGTCAGGATGGCGATGACGATAGCCGCGGTCCCGATCAGCAGCCGAACCGGTGGCCGGGCGCCCCGGCGTACCGCGACCAGCCCCGCAGCCATGCCGAGGCTGCCCAGCGCCGCGGCGAGCCAGAGCGCGGCAGCAATATCGTCGAGCGGGATATGCCAGCTGGTGACCTGAAAGGGTGGGCCGGTCCTCGGCATTGTTAGCGGCGGCCCCGACCAGGATGCCCGCGTCAGCGATGCGACGATCATGATGGCCAGGGCCAAACCGATTCCGGCTGCGGCCACCCAGGCATAGACACGGGCCGACGTTGCCAGCAGCGGCGGCAGGACCGGTGAACCCGGCTGGTTCTGGGCACGCCGGTGGACGTCAAAGCTCATGCCGAAGCTCAATCTGCCGTTACGCGAT
Organism: Streptosporangiaceae bacterium; assembly: GCA_035484155.1. Classification (GTDB taxonomy): domain Bacteria; phylum Actinomycetota; class Actinomycetes; order Streptosporangiales; family Streptosporangiaceae; genus JAJYUU01. The sequence goes on from DATHPF010000309.1 coordinate 4,373, forward strand.
GAGTTGGCTAAGCCCTGAAACTCAAGGCCCTGGGTTCCTGCCCCGTATCCCCGCGCGCGCAGAACTCCGATACTCGGATCGCAGCGCTTATGCAGGCGAATCTAGCAGCGGTCCAGGTGCATTCTCGGCTAGGTTGCCGAGGTGTGACCTGGGCATACGCGTGCTTTTCTTTGCCGTTGCCAGATTAGGAAGCTTCCCACTATTGCGCCGGTGATCAGCGCCGTGAGGTGCCCGACCGGGGCGAGTTCGAGGCGACTCAGCCCCTGGAAAATATGGCCGACGAAGATCAGCAGGGCGAAGTCCAGTGCTGCCGCGGCGCGGATGAGCCAGGTGCCCCACAGCAGGCCGACCGAGATGGCGGCGACCACGACATAGGAGGGCCCGATGTCGAGGAGGTAGCGGTCGGCCTGGGGAAGCGTGCCATGCGCCACCCGGTAGGCCACTATGCCCTCGCTGACGAGCGTCCCGATGACGTGACCCGCGGCGCAGGTCACGAAGGTGCGCCAGTTACCGAGCAGGTGGTTAGCGCCGAACAGGGCCAGGGCGATGAGAAACGGCCAGACGGGCACGAACCCAGTCGCGACGAACGCCGAGACGGTCAGGCAGCCGACCGGATGGTGCTCCAGGTTATGCACGCTGGTGCTGGCCCAGACGAGAAAAGCAGCCTGATCGCGGCCGGGCAGAAGCGCGTAAACGATCACGGTCGCGCAGAACCCGGCGAGATACAGCCACGCCACGGCATATCGGCTGAAAATCGAACCGATGAAATGGCGCCGCATGCCGATCACCCTAGTATCGCGGCACAGTCGCCAAACGCGTACGTCTCGGAGCCGGGTCGAGCAGCCCTAGGTACGCACGCGATGCTGGTCGGCGGCCTTCGGCGCAATAGTGGTTGCTCGGCCGAGGGTCTGCTGCCACGCTGGCGGCGTGGTCGATAGCGCGTTCGCTGAGCCGTCGCTGGCAGGGCTGTATGACCTGTTCTGCGGGTGGGAGCCGAGCGGTGATTCCGGCTTCTACCTGCCGCTGGTGATGGCCGCGGACAGCGTGCTCGATGTCGGCTGTGGTACGGGGATGTTGCTGCGCCGGGCCAGGGAGGCTGGCCACGCTGGGCGGCTGACCGGGCTCGATCCGGCGGCTGCCATGCTCGACGTGGCCCGCCGCTGCGGTCGTGGCATCGAGGGACCCGGCATCGAGGGACCCGGCATCGAGGGACCCGGCATCGAGTGGGTGCTCGGCGATCTGTCTAGCACCCGGTGGGACAGGGAGTTCGAGCTGGTCGTCATGACCGGCCACGCGTTCCAGGTCCTGACAGGGGATGAGCAGCTACACGAGGCGCTCGCGGCGGTGCGTGCGGCACTGCTTCCGGGTGGCCGGTTCGCGTTCGAGACACGCAATCCGGTGGTGCGGGAGTGGGAGGAGTGGGTCCCAGCGAATGCTGTGCTGGTCACCGACTCGGCTGGCGCCGTCGTGCGGATGGCGCATCAGGTTGAGCTGCCAGTGCAGGGGGATCTCGTGTCGTTCACGACGACCTATTCGAGCCCTGACTGGGAGCGGCCGCGGTACAGCAGCAGCACACTGCGGTTCCTGGACGCCAGTGCACTGTCTTTGTTTTTGGCGGGCGCTGGCCTGGAGATTGAGCAGCAGTACGGCGACTGGGACGGCGCCCCGCTTGGTGCGGGGAGCCCGGAGATCATCACGGTGGCCCGGCGGGTGGCTCTGCCGTTGTGCCGAAATTCGACACAGCCGGCTATGTCGAATCTTTCGGGATCATGGAGCGCTCCGCCCGGACCGACCTAAACGCGCCGGGTGTGCGCCTATTGTCCGTTTCTCAGGCCGCCGAGGAGCCCTGCGAGAGGCGCTGCCGAAATAGCATCGATCGACTTGACAGGTATCGAATACCTGTTCGATAGTAAGGGGATGGGAGCGGAGATAGCGCAGGTCATCTCGCTGTCTCCGGTGGCGCTGTCTCCAGTGACGCTGTCTCCGGTGCGCCACCGGGATGACGTGCTGACCGGCGAGGGCCTGCTGCCAGTCCTTCCGGCGCTACGAGGCCTGCTGCCAGGCGGCGGCCTTCAGCGTGGGTCGGTGGTGACATCGGGGGACTGGGGGTTGCTGGCGCTGGCGCTGACAGCCGGAGCTGTCGCCGACGGGGCGTGGTGCGCGATCGTGGGAGTGCCGGCTTTCGGCGTGCGGGCGGCGGCCGAGGCCGACCTGGATCCGGACCGGATACTGCTGGTCGGCGAGCCAGGATCGAGCTGGCCGCAGGTGGTGGCGTCCCTGCTAGACGGTTTCGACATCGTGCTGCTGCGGCCGCCGGATCAGCCGTCGGCGCAGCTGCGGCGCAAGCTGGAGGCGGCGGCTCGCCGGTACGGCAGCGTGCTCGTGGTCGCCGGGGACTGGCCGGGTGCGCAATCCCGGCTGCTGGTGACGGATACGCAGTGGATCGGGATGGGTGCCGGGCACGGGCGGCTGCGGGCACGCAAGGCGCAGGTTGTCGCGTCCGGGCGCGGCGCGGGGGAGCGACCGAGATCGGCGTGGCTGTGGCTGCCAGGTCCGGACGGCGCGGTCACGATGGCCACAGGCATCTCCGGCCTGGCCGATGCGAGCTCACGCGGCGAATACCGGGATGGTGCTTACCAGGATGACGCCTATCACGATGCCACCGCGCAGCTGGTGAGCAGCGGGTGACGACCCACGCCGCTGGCCCGCGGCGCGTGCTGGTGCTGCGCTGCCCCCAGTGGTTGGAGGAAACGCACGCGCGAGACAGCGTGCCTGAGCGAGATAGCGGAGCGGTGGCGCGGGCGTTCGAGCCCGTTGTCGCTGTCGTCGAGGAGTTCTGCCCGCAGGTCGAGGTCCTGCGGCCAGGCGTGTGCGCGATCCCGGCGCGCGGTCCGGCGCGCTACTTCGGCGGGGAGGCTCAGCTGGCTGCCAAGCTGGCCGAGGCGGTCTGCCGGGCCGGCTTCACCTGCCAGGTCGGCATCGCTGATGGCCTGTTCGCTGCCGGGCTGGCGGCCAGCACCGGGCCGACGGGCCTGCTTGTGCCGCCGGGGGAGGCACGGGAGTTCCTGGCCGGCTTTCGAGTCAGCGTGCTTGGCCTGCCTGAACTGTGCGAGCTGCTGCCTAGGCTAGGCATCGAGACGCTGGGTCAGCTGGCCAGCCTGCCGCCTGCCGAGGCGGCCAGCAGATTCGGGGTGGACGGCAAGCTCGCCTGCCGGCTGGCCCGCGGGCTTGACCCACGCCCGCTGATTCCGCGGCCGCCTGCGGCCGACCTCTCGGTCGAGCTGGAGTTCGACCCGCCTGCCGAGCAGTCTGAGCCGGTCATCTTCGCGGCCAAGGCGCTGGCCGATGCGATGCACGACCGGCTAGCGGCGGGCGGGCTCGCCTGCGTGCGGGTCGAGGTGGCGGTGCACTGCTCGGACGGTCAGGTGTTCAGCCGGCTATGGCGGCATGACGGGCTACTGTCGGCCCTGGCTGTGGCTGAGCGGGTTCGCTGGCAGCTCGACGGCTGGCCGGGCACGGCCGGGATCGCGCTGCTGCGGCTGATCCCGGACCAGCTGGTCCGCGCTACTGGGCGGCAGCTGGCGCTGTGGGGTGACACCGTGATCAGCGACCGGGTAGCCCGCGCCGCCATCCGGGTACAGGCAATGCTCGGGCATGACCGCGTGGTCAGGCCAGTGCTGGCCGGCGGGCGCGGGCCAGCCGAGCAGGCGCTGCTCGTCCCCTTCGGCGACACGGAGGAGCCGCGGCGGCCTGCTGATCGCCCCTGGCCGGGTCGGCTCCCGGCGCCGGCCCCGGCGACTGTGTATCCGGTGCCGCTGGCGGCCAGCGTGACCGATAAGTCGGGCGAGACGGTATCGGTCAGCGGTCGGGCCGAGCTGTCCGCGCCGCCGGCCTGGCTGGCAGCCGCGGGCCGGCCGGCCAGGGCGGTCACGGCCTGGGCCGGACCGTGGCCGGTGACCGAGCGCTGGTGGGATCCCCAGCACGCGCGTCGGCAGGCCAGGTTCCAGCTCATCACCGACGATGGGAATGCCTGGCTGGCCGCGCTCCAGGATGGCCGCTGGCTGATCGAGGCCAGCTACGACTGACGGGCGGTCCGGACCGCCAAAACCCAGGCAAGCGCCAGCGGGCATGCCGCGCGACCGGTCGGTGAGCCGCGCGGCATGCCCGCTGGCGACGGGCTGGCTGGTCACCCGGCCAGCCCGTCGCTGTAGCGCTAGGAGTGACGGATTACGGTACTTGCGGGGTGTGGCCCGCCCCCGGATTGCCGGGGGCGGGCCCGCTTGGCCGCGACAGTGTTAGCTGCGCGGACTGAGGTGGAGGATGACGAATTCATCGGTGCCGGCGCCAGCACCGGTGTTCGTACCTGACGGCTGCCCGGTCTGGTACGGGTCCTGCTGAGTGGGCCAGCCAACCCAGTTCTGCGAGTTGTACTCGAACCACTCAGATGCCGTCGTGACCGGGATGACTGGCAGGTTCTGCGCGACGAAGGTCTCGATCGGGGCGAGGTCAGCAGTCTGCTGCGCCACGGTCGAGTCGCCCGCCAGCTTGGCGAGCGCGGCGTCCATCGCCGGGTTCTTCAGGCCTTCGTAGTCGCCGGTGTTGGTCTTGCCGTTGTTCAGCGAACTGTTCAGCCAGTTGTCATACAGGTTGTATGGCGTCAGGCCGTTGTTCGACCAGTGCTCGGCCAGCTGGAAGTCACCGTCAGCCATGTCGGCGTTCCAGGAGTCCACGCTGACGCCCGAGAAGCTAGCGTTGATGCCGGCTGCCTTGAGCTCCTGCGCGACCATGGTGCCAACGGCGGCGTAGTCGGTGTAGGCGGACGGGCTGATGAGCTGGATCGTGACCTCCTTGCCGTTAAGGGCGAAGTAGCCGCTCGAGTCCTTCTTGTAACCCGCCTGCGTCAGCACCGCTGCAGCCGCGGTTGCACTACCCGTAGCAGAGACGGTGTCCGACGCGGCCGGAGCGGCCCAGGCGGCGAACGTCGGCAGCGTGATGCCGCTGGTGTTGGTGACCGGGTTCTCCAGGCCAGCCTCGCCTTCCGAGGCGAGCAGGTTGCGGTTGACCGCCAGGCTGATCGCCTGCCGGACTGCCAGCTGGTTGGTCGGCCACTGGTTCAGGTTCGGCATCAGGGCGTTGGTGCTGCCCGGTGCCTCCCAGAAGTGGTGATACTTGGGGCTGGTGTTCACGAACTGCTTCTGCAGTCCGGGGATGAAGTTACCCGTCCAGTCGATCGCGCCCGAGTACAGCGCGGACAGTGCGCTGGTGTTAGACGTGTAGACCGGGAAGTACACGCTGGGGACCTTCACCATCGAGGCCTGCCAGTACGACGTGTTCTTCGTCAGCGTGAACCCCTGCGGGGTGAACGTCTTCAGCACGTACGGCCCAGTGCCGACGGGCTTGGCGTCCGTGAAGGTCGTCGGACTGCTCTGGTACTGGGACCAGATCGCCTTCGGCAGGATCGGCACGCCGGAAATCTCTTGCAGGTTGAGGTACTGCGCCGAGCTGAAGTTGATCGTCACGGTGTTGCCCGACGCGGCCGCGCTAGTGATCGGCAGGCCGGCCAGGTTGATCGCGGCATTCTTCATCACGAGGTTGTAGGTGAAAGCTACGTCGGCCGGCGTCATTGCCGTCCCGTCGTTCCACTTCACGCCCTGCCGGATCGTGAAGGTGATCGACTTGCCGCCGTTAGACCAGCTGTACGCCGTCGCCAGCCAGGGGGTGTACTTCGGCGGCGAGGCCAGGTCGAACTGGAGCAGCGGCTCGTAGACAAGGCCGGTCGCCCCCATGCCCTGCGGCGCGGCGGTCGACACGAACGGGTTGAAGTCGTCGGTGATCGTGGTCTCCGGAGAACTCTCCATGACCAGGGGCTTGGACGCGGTACTCGACGAACCGCTGCCCGAGCTCGCTGGAGTCGACGAACATGCGCCGACTCCGGCCGCTAGCAGGCCGACGGCCGCGATGGCCACCAGCCCTCTATGCGTCAGGTGTGTACTGCTCATTTCTGCCTTTCCTTGTCGAGGTAGTAAATGTTCCCCCCTGACTTCGGGGGGTTGTGAGTTAACTCGTAAGGTCCCCGCCCCCTCCCCGCTCGGAGTACACGGAAGGGGCTGTGACGTCGAGGCGCCAGCAGGCGGCGCCCCTCGACGCGGAAATCTGGAGGAGCGGCGGTGCCTCCGTGCGGCACTGGTCGACCGCGAACGGGCACCGGGGACTGAACGCGCAAGCGCCCTCGGGAGCCGGGCCGGCAGTCGTGGTGATGGCCACGTTCCCGTTGGTTGTGCCGTTGCGCAGCGCACCGCCCAGGTTGTCGGGATCGGGTGCGGAGCGGACCAGTAGCTGCGTGTACGGGTGCGCGGGCTGCTGCGTCACTTCCTCGGCGGGACCGCGCTCGACTATCTGCCCCGCGTACATGACGAGGATCTCGTCGGCGAAGTAGCGTGCCGACGCAATGTCGTGCGTGATGTAGAGCATGGCCAGGTGCAGGCGCTGCCGCAGGTCGTCCAGCAGCGCAAGCATCTCGAGCCGGATCGAGACGTCCAGCATCGAGACCGGCTCGTCAGCCAGCAGCACGCTCGGATCCGCCGCGAGCGCCCTGGCGAACGACACGCGCTGCCGTTGTCCGCCCGATAGCTCGTGCGGGTACTTCGACAAGTACTTGTCGGCTGGGCTGAGACGTACCTGCTCCATCAGGGCGGTGGCCTGCTCGCTGACCTGCTTCCTGGACAGCCGGCCGCGATGCAGTCGCAGCGGCCGCTCGATGTGGTACCGCACCGTGTGTGCCGGGTTGAGCGAGGCGAACGGGTCCTGGAAGACGTACTGGACCTCGCTCTTGTAGCTGCGGAACGCGCGGCGGCCGGTCACCTCGACCGGGTGCTCGTCGAGCACGATGGTGCCTGTGGTCGGGTGCTCTTGCCCGGCCAGCATCCGGGCCACGGTCGATTTGCCGGAGCCGCTCTCGCCGACTAGCGCGACGACCGCACTGCGGTACAGGCTGAGTGAGACGTCACGGACGGCGTGCAGGATCTGGCCGTGGCCAAGCCGGAAGTCCTTGCCCAAACCCGCAGCGGACAGCGTCAGCGCTCCGCGAGCCGCGGCCGCCGACACCAGCCCAGCCGATGCGGCCTCCACGGGTGCCGGGCCGGTCGGCTGCGGCTGGTCGTTGCCAGTTGCCTGGGTGCTCACGGGGTCAGCTCCTCGGTACTCGGCAGGCTGGTGGCGACCGCGACGGCGGATTGGACTGGTCCGGTGATCTCCGCGCGAGCGTCGCCGTCAGCGCCGACTGCTACGCCCGGCAGGTCGGGCAGGACGAACGGGCACGCCGTCTCGTGGGTCGGATCGGCCGACGTCCGGACCTTGGCGAGGCGGACCTCGATCGTCGTGCACGCCTCGGTGCCCTCGGTGCACCGTGGCAGGAACGGGCAGCCAGGCGGCGGGTCCAGCATGTCCGGCGGGGTGCCGGGGATGCCAGTCAATTCACGTCGCGGGCCGCGCAGCGACGGGAACGAGCGCAGCAGCCGCTTGGTGTAGGGATGGGACGGCTCGTGGTGGATCTCTGTCGCGGTGCCGATCTCCATCAGCTGGCCCGCATACATCACCGCGATCCGGTCGGCCAGCTCCAGCAGCAGAGACAGGTCGTGGGTGATGAACAGGATGGCGAAGCCGAGGCGGTCCTTCAGCTCCAGGATCTGGCCCAGGATTTCGCGCTGGACTACGACGTCGAGAGCGGTCGTCGGCTCGTCCATGATGACAACTTCTGGCTCGGTGGCCACCGCCATCGCGATCATGACCCGCTGGCGCATGCCACCCGAGAGCTCGTGCGGATACGCGCGCAGCCGCGCCCTGGGGATGCCAACCAAGTCGAGCAGCCCGGCGGCCCTGTCGTTGGCCTCCTGACGGGAAACCGGCAGGTGCGCGCGCATCACGTCGGTGAGCTGGTCGCGGATGTTCAGCATCGGGTTGAGCGAGTTCATGGCGCTCTGGAAGACGATGGCGATCTCGCGCCAGCGCAGGCTCGTCAGCTGATCCGCGCTGAGCTCCAGCAGGTCGGTCGGGTTGTCCATCCGGCGACCCTGGTACAGCACGCTGCCGCCGGTGATTACCGCCGGCGCCCGCAGCAGGCGGGTGGCGCCGTAGGCGAGAGTGGACTTGCCAGAGCCGCTCTCACCCACCAGGCCCACGACCTCGCCCGCGTGCAGGTCCAGGCTGACCTGGTCGACCGCCCGCACGTCGCCGGCCACCGTGCGGTAGGCGATGGAGAGGTCACGAATCGACAGCACAGGCTCGCTGGCAAGCCTCCCGCGGGCCCCTGGCTGCGCCGGGGAGGGAACGTGGTTGCCCAGGTCAGTCTTCATCGCTGCCCCTCGCTTGGCTTAGGTGCGCCGACCAGGGGCGCCCCGCGCCGCGAGCTGGCGCGTTGCGCGGCGCGATCGGCGAGGTAGGCGCTGCGGGAGAACGAGCGCATGAAGGCGGCCACCGCAGTTGGCCGCGGCTGCGGCGCGTTGTGCAGCACTGGGGTCGGGTCGGCGGGCTGCAGCCGGCGTCCGTTGACCTTGGCCCGCTGGTTAGCGTCCCGCAGTCGCGGATTGCCGAGCTCGTCGATCCCGGTGTTCAGCAGCACCATCGCGAGGCCCATGAGGGCCACCACGAGGCCGGGCGGAACGAACCACCACCAGGCGCCCTGTGACAGCGCCTGCTGGCTCTGGGCCCAGTACAAGATGGTACCGAGGCTCCAGGTGGACGTGTTGGTCACGCCGATGAACGCCAGCGCCACGGACGCGCCGATCGCGTACAGCACCGTGTTCACGAAGTTGGCGGCGATGAGACTGACCTGGTTCGGCACGATCTCGAGTCCGATGATCCGCCAGCCGCTCTCGCCAGTCTCACGAGAGGCGGCGACGAAGTCACGGCCGCGAATCGCGAGCGTCTGGGCCCGGATCACGCGTGCGCCCCACGGCCAGAGCGTCCCGGAGAGCACGAGAATCACCGCGGTCTGCCCGGTATGCGGCAGGTATCCGAGCAGGATGATCAGCAGCGGCAGCGCGGGGATCACCAGGAACACGTTGCTGAGCAGCGACAGGCCATCGTCCCAGAGGCCGCCCAGGTACGCCCCGGACACCCCGACGAGCACCGACAGGAAGGTGGCAATGAGACCGACCAGGACGCCGAGCTCGAGTGTCAG
>DATHPF010000310.1:0-27114 GCA_035484155.1 Streptosporangiaceae bacterium
GGAAGTCTTCTACCCGGTCGGGTGGGACGACAACGGCCTAGCCACCGAACGCCGCGTCCAGAACTACTACGGCGTCCGCTGCGATCCGTCCCGGCCGTACCAGCCCGGCTTCACGCCGCCGGCCCTGGGCAACGGCCGCGCGCTCAGTCCGGCCGACCAGCAACCCGTCTCCCGGCGCAACTTCGTCGAGCTGTGCAGGCAGCTCACCGAACTGGACGAAGTCGCCTACGCGCAAGCGTGGCAGCGCCTCGGCCTGTCGGTGGACTGGGACGTCAGCTACCGGACCATCGACGAGCGGGTACAGGCCGTCTCCCAGCTGGCCTTCCTGCGCAACCTCGCGCGTGGCGAGGCCTACCAGGCCGAGGCGCCGGCCCTGTGGGACGTGACGTTCCGCACTGCGGTGGCCCAGGCTGAGATCGAGGACCGCGAGATTCCGGGCACGTTCGTCCGGCTGGCCTTCGGAACGGAACGGGGTAAGCCCGACCGCCCCACCGCTGACCCGGCCGAGGTCGTCGTAGCGACGACCAGGCCCGAGCTACTGCCTGCCTGCGTGGCACTAGTCGCGCATCCCGACGACGAGCGGTACGCGGCTCTCGTCGGCTCGACGGCCACGACGCCGCTCTTTGGCGTCCAGGTGCCGATCCTGGCGCACCGGCTCGCTGATCCCGCCAAGGGCACCGGCCTGGTGATGGTGTGCACGTTCGGTGACATGACCGACGTGACGTGGTGGCGGGACCTTCAGCTGGACACGCGACCGGTCATCGGCAAGGACGGCCGGCTGCTGCCCGCCGCGCCACCGGGAGTCATCAGCGCCGACGGCATCGCGGCTTACCAGCGCATCGCCGGTCAGCCCGCCAAAGCCGCCCGCCAGCTCATCACTGACCTGCTGCACGAGGCTGGCGCTATACGCGGCGAGCCCGAGCCCGTCCGCCACGCGGTGAAGTTCTACGAGTACGGCCAGGCGCCGCTGGAGATCATCACGACCCGCCAGTGGTACATCCGCAACGGCAGCCGGTCGAAGGGCCTGGCGGACTCCCTGCTGGCAGCCGGGCGCGAACTCCAGTGGCATCCCGAGTACATGCGGACCAGGTACGAGCACTGGCTCGAAGGACTGACTGGCGACTGGCTGATCAGCCGCCAGCGCTACCGCGGCGTGCCGATCCCGGTGTGGTACTCGCTGGACGCGTCGGGCCGGATCGAGGAAGACAATCCGATCCAGCCCGCGGAGGCGGACCTGCCGGTCGACCCGGCCGCTGACACGCCGCCCGGCTACCGGCCCGACCAGCGCGGCCAGCCGGGCGGGTTCGCGGCCGACCCCGACGTCATGGATACCTGGGCCACGTCGTCGCTGACGCCGCAGATCGCGAGCGGCTGGCCGGTCGACGAGGACCTGATCGGCCGCGTGTTCCCGATGGACCTGCGGCCGCAGGCGCACGAGATCATCAGGACCTGGCTGTTTTACACGGTGCTGCGCTCGCACGACGAGGCGGGGGTGTTGCCGTGGCGGCACGCGGCCATCTCCGGCTGGATCCTGGACCCGGATCGCAAGAAGATGTCGAAGTCCAAGGGCAACGCGGTGACGCCGATGGACCTGCTTCGCGAGCACGGCACGGACGCGGTCCGGTACTGGGCCACGAGCGCGCGCCTCGGCGTCGACACCGCCTTCGACCTGGCCCAGATCAAGATCGGCCGACGGCTGGCGATCAAGATCCTGAACGCAGGCCGGTTCGTCCTCGGCTTCGATCCCGCCGCCGATTCGACCGGCGCCGACATCGCCACGGCCGCCACCCCGTCCGCCGCCGACACCGCGGCGGCCGACATCGCGACGGCCGCCACCCCGTCCGCCGCCAGCTCGATCTCCGCCGAGCCGAACACCTACGCATTCACCGAGACGATCACCGAATCGATCGACCGGGCGCTGCTGCGCCGGCTGGCCGAGGTGGTCGAGCGGTGCACGGCCGCGCTCGACGCTTACGACCACGCGACCGCGCTTGAGCTGGCCGAGCGGTTCTTCTGGTTCTTCTGCGACGACTACCTGGAACTGGTGAAGGCCCGCGCTTACGGCGAACGCGGACCGACAGCGTCCGCCTCCGCGGTCACCACGCTCCGGACCGGGCTGTCAGTGGTACTTCGGCTGCTCGCGCCGTTCCTGCCGTTCGTGACCGAGGAAGTCTGGTCGTGGTGGCAGAGCGGCTCGGTGCACCGGGCGAGCTGGCCGGACCCCGAAGCGCTGCGCACGGTCGCTGGATCCAGTGACGACGCTGTGCTCAGTGCCGCCTCCGCCGCGATTGCTGCCATCCGGAAAGCGAAGTCGCAGGCTCGGGTGCCGATGAAGGACCCGATCCCGCTGCTGGTCCTGACGGCAGGACAGGAGCGCCTGGACGCACTGGCCGCGGCCGGCCTGGACGTGCAGGCGGCCGGTCATGTCGACAAGATCGAACTACGCCCGACGGCAGGAAGCGAGCCAGCGTACGACGTCGTGCTCTAGGTTCCGCCGCGCCGCCGCAAACCGTTGTCGCCAACCCCCTGGCGTCCGCCAGAATGGGCAGGTGGCCAGGATCCGCGACTTGGTGTTCGACTCTCCGCGCCCTTCGTCGATCGCTCGATTCTGGGCAGCAGCGCTGGATGGTTATGCCGTCGCTCCGTATGACGACGCCGAGCTTGCCCGGCTACGGGCAAAGGGCATAACCGACATCATGGACGATCCGTCAGTTCTGGTCGAGCCATCCGGGTCGACCGCCTTCGCGTCCGACCGCAGGCCGAGGCTGTTCTTCCAGCTTGTCCCGGAATCCAAGGTGGTCAAGAACCGCGTGCACCTGGACCTGTCCGCCGACGACCCAGTCGCCGAGGTCGCCAGGCTCACCGAGCTTGGCGCAACGGTCGCGGCCGAACACGAGCACCTGACCGTCCTGCTGGACCCGGACGGCAACGAATTCTGCCTATCGCGCCGCTGAGGTCCTCGTCGCCGCCAGGTAGTCTCACCAGCATGGAGAAGGTACAGCTGTCAGAGGAAGAATGGCGGGCCCGGCTGTCGCCCGAGGAATATCACGTTCTTCGCGAAGCGGGCACCGAGGCGCCGTTCACCGGCGAGTACACCGACACCGAGACCACCGGCGTGTACAAGTGCCGGGCCTGCGGAGCAGAGCTATTCCGGTCGAGGGAGAAGTTCCATTCCGGCTGTGGCTGGCCGAGCTTCTACCAGCCCAGCGAGGGTGACGCCGTGATCCTGCTCGAGGACCGGTCTCTCGGCCGGGCCCGCACCGAGGTCCGGTGCGCGTCCTGTAACAGCCACCTCGGACACGTGTTCGAGGGCGAAGGCTACGACGTGCCGACCGACCAGCGCTGGTGCATCAACTCGGTGTCCTTGACGCTCGACGAGGAGTGAGCGCCCGGCCGCCAGCGGCGCTCCGGCTCATCAGGTCAGGCGAGCTGTCCGCGGCGACCGCGCAGACGAGCGGCATGATCCGGTCAGCGGCGATCTCTGGCGATCTGACCGGCGCGCAGTCGCTGTGGATGGGGCGCACCGAGCTGCCGCCGGGCGTAACGTCCGGCGATCACCATCACGGTCACTCTGAGACCGGCATCTACGTCGTTTCCGGCACGCCCGTATTCGTCTGCCGTGACCCTCACACCGGTGAGCTGGTCAGGCTGCAGACCAGCCCTGGCGACTACGTCTGGGTGCCACCGCACGTGCCGCACCGCGAGGAGAATCCGTCGCCCGACGAGACTGCCGTCGTGGTGATAGCCCGCTCGACGCAGGAAGCCATCGTCGTCAGCGTCGACCAGCTTTAGCCCGACGCCTCGCGGCGAGACTTACTGCCGCGGCTTACCAGCCGTCCTTGCGTGCGCGCGCCTCATACAGCAGCACCGACGCGGACACTGAGACGTTCAGCGAGTCGGCCGAGCCGAGCATCGGAATCCCGATCCGGCCGAAGCCGTGCTCATACCAGGGCGGGGAGATGCCGTACCGCTCGCTGCCGACTACCAGCGCGGTCCGGCCGGCGTAGTCAGCCTGGCGGTAGCTGATGCTGTCGTCGGTGTCGGCGAGGTAGACGGTGACGTTGCTGCGCTGGAGCCATTCCACGGCCGCGTCGATCTCGGCGAACTCCAAGGACGGCACCTTCATGTTCATGCCCTGGCTGCTGCGCAGCACCTTGGGGTGGGTGAGCCTGGTCCGCTTGCTGGTCAGTACCAGGCAGTCGGCCGCGCACGCGTCGAGGGTCCTGATCAGCGTGCCGAGGTTGCCGGGGATCTCCATCGCGTCGGCGACCAGGATCAGGCCGTTGTCAGCGAGCGTCAGCGCATCGGGCTGCCAGTCCGGCAGGTGCGCCACGCAGATCAGGCCGTCCGGGTTTGGCCGCTCGGCCAGCCGCTCCAGCGTCTTCGCCGAGATCTGATACGCCCGCCTGGCACGTTGCACGAGCTCGGCGGCCCGGACGCGGGCCTCGTCGGAGTACGCGCCCTCCGGACTCCACAAGAACGCGTCAACGTCGACGCCTGTCTCGAGCACCATGTTGATCTCGTACAGGCCTTCGGCCACGAACGTCCGCCGCGGTATGCCCGTCTTGTTGTTCTGGATATCCCTGACAAGCTCGGCGACCGGGTGCCGCAGCCCGATCTGCTGGAGGTCCATGGCGGTGCCCGCTTGCCGGTCCTGGTGGTCGCCCAAGTTACGGCCGTCGCTGGAGGCAGGCCGGCCCGAGCTCGCTGAGTCGCGACAGGCCTGAGAGCCGCATCGTGAGCTCGAAGTCGGTCCGAAGCGACCGCAGCACGTGCCGGACCCCGGCCTCGCCGCCGAGCGCCAGGCCGTACACGTACGGGCGGCCGAGCAGGATGGCCTGCGCGCCGAGCGCGAGCGCCTTGAGCATGTCTGCGCCGCCGCGGATGCCGCCGTCGAACAGGACAGTCAGCCGGGATCCGACCGCCTGCGCCACCGCGGGCAGCGCGTCCAGTGCGGCAATCGCGCCGTCCAGCTGCCGGCCGCCGTGGTTGGACACGACGATGCCGTCCACGCCGGCCTCGGCGGCGCGCACCGCGTCAGCCGCCGACAAGATGCCCTTCAGCACGATCGGGCCGTGCCAGTGCTGCCGCAGGAACGGGATGTCGGCCCAGGTCAGCGACAGGTCACCGAACATCTGGGTGTACCGCAGCACAGCCGAGTCCGGGTCGACGTCGACCGGGCTGACCAGACCCGCCTGGAACGCCGGATCGGAGAGGTAGTTCTGAATCCCGACGCCCTGAAGGAACGGCAGGTAGCCGTTGTCCAGATCGCGCGGCCGCCAGGACAGGATGCGCGTGTCCAGCGTGACCACGAGCACGCTGTAACCGGCCGCCTGCGCGCGGCCGAGGAAGCTGGCGGCGACTGCCCTGTCCTTGGGCCAGTACAGCTGGTACCAGCGCTGCCCGTCACCGCTCGCGGCCGCCACGTCCTCCATCGCGGTCGTCGCCGCCGTGCTGAGGATCATCGGCACGCCTGCCGACGCGGCCGCGCGCGCCACCGCGGGCTCGGCGCCCGGATGAGCGATGCCGAGGACGCCGACCGGGGCCAGCAGGTACGGGACAGCCAGTTCGGCGCCTAGCACCGTGGTCGCATACGAGGGCGTGCTCACGTCGGTCAGCATCCGCGGCACGATGCGCCAGCGCCCGAACGCAGCCAGGTTCTCCCGTGCGGTCTCGCCCGAGCCTGCCGCGCCGACCACGTAGTCGAAGGCCCGCGGCGTCATAACCGAGCGCGCCGCCTCCTCCAGGCGGCCGAGGTCGGTCGGCAGGTCGGGCACTGCGCCGGTCAGGCCGGTCAGGTAGATCTCGTCCTGGTAGCTCTCCAGCGACTGGCTCACTGCTGCTCTGCCTCTCATTCTCGCCCGGCCGGCGGCTTCCAGCTGGGCACCGCCTGCGGCCCGGGCGTCACCACATGCTGCCATGTGGTCCGTAGCGCGTGTCCTGGCAGGCGGCGAGCGGCCGAATCCCGCCCGGACGGTGCTCCCGACATGAAGCGTTTACCTATATGTCATCGCGGCGTCGCGGAGCGGTGTTTGCCCGGACGGGGTCAGGGCTTATCGATTGACCATGCCCAAATCTCGCGCGCCTCATCGTCTGCTTAGAGCTGCCACCGGATGTGCTGTGGGAGTGCTCGCGCTCGTCGGAGTCGGCGTCCCGGTCTCGGTCGCTTCAGCGGCGCCTGCACCTGCCAAGGCAATCACCATCTCCCGTACCGGACTCAAGCCCGGGGCGATCAAGCACGTATGGCTGATCATCCTGGAGAACAAGTCCTACGACGCCACGTTTACCGGCCTCAATCAGAACTCCTACCTCTGGAAGACGCTGCCCGCCCAGGGTGTGCTGCTGAAGAATTACTACGGCACCGGCCATTCCAGCGAGGACAACTACCTCGCGATGGTGTCCGGGCAGGCCCCCAACGAGGACACGCAGGAAGACTGCAGCGTCTCGGACAAGCTGATCGGCCCGAACTCCGACATCATCAACACAGGCAACGTCCATACCGACCAGAACTACGGTCAGATGAACTCGCCGGCCAATGCGTCACAGCCGAGTGGCGCCAACGCTCCGCTGGGCGAGAACGGCTGTAGCTACCCGACTGACGTGCCCACCCTGTTCAACCAGCTCAACGCCGCAGGCGAGAGCTGGAAGGGCTACGCCCAGGACATCGGTGGCGCGCAGACGCCCGGATCGACGTCGTTCGTGCCGAACACCCTGCCGGACCGGGAGGCCGCCACCTGCGCCGGGCCCGGCACAGCGGCCAACAACCCCGACACCAACCCGACCGACATGGAAGGCGACTTCCCGGCCGGCGTCACTACCTTCACCGCAGCCCAGGCGAACGACCAGTATGTCGCCAAGCACTTCCCCTTCCCCTGGTTTGAGGGGCTGACCGGCGCGGTCAATGCCAGCGGCCCGGACACGCCGCCGCTCAACGAGCCGGCCAACGGCGGGACGAACTGCGACGCCAACCACATCGCCAACCTGGACAGCCCCACCGAGGGCCTGGTGCACGATCTGCAGAGCGTCAAGACAACGCCGGCCTTCAGCTGGATCACGCCCGACAACTGCAGCGACGCGCACGACGCCGTGTGCCACGGCAACAACCTGTCCGGCGCGTTCAACTCCAACGGCACGCCGAACTACAACTCGCCGACCCCCTACGACCCGGAGACGACCAGCCCGGTGAACTTCACCGGCGGCCTGTATGCCTCTGACCTGTTCCTGGAGTACTACATCCCGCTGATCGAGCAGTCGCCGGCGTTCAAGCAGGGCGGCCTGATCGACATCACCTTCGACGAGGCGTTCCCGGCCTTCACCTACACCGGCAACAGCTTCAACAACGCCAACGACTACGGCCCGACCTCGTCGGACGAGCCGAACTTCACCAGCAGCATCATCTCGGACACGGCCGGCGAGAACCTGTTCGGCCGCAACGTCCACTACGAGCCGACCGGACCGAACTCCACGCTGGGCACCAACGCCCAGGGTGACCAGCTCTACCCCGGACCCGGTAATAACGCCTTCGTCGACCGGCCGCCGGTGTGCACGCAAACCACGCCGACGCTGGTGCCAGCGGACTGCGTACCCGGCATCGTCCGCGGCGGCGCCGGCAGCCCGCCGGGTGCACGCACGGATGCCGGCGCGACGGGCAGCTCGGCGTCCAACGTGATCGCCGACAACTCGATCGTGGCCGACGACACTGGCCGGGAGGTCACGGGCACTAACATTCCGGCGAACTCCTTCGTCGGCGCCGTGACCGACACCGGGCCTGACTTCCCGACCACCAGCAGCGGTCTCGCCGACACTGGCTCCTTCCAGCTCGTCAGCCAGAACGGCAGCGTGGTCGACCCGACCGGGCCGGTGAGCGGCATCACCCTGAGCGCCGAAGGCGACCCGTCGGACCTGGCTCCCGGCCAGACGCCCGACCCGTTGTTCAACGCCACCCTCCCGACGACTGGTGGCGGTGACACCGGCAGCGTCCTGATCAGCCCGTTCATCAGGCCCGGGACTGTCTCGAACGTCTTCTACAACCACTACAGCTGGCTGGCGACGATGGAGGACATCTTCAACGTCAAGTCCGGCGACGACTGGACGAAGCTCACGGCTGGCACGGTGTCGGGCGGGCTCGACGGCCAGGGCCACCTCGGCTTCGCCGCCCAGCCAGGGCTGCGGCCGTTCGGCCTGGACGTGTTCAACAACCCGTTCGGCCTTCGTCCTGGCCCGTTCCGGCTGGACGCCTTCCATGTCGTGCAGCTGCCGCAGCCGCTCTGGCAGCGGATGTCACTCGCGGTGGGGACCCCGTTGCTCGCCCTAGCGGCAGGGGCAGGCTACCTGCTGTACCTGCGGCGCCGCCGCACCGCACTGACCGGGCGGTCATGAGTCCACTAGCCCGCAACGCACCAGCCAGGTCCGGCCCGGCCTCCGCCATCGCGGCGGAGGTCCGGGCCGGCCGGCTGGCCGTCCTGGTCGCGCTCGCCCTGGTCCTCCTGGCCCTGGCCGCCTGCGGCTCGGCTCCGCATCACCCGGCCGCCAGCAACGCCAATCACTTCGGCGGCTACCCGTCATTCCTGCCGCGCAGCACCCTGAACTACCACAGCGACACCGTGCTTACCGGTACCGTCCAGCGGCCTGCCCTCACCAACCAGGGCGACGGCGTAGAGGTCAAGACGCCTGCCTGGTCGGTTCTCATCACCGTGGCGGGCCCGCAGGTCCCCGGCGAGGGACTGCCCTATCAGGCGCCGTCGACGACCTGCACCTGGGTCGTGACAATGTCCGCCGCCACCGCGCCCGTCCCCGTCTCGCTGGCGGACTTCAGCAGCATCGACGACCTCAATCGCGTCTACTGGCCGAAGTTCGTGGCCGGCCAGCCGCAGCCTCCCGCGACCCTGCGACCTGGCCAGAAGATCAGCTTTGAGCTGCGTGCCGCCGAGGCCACGGGCGAGGGCCTCATGCGCTGGGCGCCCGATGGGAACAACATTGTCGCCAAGTGGGACTTCGTGGTCGAGAACGACTGAGTCGAGTCCAGCCGGGGCCGTCGTACGCCAGCGGGACAGAGCCGACGCACCCGATCTGCCTGTTCGCGCGAGATAGTGGTGCATGGCATCGTCTGAGACCGCGCTCGTCCAGCCGACCGTCCGGCTGGCTGATCTCGTCGCGTCCCTGTCGCTGGGCATCGACCTGGGCTTCGGCCAGCCCATGGAACACGTACTGCGGCAGTGCCTCATTGCCCTGCGGCTCGCGGAGCGGATGGGCCTAGACGAAGCTGCGCGGACCACCGTCTACTACACGGCCTTGCTGGTCAACGTCGGCTGCCACACGGACGCGCACGAGCAGGCGAAGTGGTTCGGCGACGACATCGACCTGAAATCGGGGAAGTACGACCATGAGCAGCGCGGCGTCGTCGCGGTAGCAGCCGCGATGCGGCGCCTCGGCCGCGGTTATGCGCCGCTGCACAGATTCCAGGTCGGGCTGGAGTTTGCCGTGTCTGGCTGGCGTCAGCTAGACGGGATGATCAGCCATCACGCCGAGCTCGCCGGGTCCCTGGCTGCGGAGATAGGCCTGCCCGTCGACGTGCAGGCAGCAATCGGTGCCTCGTATGAGCGCTGGGATGGCCGCGGCTGGCCGGGCGAACTGCACGCCACCGCCATTCCGGTGGCCGCGCGCCTCGCGCAGCTGGCGGAGTACATCGAGGTCGCGCACCGGCTCGGTGGTCAGAGTTCGGCCGTCGCGCTGGCCGGCAAGCGCCGTGGATCGCAGTTCGATCCCGATCTCGCCGACCTGATCGTCGCCGACCCGGACGGGATCCTCGGCTCGCTCGGGACCGCCCAGACCTGGGATGCCGTGATCGGCGCCGAGCCAGCGCTCAGCCGGACGCTGTCCGGAGAGCAGCTCGACGCCGCCCTCCTCGGCGTCGCCAATTTCGTCGACCTGAAGTCGCCCTACATGCTCGGGCACGCGAGCGCAGTCGCGCAGCTCGCGGATGCGGCCGGGCGTCAGCTCGGCTTGCCGGCTGACGAGGTTGCGCAGCTGCGCCGTGCTGGCCTGGTGAGCGGCTTCGGGCGACTCGGCATCTCCAACTCGATCTGGGACAAGCCCGGCCCGCTCGGCGCCGGCGAGCTCGAGCGCGTGCGGTTGCACCCGTACCTGACCGAGCGCATGCTCCACCAGTCAAGCTGGCTGGCGCCGCTCGGCGCCGTCGCGGTCCAGCTGCGCGAGCGGCTGGACGGCTCGGGCTATCCGCGCGCCCTGTCGGGGCCCGCCATCACGACGGCCGGCCGCGTGCTCGGGGCTGCCGACGCTTATCAGTCGATGCGCGAGCCGCGACCGTACCGGGAGGCGCTATCAGCCGCACAGGCCGCAGCCGAGCTCAGAGCCGACGCGGCAGCGGGCAAGCTGGCCGCCGACGCCGTCGAGTCTGTCCTGTCGGCGGCCGGTCACCGGGGTTCGCGGCGAGGCCAGCACCCGGCAGGCCTGACGGCACGCGAGATCGACGTACTGCGCCTGGTGGCCAGGGGCATGTCGAGCAGGCAGATCGCGGATCGACTCGTGATCACGCCGAAGACCGCGCGCAATCACATCGAGCACATCTACGTCAAGATCGAGGCTTCGAGCCGGGCTACCGCAAGCCTGTTTGCGCTACGCCACGGACTGCTTCCCGACCTGGACTAGCCAGCCGGCAAGATGGGGCAACTGCCTCATGCGCCCCGCGCAGAGCCCTGGCTACTGTCGAAGAAAGGCTGTCAGCCTGCAAAGGAGCACCCAATGCCCGCTTTCTCCAAGGACACAGCGCCCAAAGTTGAGGATTTCGGTCCCGCAGTCGATCACCAAGGCGAGCTCGACGGCTACACGGCCGAGTTCGTCACCATCCGCGAGGGACACTCGCTCGCACCAGTGCTCAAGGGCCTGCCTGGCGACAGCTGCCAGTGCCCGCACTGGGGCTACCTGTTCGCCGGCTCCCTGACCGTCAGCTACGCCGACCGTCAGGAGGTCTATCAGGCCGGGGACGCGTACTACATGTCGCCGGGCCACGTGCCAGCAGCCGCGACCGGCAGCGAGTTCCTCCAGTTCAGCCCGACCGACGAGCTCGCGGTGACGCTCAAGGCAATGCAAGCCAACGCGCAGGCTATGCAGCAAAGCCACTAAGCCCGCACCGGCGCCTGGCCGGGCGCAGGCAGAATTGCTGTCATGGCTCAGGCGAATGACCAGGCGGCGGCGCTGCTCGCGGAGTACGCCGACCTGCTGGAGATGACGGGCGGCGATCCGTTCCGGGCCCGCGTCTACACCAAGGCGGCCAGGGCGATCGCCGCGGATCCGCATGACGTGGCCGAGCTTTCGCCGGCGGCGCTGCTGCGGATCCCCGGCGTCGGCAAGTCGATCGCGGCCAAGGTCGCGGAGATCAACAGCACCGGCACGTTCGTGGAGCTGGAAGACCTCCGCAGCGACATCCCCGACGGAGTCCGCCAGCTCACCAGGATCCCGGCGCTCGGGCCGCGCCGTGCGCTGCAGCTCTACCGCGAGCTGACGATCAGCTCGCCTGACCAGCTCCGCGAGGCAATCGAGGCCGGACGCCTGAACGACGTGAAGGGCTTCGGGCCCAAGAGCGCGGACAAGCTGCTCCGCGGCCTCGATCTGCTGGCGACCGCTGGCGGCCGGGTCCTGCTCAATGTTGCGGCCGAGACGGCTGCGGCGGTGATCGAGGCGGTCGGCCCCGTTCCTGGCTGTGAGCGTATTGCCGCGGCCGGATCGCTACGGCGCGCCGCCGAGTCGATCGGCGACGTCGACGTGCTGGCGGCCGCGCTGGACAGCGCGCCACTGATGGCGGCGCTGACCGCCATGCCGGAGGCGGCCGAGATCATCGCGTCGGGACCGACGAAGACATCGATCAGGACGAGGGCCGGCCTGCAAGTGGACCTGCGCGTCGTGCCGCTGGACTGCTGGGGCGCGGCGCTGCAGTACTTCACCGGTTCGGAGCGGCACAACGTCGCGATCCGCGAGCTGGCGGTGCGCAGGAAGCTCAGGCTGTCCGAATACGGCCTCTTCGGGGCCGAGTCCGGCGAGTGCATTGCGTCCCGCACGGAGGAGGAGGTCTATGCCCGCCTCGGCCTGGCCTGGATCCCGCCGGTGCTGCGGGAGGACACCGGGGAGATCGCGGCGGCGCGGCGCGGTGAGCTGCCGGTGCTGGTCGAGGAGTCCGACGTGCGCGGCGACCTGCACAGCCACACGAACCTGACCGACGGCGTGGCGAGCCTGGCCGACATGGTGGCGGCGGCGAGCGCGCGCGGCTACGAGTACTACGCGATCACCGACCACGCGCCCAATCTCGTCATGCAGCGGATGACCGACGACAAGATGCTGGCCCAGCGCGAGCAAGTACGTGACCTCGGCCGCCAGCTAGCCGCCGAGGCTGAGGGCGGCGAGGCGATGACGCTGCTGCACGGCACCGAGCTCAACATCGCGGCCGATGGCAGCGTCGACTGGCCAGCCGACTTCCTCGCGGGCTTTGACATCTGCGTCGCCTCGGTGCACTCGCATTTCGACTTGCCGCGCCGGGAGATGACCAGACGATTCGTCGCCGCCTGCGAGAATCCGCACGTCAACATCATCGGCCACCCGCTGACGCGCAAGATCGGCCGTCGGCCGCCGGTGGACCTGGACTTGGCGGAGCTGTTCCGGGTGTGCGCACGGACTGGCACCGCGCTCGAAGTCAACTCGCACCCGGCCCGGCTCGACCTGCCGTCCGCGCACATCCGGGCCGCGCGTGACGCCGGGGTGAAGTTCGCCATCGACAGCGACGCGCACTCGCTGCGCGACCTCGACTACTTGCAGTACGGCGTCGCGACCGCGCAGCGCGGCTGGCTCACGGCCGAGGACGTCATCACGACGTGGCCGCTGGCGCGACTGACCGAGTTCCTGCGCAAGGGCCGCTGAGCAATTCAGGGCGCGGCGTTGGCGGCGAGGCCGGCGACGCCTTGCGCCCGGCCGGCCCGCGCGGCGGGCGTCCGCGTCGCCGGGTCGAGCGGGTTGGCGCCCATCGCTACTACCGACGCAGCGTCAGGGGTGAGGACGGTGACAGCCGAACCTGCCTCGCGCAGCGTGGCCACGACGTCGCGCAGTGGCAGCGCTGACGGGAGCGCCGAGTTGTACCCGATCGGGGAGATGATCGTGATGCGCTCGGCGCCAGCTGCGAGATCGGCGTTGTCGCTCGACCGGATGCCGCCGTCCACGTAGCGCCGGCCGTCAATGGTCACCGGTGGCCAGATGCCAGGGACGGCGCAGCTCGCGGCGACGGCATCGACCAGCTGCACGCCCGACCGCGCGTCGAAGACCCGCATCTCGCCGGTCTCCGCATCGACGGCTACTAGCCGGATCTCCCTGGCCGGCCAGTCCTGGCTCGGCAGCCGCGACGCGATCGCGGCAAGCCTGGCGGACTCGGGCACCGTCTGCGCCTCCAGCGCGTAGGTGCCGATCCGACGCAGCGCATCCGCCGGAGTCGCGGCGCCCGCGAGGTAGGCGGCGATCTCCTCGGCAAACTTCGCCAGGTCGACGTTGGCCGCGATCTCGTCCGACTGCCGCTCCGGCTCGGCCTGCCGCCCGAACAGCTCGTCCAGCGCCAGCCCGCTCCCCACCTGCGCGGCCACGGCGGCCCCGGCCGACGTCCCAATGAGGATGTCGGCGCCGGTGAGGTCGTCTCCGGCGTCGGCCAGGCCAGCCAGCAGCCCCGTCATCCAGGCGATGCCCGCGACCCCGCCGCCGCCCAGGACCAGCGCGTGCCGGTCGGTCATGTAGCCCTCCTTCGTAGCGTCAGCGACTGAAATCGGTGCTCGCTCTCGGTCTCCACCACGTGGAAATCGACGATCTCGAACGACTGGCTGGCGTAGTGCATAAGCTGCCCGTCCGTCCGGAAGGAGAAAAACCGGGCGGGAACGTGGTCGTCCCAGCCAGCCGAGCCTTCCTCTGCGCGGCCGCCGTAGACGCCGGCGAACAGCAGCCCGCCAGGGCGCAGCACGGTCGCGATGGCGGCCAAGACTGCGGGAAGCTCGGTGTTCGGTACGTGCAGCAGGCAGTTCATCGCGTGGACGGCATCGAACGACTCGGGCTCAAACCGAAGCTCGCTGAAGTCCATGACCCGCGCGTCCAGGCCCTTGTCGCGACACCGGGCCACCATTTCCGGGGACATATCCGTGGCCACGACCTCCAGGCCGTGGCCGGCAAAGAACGCGCTGTCTTGGCCAGTCCCGGCGCCGATCTCCAGCAGCCTCGTGCACTGCTCAGCGCGCAGCCGGCCGAGAAACTGCTCGCGCTCCGCGAGCTTCCATGGCTGCTTCACTTGATCGTCACGCCGGTCGGCCGCGCTGTCGTAAGCCATGAGGAGGCTGGTCCGGATGTCCTGATAGTCGGCGCTGGCCACGGACCAAGTCTTTCAGGCCGACCAGAAGCACGGACATACTCAGGCTGAACTCGGCTAGGCGCGCTACCGGCGGAAGGCCGGCTCGTTCACTGTCCACAGCGGCTGCTCGCCGCGGCCGAACCGGCGCAGGTTCGCCGCGAAGACATCGCTGGTCTGGCGGAACATGTACCCGGTGTGCCAGCCGACGTGCGGCGTTGCGATCACGTGGGGGTGGCTCACCAGTGGCGCCCGCGGGTCGGCGGGCTCGCGGGCGAACACGTCCAGGCCAGCACCCCCGACTTGGCCCGAGTCCAGCGCCGCCAGCAGCGCGGCCTCGTCGACGAGACCGCCGCGGGCGAAGTTAACGAACAGCGCGCCCGGCTTCATCGCCGCGAACTCGGACGGGCCGAACATCTCCGCGTTCCCGTCATGGAGCAGCGCACAGCACACGACAGCGTCAGCCTGCGCCAGCAGATCAGGTAGCTGGTCCGGTCCGCCGACCAGCTCGACCTCCGGCGGCCCGCCCAGCTCTGGCCGAGCCCGGACGCCGAGCAGGCGCGGGCCGAACGGCGCGAGACGGCGCGCCAGCGCTACGCCGATGGCGCCGAGGCCGACGATGAGCACGGTCGCGTCCAGCAGCGATCGCCCGACCGGACGGTCCGGCCAGCGCCGCTCAGCCAGCACCGTGCGTGACTCGTCGAGCCGGCGCGCCAGCGCGAGCAGGTGCAGCACGGCAAGCTCGGCGCAGCTATCAGCGTTACCGCCGGCGTCGCCGGGCACCCTGGCCACGAGTACGCCGAGCTCGGTCGCTGTCGCGATGTCCACGCCGTCCAGGCCGACGCCGAACTGGTGCACGAGCCCGAACGACCCGGCCGCCATGATCGGAGCACCGATCCGCGCGCCGAATGGACAGATCACGTCGACGCCGTCGAGGTTGTCGGCGACCTTGTTGGGCGCGCACGAGGCGATCTCCCAACCGGGCAGATGCTGCGCTACCTGATCCCAGGCCAGGTCAGCGCTGATCTGCTCGCGGGCGAACAGGACCTTCACGCCAGTGCCATAACCCACTGGGCCGTCAAGGGAGGGAGGCGATCAGCTCGTCGACAGGCTTGCGGCGGCCAGTGAAGAACGGGATCTCCACCCTGGTGTGCCGGCGCGCCCGTGCGCCGCGCAGATGCCGCATCAGGTCGACGATCCGATGCAGCTCGTCGGCCTCGAAGGCGAGCATCCACTCATAGTCGTTCAGCGAGAAGCAGGCGACAGTGTTAGCCCGGACGTCGGGATACTCCCGCGCCATCACGCCGTGCTCGGCCAGGAGCTCGCGTCGCTCGGCGTCGTCGAGCAGATACCACTCGTAGGAGCGCACGAAGGGATACACGCTGACGTAGTTCTTCGCGTCCTCGCCGGCCAGGAACGCCGGGATATGGCTCTTGTTGAACTCGGCCGGCCGGTGCAATGCCATGGCCGACCAGACCGGCTGGCTAGCCCGGCCGAGACCGGTGCGGCGGAACCTCGCGTACATCTCCTGTAGGTCGTCGGCCGTAGGCGCGACCCACCAGAACATGTAGTCTGCGTCCGCCCGCATGCCCTGGATGTCGTAGCAGCCGCGGGTGACGATCCCCTTGCCGGCTGCCTGCTGGCAAAGGTCGGTCACCTCGGCGGCCAGGCCTGTCCGTCCCCGGCCAGCGGCAGCAGCGTCGATGGCGTCGGGACCGTCGACGCGGAACACCGACCACATGACATACCGGATCAGCTCATTGAGATCGCGTGCCTTGGGGCGGCCGCTGGCCTGTCCCGGTTCCTCGTTCCCAGCCATACAGATATGTCTACCAGAGGCGCCGCCGCGAACTCGTCGGCGTGTCGCAACCTCCCGATCAGCTGCCGAGTTGCTAAGATAAACTGATATCACTAAGCTAGAAGCGTGGTATCAGCCACGTCTAGTGGAGGTGGGTCAGATGGCGTCTGAAGCAATCGTCGCACAAGTGAGCCAGTCCGTAGGCCCGCCGATCGTGGAGCGACCGGCTCGCTCCGTGTCCGGCCTGGCCATGCTGGTGGCGTCGATCGTTCTCACGCTGGCAGGCGTCGGGCTGGTGGTGTGGGGCGGGCGGGAGCACGCTGGCCTGAGGACAGGCCTCGTCACGGCCGGCATCATTGTCATCCTCGCAGCCATCGCGTCATGGCGCGGACTGGTCGCGGTCGTGCCTGGCAAGGCCCGCGTCGTGCAGCTGTTTGGCAAGTACCGGGGCACAATTCGCGACTCAGGCCTGAAGTGGGTGAACCCGCTCACCGAACGGATCGTCGTCTCGACCCGGATCAGGAACCAGGAATCGGCGCAGGCCAAGGTCAACGACGCCGACGGCAACCCGATTGAGATCGCGGCCGTCGTCGTCTGGGAGGTGCAGGACACCGCCAAGGCGACCTACTCCGTCGACGACTACACGAAGTTCGTCGCCATCCAGACCGAGACCGCCGTCCGGCACATCGCGTCAAGTTACCCCTACGACAACCGGGGCTCAGGCGCGTTGTCGCTCCGTGACAACGCCGAGGAGATCACCTCCCGCCTGTCGGCCGAGCTACAGGACAGGGTCAAGTCAGCAGGCGTGCATATCATCGAGTCCCGGCTCACCCGGCTGTCCTACGCCGCGGAGATCGCCCAGGCAATGCTCCGCCAGCAGCAGGCCAGTGCCGTGGTCGGCGCCCGGCAGCGCATCGTCGAAGGCGCTGTCGGCATGGTCAAGCTGGCCCTGGAGCGACTGCAGGAGGAGGGGGTCGTCGAGCTGGACGAAGAGCGCAAGGCTGCCATGGTCTCGAACCTGCTCGTGGTCCTGTGCAGTGAGCAGGCGACGCAGCAGGTCGTCAACACCGGGTCCCTGTATCAGTAACGGCGGCTCAGTGACGATTCCTACGGCAGCGCCATGAGTGAGCGCAAGGGCATTCTGCTGCGGCTGGATCCGGCCGTCCACGACGCGCTGGCCAGGTGGGCTCAGGACGAATTGCGGAGCACGAACGCCCAGATCGAGTTCCTGCTGCGGCGTGCGCTCGGGGATGCCGGGCGGCTGCCGCGCAACGCCGGCCAGATGCGGGGGCCTGGCCGGCCACCGCGCAGCAAGGCAGCCGACTAGCCGCCTGCGAAGAAGTCGAGGTAGGCCTCGGCCAGGGCGGCCGGGTTCTCCAGCGCGATGTTGTGACCGGAGGCGGGGATGACGGCGCCGCGGACGTCGCGGACCACTTGCGCGAGCTGTCTGGCTACTTCGTCCCCGAGATAGGCCTCCGCGCCGACGGCCAGGACCGGGCAGCTGATCGGGTCGGCGTAATGCGGCCGGTTCTGTTCGGCGTCGGTCTGGCGGGCACGGTACATCTCCAAGATGGCCCTGTTGCCGCCCGGCTGCTCGGCCGAGTGCACGATTTCGTCGATATCCTCCTCGGCCATCGCGCTGGGGTCCCACATCTGGCGTCTGGCGTAGTACGTCCAGAACTGCCGTTCCCGCCCGGTCAGCAGCAACTCGGGCGCGTTCGGCACGCCGTGCAGCAAGAACACCGGCTCGCCCCGCCCCCGATCGCGTAGTGGATCTCCACGCCATTGACCTTGGGCTTGCCGTGTATCAGCCGGACTCCGGCGTGGTCAGTGAGGTTCATCTCGGGGAACTCCCGCTTCTCTCCGGCCGTACAGGCGCGGGCCGGATGGCGGATCTTCCGGCGCGGCATTTCTGCATCCTCTCCCGCCGGAACCGGAAGCACGCTTCGCGGCTTCTCCTCCTCAGGTCGTAGCCCCGCCATCTACATTCCCCCGCCGGGCCGATGAGACGGCAGCTTTCTGCGTGCAGCATCGTCAAAACAAGCCGGACACGAAGGCGGGATTGACTTATGACTGCCATTTCAGCATTTCTGCTGGCGCTCATTGCCGGATGGATGGTACCCGCGCCCCGGCTGGCCATGGCGGCGTTCCTCGGCCCTTGGCTAGCCGCACTGATTTACCAGACCGCGGACATCGGTCTCGGCTACGCCGTCAGCCCGCCGCAGACGGTGACCCAGTTCCCGCGGGTAATCGGGTACGTGGTGGTGACCGCGGTCATCCTGGCGCTCGGGCTGATCCTTTCCGCGCTCATCGGCGACCGGCGCTCCCGCGTTGTTCCTGATGCAGGCAGGCAAACCGGACGGGAGACGGTCAAGCGCGCTGCCGCGGCCGGAACGGTCGTAGTGGCTGCGTTGATTGTCCTGGACATCGTCGACCACGCAGCGCTTGTGTGGCCGGAATCGACGGCTCATCACACGACCAACCCGAGTCCGCCGCTGTTCGGGATACTGTCCATCGCGCTGTGCCTGATCGGCATCGCCGTCCTGGGGACAGCGGTGCTGCGGCGCCGGGCTGCCAGACGGCTGGGTGATCAGGAAACGCGGACGGCAGGTAATGCCTGACAGGCTCGCCGGAGGTAACCCCGCCAGCCCGGATCAGGGCTCAGCGCGGAGCTAAGTCTCAAGGTCCGAGTCGCTGGCTGCAGGAGGCCGGCCAGCGAGCGCGACAGCCTCGATCTCGACCAGCTGATCCGTATAGCCCAGGACACTGACGCCCAGCAGCGTGCTTGGCGCGTCGTGCTCGCCAAGAACCGAGGCCACGACCTGCCAGACGCTATGGAGATCGCGCTGGTCGGCGGACGCCACGTAGACCGTTGTCTTCAGCACGTCGCGCAGGCTCGCGCCGGCCGCGGCGAGCGCAATGATCAGGTTGGCGATCGCGTGCTCTGCCTGGCGGGCATAATCACCGGGCGCAGTCACGACGCCGTCGGTGTCGATGGGGCACGCGCCCGCCGTGAAGACCAGGCTTCCCGGCGGCGCTACCGCGGCGTACGCGTAGGGAGCGCCGGGATACAGGCCGTCGGCACGGATCAGCTGAGCGGGCATGGCGCGGATCCTTGCAGCCCGTGCGAAGCATCGGCAACCGCTTTTCCTGGCGCGCCGCTCGTCATGGCTGCGGACTTACTGTTGCCATGGCAACAGTAAGTCCACAACGACGGACGATCATCAGGCTCTGCTTCGGCCGGCTGGGTATGTCAGGTCCAGATCGCGGCAGCGATGCCGTCGCTGAATCGCTCTGGCGGGTCGGGCGTGCACCTCGCCGCACCGCGGGCGTAGCGGGCGGCAGTCCAGGCGACCGCCGCAGCATCCAGCACGTCGTCGACACCGGCCTGCCGGCCCGTCAGCCCGAGATCGCCGGAGACCTCGAGGCCCGCGGCTGCCAGCAGGCGCTTGCGCCGGACGGCCCCGGCCCAGGTCGACTTGCTGTCCGTCAGCGGAGCCCCGGCCAGCTCGGCGAAGCTCAGTTCCGGATGCACCTCGAGGACCGGGCAAGGCGCACCCGGCAGCCAGGCGTCTACCTGAAGGATCTTGTCCCGCAGGTTGAAAGCCTGCCGCGAAATGCCGCTGCCGGTTAGCCGCCGGTTCAATGCCGAGGCTTCCTGATGGTCCTCGATGACGATCGCGTCGCGAACCGGAGTGACGAACACCGACGCCCACCGCGGGCCGGCGGCCTTCCGGGCCAGCAAGTCCGCCCGGCGGTTGGTGTTGTCCGCGAGCCCGATCGGGATGTCGATGCCGATGACCTCCACCGGTCCGTCCGCGGCGGCCAGCGCCGCGATCGCGCTGATGTCCGCGTGCACGTAGGCCGCTACTTCGTCGCCCGCCCACGCGATGGCGACCCAGCCCGCCTGGCACGCATCTACGCCGAGGACCCGGCTCATCGTCACCGTGTCATCGTCTCAGGCTTGACCGCGCTGTCCGTGCTGGCCAGCCAGCCGTCACGATAAGCGGATTCCGGCCAGCCTCGCGTCGCGAACTGACGACCGGCTGGCCACCGCCGAGGCCGATCAGCCGAGCAGCGCCTTGATGGCTTCGCCGTACAGCAGCCGCTTGTGCTCCGCGAGTGTCCGGCGGTCCTTGCCAGCGAGATCCGCAGCAAGCTTGACGGCCTGCGCCAGCACCTGGTCTTCGCTTGCGACCTGATGCACGATGCCGGCGGCGAGCGCATCCGGACCGCCGTAGCGGCGTCCGGTTACCAGCGCCTCGTGCAGCGCCCGGCCCGGGAGCTTCGCTCGCAGCAGGCTGATGTACTCGGGTGTCAGCGGCAGGCCGAGATCGGCCTCAGGCATGCACCAGTAGCCGCGATCCGCGCGCATGACCGCGAAGTCGTGCGCCACCGCGAGCTGCGCACCGCCGCCGAACGCATGCCCGTTGACGGCCGCAACGGTGATCGCCGGGAAGCTCAGCACCCGCCCCAGCACCCGGTAAATCGCGATCAGGTAATCCCCGGCCTGCTCCGGAACCGTGGCGAGCCAGTCCAGGTCCATGCCATTGCTATAGAACTTGCCCTCGCCGGTGGTGACGAGCGCAACCGGCCCCGTTGTCGCCTGCACCCGGTCCAGCGCCGCGTTGACTTCGTCGAGCCAGTCCAGGCTGAACCGATTCTCCCCACCCTGCATCCGCAGGACGAAGACGCTGCCATCGCGGTCCAGCTCGATCAACGCCGTCTCCTGCCGTCAGACCGACATGTCCTGGCTGCCAAGGTAGGCCAGCACCTGGTCGACCGCCAGTCGCGCCGTCGAGATGCAGGCCGGGATACCGACACCGTCGTAGGCAGCCCCGCAGACGGCGAGCCCGGGCTCCGCAGCGATGCCCGCGCGGATCCGAGCGACCCGATCCAGATGGCCGACGCTGTACTGCGGTAGCCCGCCACCCCACCGGCTGACCCGGACGTCGACCGGATCACCGCGAACGCCGGTCGCATCAGCAAGGTCCGCCGCAGCGAGGCCGGCGAGTTCGGGGTCATCGCGCTGGAGCACCGCGTCCTCGCCCAGCCGGCCGACCGAGCACCTGACGATGTGCAGCCCCGGATCGCCACGTCGCAGATGCGGCCACTTCACTGAGCTGAAGGTAACCGCCTTCACCGCCTTGCCATCCACGGCCGGTACCAGGAATCCGCTACGCGTCAGTGGCACGTCGAACGCGGTCTCCGGGTACGCCAGCGTGATGATCGCCATGCTGGCGTACCGGATCTCGGCCAGCGCGGCCGCGGCCGCGCCTGCCACGCCGGCGAGCAGCCGGCTCGCTGGTCGGCCGGGCACGGCGATGATCACGGCGTCGGCGTCGAGCTGCTCCGGCGCGTGGGCTGAGCCCACGGTCAGCCGCCAGCCAGTGCTGGTCCTGGCAAGCTCCCGCACCATCGCGCTGGTCCGGACGGCTGCTCCGGAGGCATCCGCCAGCGCGGCCGGCAGCGTGCCGAGGCCGCCGGCCAGCGTGGTGAAGACGGGCGGCGGCGCGGGCTGGCCAGCCGCAGGCTGACCGGGCGGGGGCGCGGGCGGCAAGATGGACGCCGCTGCCTGAGTCAGCGACCGGCGACCGCGCGCGGCGTGTGCCAGCGCGGGCAGGGTCGCTTCGAAGGAGAGGTCCTCGCAGCGCCCGGCATAGACGCCGCCGAGCAGCGGCTCGACCAGCCGGTCGACAACCTCAGGGCCGAACCGCGCGCCGACCCGGCTGGTCACTGACTCGTCGCCGCCGCTCGCGGAATCCGGCAGGCTGAGATCCTGCCGCGCCCGCGTCAGCCCGCCGCCGGACAGGATGCCGGTGGCCCCCAGCTCATCAAAATCCGCGGGCACGCCCATGAACTGCCGCCGCGGCAGCGCCCTGACCTGGCCGCGCGTCCAGATTCCGGCCGCGGTCGTGCCGGGCGTCTCAAGCTCGCCGGCCAGGCCGAGCTCGCCAATCAGGCCGACGCCTTCCGGACGGCGGGCGAGCAGCGCCTCGGCACCGGCGTCGACGGCTACGCCGCCGACCTCAGATACCGATAGCTTCCCGCCAAGCCGGGGAGATCCCTCCAGTACCGTCACCGCCAGGCCGGCGTCTTTGAGCAGGAACGCAGCCGTCAGACCCGCCACTCCGCCGCCAATCACGGCCACCGTCCGCCGGTCAGCCCGGCCCTTCGATGTCACGGCCGGTCCGCCGTGACGCCGGAGCCAGTGCCGGAGCCGGAGCCGGAGCCGGACCAGTCGAACTCGGCGCCGATCCGCGCGAGCACCTCGCGGGTGCTGTCGTCGCACAAGGCGCCGCGCACTCCAGCCGCGAAGCACGTGGCCGGGGAGACGCCGAGTTCGAGCGCCGCGGCATAGTCTGCGCTCAGGTCCGTGCCGAACATCGCCGGATCGTCGGTCGACACCGAGCACGCGACGCCGGCCAGGACCAGCGCCGGCAGCGGATGCTCCGCGAGCGAGGCGACGGCCTTGGTGCGCACGTTGGAGATCGGGCAGACATCGAGCACGGTTCCCCGGTCAGCTAGCTCGCGGACTAGCGCGGGATCCTCGATCGCCCGGATCCCGTGCCGCAGGCGATCGGCGTGCAGCACGTCAAGCGCGCCGCGGATGGACTCAGGCCCGGCTACCTCGCCCGCGTGCGGTACCGAGCCGAGGCCGCCTGACCTGGCGATGGCGAAAGCGCGGGCGTATGGCTCCGGCGCATATTCTGCTTCGCTGCCGCCGAGCCCCAGGCCGACGATCCCCCGGCCGGCGTACTTGACCGCGTACCTCGCTGTCTGCTCGGCCACGCCAAGCGGCATGCCCCTGGTGACATCGGGTGTGAGCCGCACGTGCACGCCGTGCAGCTCCCTGGCTTCGGCCGCGCCGTCGCAGTACCCGGTGAACACCTCGTCCCAGTCAGTGCCTCTGGCCGCTGGCTCGGACGGCGAGAAGATCCCCTCGATGTAGATGGCGCCGTGACTGGCCGCCTCGGCCGCGTAGTCGACGACGACCTGGCGGAAGTCCGCCGCCGTTCGCAGCGCGCTCGTCGTCAGCATCCACACCTTGATGAAATCGGCGAAGTCGGTGAACTCGTAGAGCTCGGCGAGCCCTTGCACGGTGTCCGCGGGAAGCGCGACGTTGTTGCGCCCGGCTATCTGCAGCAGCGTGCCAGCCCGAACTGTCCCTTCCAGGTGCACGTGCAGCTCGATCTTCGGAAAAGTCACGGCACCGATTATCGCGGCTGCCGGAACCGCGGCGCCGGCCGGCGCGTCCGAGGTGCATGACACACGCAGTCCTCGCAAGGCGAGGGGCGCTTAGCGGCGCCATCCTGATCGCAGGCTGCCTGCTGCTCGCGGCGTGCAGCACCAACGGCAGCAACTCCGCCTCGTCGGCTGCAGAGCCCGGCGGGCGCGCTGTAGTACCGGCGCCGGCCGGGCTCGCCAACGGCACCGCTGTCGGCGGCGCGGCTAGCGTCGGCAACGCAGGCAGCGCCGCTGGCTCCCGAACCGGCGGCAGTACCACGCTGACAGCCGGCCTCGCTCCCAGCGGCGAGAGCATCATCTACACCGCGAGCATGACGCTGCGGTCCGCCAACGTGGCCGCCGCCGCCCGGCAGATCTCCAGCATCGTCGTCGGCGCCGGCGGCTACACCGCGGACGAGCATGTGGCCTCGGGGACACCTGGCAAGAGCGGTGAGACGATCAGCATCACGCTGAAGATTCCAGTGCCCGACTACCAGAGCGTGCTGGCGCAGCTGTCCTCTCCGGCCCTTGGCAAGCAGCTCGCCATGCAGCAGCAGGCGACGGACGTCACGCAGGAGGTCGCCAACGTCAACAGCCTGGTCACCTCGGAGCAGGATGCGATCACCGCGTTGCAGGGGCTGCTGAAGCAGGCAGCGTCGGTGACCGGCTTGCTCCAGGTGCAGCAGCAGATCAGCGCGGACGAGTCGACGCTGAACTCGCTGGTGGCCCAGCAGAGTGCGCTGGACCACCAGACCAGCTACGCGACCGTGACTATGACGTTGCAGAGCCCGGTCGTCAAGGTCGGGCACAAGAAGACCACGACCCACCGCGGGTTCGCGGCTGGCCTGGCAGCCGGCTGGCACGCGCTCAGGCACGTCGCCGCGGCCGCGGCGACGGCACTCGGGGCGGCGCTGCCGTTCCTGGTCGTTATCGCGGTACTGGGCGGCATCGGGTACGTCGGCCGGCGGCGGATCGTGCGCCGGAAGGCTGGGCCGACGGCGACGGAATGACGGCGAGGTCAGGCTGACCGGGCGGACGCGGTGTGCACGAGCTCAGTCAGCCTGGCCAGCACGTCGGGGTCGGTCTCGGGCAGGACACCATGCCCCAGGTTGAAGATGTGACCTTCCGCGGTCCGGCCGCGGTCGAGCACCAGGCGCGCCCGCTGCTCGATCACGGGCCAGGGCGCCAGCAGGATGGCCGGGTCGAGGTTCCCCTGCAGCGCCTTGCCGGGCTCGACCCGGCTGACAGCCTCGTCGAGTGGCACCCGCCAGTCCACGCCCACCACGTCGGCACCGGCCTCGCCCATGACGCCCAGCAGTTCGCCGGTGTTCACGCCGAAATGAATCCGCGGCACCCCGGTCGGCTCGAGCGCATCAAAGATCTGCTTGCTATAGGGCAGCACGCTGGCGCGGTAGTCGTCCAGGCTGAGCGACCCGGCCCAGGAGTCGAATAGCTGCACGGCGCTCGCGCCGGCCTCGATCTGCAACCGCAGGAAGTCGGTGGTGATGTCCGCGAGCCTGCTCATGAGGTCGGTCCACAGCTCTGGGTTGCCGTACATAAGGGCCTTGGTGAGCTCGAAATTCTTCGACGGGCCGCCGTCGACCAGGTAGCTCGCCAAGGTGAACGGGCCGCCGGCGAAGCCGATCAGCGGCTTGGCACCGAGCTCTTTGCCCAGGTTCGTGACGGCCTTGGTGACATACGGGACATCGTCTGGCGACAGCCGTCTCAGCTTCTTCACGTCCGCTGCGGACCTGATGGGATGATCAAGGACGGGGCCGACTCCAGGCTTGATGTCGATGCCGATGCCGATCGCCCGCAGCGGGACCACGATGTCGCTGAACAGGATCGCTGCGTCGACGTCGTAGCGGCGGACGGGTTGCAGGGTGATTTCCGTGATCAGGTCCGGTGCCGACAAGGCGTCCAGCATCTTCTTCCCGGTCCGAAGCGCCCTGTACTCAGGCAGCGCCCGGCCGGCCTGGCGCATATACCAGACCGGGGTGTACGGGACTTCCTGGCGGCGGCAAGCCAGCAGGAACGGGGATTCTTGGACTGTCGGTGTCATCACTGGATGATCCCACACCTGCCGATTCGGCCTCAGCCGAGCAGCCGCCAGGGCGGCGACTGGATCCGCAGCAAAAGGCCATGACACGCCGCCGCAGGTCCGGGGCTTGTGCCCGGTGCCGTGCCAGCATCAATGCTGGGCCGTATGGCAAGGAGACATCGATGAGCGAGATCACCCGGCGCTGTCCTGACTGCGGCCGGGATCGTGTCTTTGCGCAGCACCACGGTAGCTCCGGGTGGTGTCCGGATACCGTCGGCGGAGACTGTCCTGAGTGGTACTGCCTCGTGTGCGGCGCGACTGTGGTGGCCGGCGAGATCCCGATCCTGGTCCGGCCGACGGCATCGGCCCCACGCCGCGACCGCGTGGCATGACGGTTCCTGGCCCGTGGCGCACGCGCAGCCGCTGAGACCCGCGGGCCAGCCCGTGACTAGTCAGCCAGGCGATGAAGAGTTCCAGCGCTCGGTCGCCGAGGTTGAGTCTGGGCTGGCCGTCCAGCGCCAGCTCAGGCCCGAGCTGACCTTCGACGCAGAGCCGCCGCCGCGCCGGCTGGCGCCGCACGCGTATGCCGTTGCCGCCACGGTGCTGGCCGACGCTGACACTGAGATCGGCTCGGGCAAGTTCGTGCTGCTATTCGACTCAGCTGGGCAAGCTGGCTGGGACGGGAAGCATCGCATCATTGGCTACGTCCGGACTGAGCTTGAGCCTGAGATGACAGCCGACCCGCTCATCAACCAGGTCGGCTGGAGCTGGCTTACTGAGGCCCTGGACACCCGTGCCACCGGATACAGGATGATCAGCGGCACCGTGACGAGCGTCGTGACCCAGGGATTCGGCGGCAAGCAGGATGAGCCGATCTCAACTGGTTTCGAGTTGCGGGCGTCCTGGTCGCCGGTGCTGTGCGAGAGCGGCTCGGCTGCGCTGGACGGGCATGTCGCCGCCTGGTGCGACGTCATCTGCGCGGCGTCGGGGCTGCCGCCGCTCGCGCCCGGAGTCGCCGCCTTGCGGCCACCGCGCCGCAGGCCGCGTCCATGACCGGCGAGGCCAGCCCGGCCGACGAGGCCGGCGCAGCCGACCAGGCCAGCGCGGCAGGCCACGCGAGCGCAGCCGACGAGAGCAGCGCAGCAGGCGAGGCGAGCGCAACAGGCGACGCCGCGGACGAAACCAGCGAGCGGCAGGTACAGCCGCTGCTGGAACCGCGCGATGGCATGCCGCCGCTAGTGGACAGCGCGGACGACCTGGCTGCGGCCACCGCGGCGCTTGGCGCGGGTTCCGGGCCGGTCGCGGTCGACGCCGAACGGGCGTCCGGCTTCCGTTACGGCCACCGCGCGTTCCTCGTGCAGTTCCGGCGGCAGGGCGCGGGGACCGTGCTCATCGATCCCGTGGCGTGCCCCGACCTGTCGGCCCTGGATGCCGCGCTGGCCGATACCGAGGCAGTGCTGCATGCGGCTTCGCAGGATCTGCCGTGCCTGTCCGAGCTCGGCTTCCGGCCGCGCCGGCTGTTCGACACCGAGGTGGCGGGCCGGCTGCTCGGCTACCCGAGGGTCGGGCTCGCCACCATGGTCGAGTCGATACTGGGCCTCGGGCTGGAAAAGACGCACTCTGCCGCCGACTGGTCGACCAGGCCGCTGCCGGAGGAGTGGCTGC
>DATHPF010000311.1:0-2735 GCA_035484155.1 Streptosporangiaceae bacterium
AAGAACGACGCGCGCGAGGTTGCGTGAGGTGAAGGGGACCGCGTAGTCGGTCATGAAGTCAAAGCGGCCGCGGGGCACCAGCTCGTCAAGGAGCGTACGGGCCGTGTCGCGGATGTCGTCCGCGTACCGGCTGAGGAAGGACCGGGACAGGTACTTGTTGAGTGCGCGGCGGTACTCAATATGCCTGGGCGGGTCCTCGGTGAGCGGCGGCATGGGGAGCGGCACGCCGCGCAGGCCGGCCTGCTCTGAGCTGTAGGTCTCAGCGTCCTCCAGGACGGTGCGCAGCTCGTCATAGCGCGTGACGATGTAATAGCCCTCATCGGCGTCGGTCTTCAGCACCGGGCAGGCCGAGCGCGCATAGGCCAGAACCTCCCACAGCCGTTCGCTGTGGGAGGGGTCGAAAAGGTCGAGATGGGGGGCGAGGTCCTCAACCTGCACGGCGGCAGGATCATCGATGCTTGTCATGTGGGCCTCCCTGGAGTAAGCCGCCGACGACCGCGGCGACGGCATGAACCCGTTGATGACGGCCTGGCCGCTCTGCGACTCTAACTCTCCTGATACTAACTACACAAGTAGTTAGTATACCTGGATCTGCCGGATCAGCTACCCGGCGGAGAAGGAAATCGCGGACTCGGGGCAGTTGTCGATGGCGCGCGCCACGTCGGCCGCATCGCCCGGTCCTGGCTCGGGAACTAGGACCTGTCCGAGACCGTCGTCAGTGATGTCGAAGATTTTCGGACTTACAAGCGAGCAGCGGCCATGACCTTGGCAGCGGCTCGCATCGATGGATAGCGGCACCTGCGGGCCTCTCTCGTATCACGTCAGATTGCATGCATTTTTACATAAATATGTCGGCGAGGCAACATCGAGCCGGGCCGCCCTGTCCGCCTGGGGGCAGCAGACGGCGGGTGTGCGGTGCGGGAGACCTGACTCGTCCGGCGCATAGGACTTCGGTGATCCGAAACGGCCGAGGTGGCCCGGCCGGCCGACGGCGGTTCCCTTGGATGTACACGGAGACTCCACCGTCCGCAGCACTGGGCGAGCCATATCTCAGCCCGGTGGCGCGGATCTTGCCCCCGCGCTGCCCGGTTCAGCACTTGTCTGGCGATAGACGGTCACCGGGGCCCGTCACGGACCTCGCGCGTAGCTATCTCGCTCATGCTCGCCCCGCGGCTGCGCTCGCACCTGCTCCAGACGCTGGTGCGGATGGCCGAAACGCTGCGCGTCGAGCAAGCCCTCGCGGACATGTCATCGACGGCTCGGCTCCGTTGACGAAACCATCTGTAGGGTCCAGGCGTTCCTGCTCCAGGCGATCAGCTGCGACGCTCTCGGCGACGCGGGCACCGCCAGTTGAAAAGTCATGGCTGGATGCAGATGATTCGGCGACCAATGCGCCGTAGAACGGATCAGCCGCATCCCCGTCGTTTCATCGCTTCACGCCGGGGCTAGCCCATGGCCGATGGGGCTCTCAGATAGTGTTCTTGGCGCGGATCGCTGACAGGAATGAGGCATAGCTCCAGGACAGGTTGCTGACGCTCTTCTCATACCCGGTCACGGCGTCGAACTGCTCGCTTAGCTCGAGATGATCGCTGTGGAAGATGATCGCCTGGAGCATCTGGTCACCGGCGTTCTGCAGCGCGGCTGCTGCGGCGGCCGGGGTGGTCGACGCATCGACTCCGATCTGGCTGAAGAAGCTGGCCGAGAGATTGTCGAGCGGGACGGTTCCTGTGGTGGTGACCTGCTTGGCCAGCTGATAGTACAGCTCGGCGAAGTTGGCTGTGGACACCGGCCAGGGGTGGTCACCGACCTGCGCATCGGTATCACCGTCGTACACGTCCCCCGGATAGCGCCCGAGCATGGGACCGATGCTGCGTTGCTGGTCAGCGCTGTTGATCGGGTAGAAGTACTTCGAGGCCGGGTCGGCCCACTGGCTGCGTAGCAGCGCGGCGGTCGCAAGGAGCTTGGTGTCGGTGATTGAGACGCCGCCGTAGATCGCGGCCATGACGATATCGATGTTGGGATCGTAAGGGGCTCTGTAGTCAGTCGGGACAGGTAGCATCGACTGGTAATACTGACCATTCCAGTGACTTGCCAGGGCGTTTTCGAGCCACGGTATGGCGGCGCCCAGCCAGCCCGGGACCGGGACGCCGGCTGTGCTGGCCGTGATCGACCGGAAGCACTGCAGCTGCACAGAGCGTGCGAAGAACGAGGCGCCGTACTCCTCCTCCCACAGGTTGTACGTCTGGCCTTGATAGGCGTTCTGCAAGAAGTTCAGGTTCGCCGCGATCACAGCGTTCGCTGTCGCTTGCGTCGGCGTGTCAAGCTGGGCGTACAGCTGCAGGATCGCCAGTGTCTGCAGGGCCGGCCCGTCGGTCTGGTCGGTCCAGCTCCTCGGCGTGCCATTGATCAAGAACGCCGCACGATCGAAGTCGCCGCCGGAGTTCTGGCAGGTCTGCGCGAACTGGACGTAATCGATCAGCGGCTGGCTAGCGGGCAGCGGGCCTGCCGCCAGCTCGACCGCGACGATGGCGGCGTCCCGGGTCCAGTTGTAGACGTAGTCCTGGGACACCTGCGCGGCGCTGTTCTCCCACGACGGCGAGGCGAGCACGCACCCGGGCTCCGACACGACACCGGCGTTCACCGGGTCCTCGAACACAAACCCGTCCGACGCAACGTTGCGGAACATCAGCCAGTACATGTACGGCGAGACCGCTGTCAGGACTGGCTCGGCCAAC
>DATHPF010000312.1:0-2141 GCA_035484155.1 Streptosporangiaceae bacterium
CATTATGACCGGCTGGAGCGGTGGCCAGGGCTCAAGGCGGAAAGGGAAAAGGAGACCGGAGCCAGCGGCTGCCAGTGACTGGGCCAGAGCTGACCGCACGATGAAGTCAGCGTGACCGCCGTTATCCG
This sequence comes from Streptosporangiaceae bacterium, assembly GCA_035484155.1. Lineage (GTDB taxonomy): Bacteria > Actinomycetota > Actinomycetes > Streptosporangiales > Streptosporangiaceae > JAJYUU01. Next base: position 129 of record DATHPF010000312.1, read on the forward strand.
CCGTGCATCTCAGACGCTTCCGGCTGCCGTCGCCGGCCGTCCCGGCTACGGATAGGCTGAGGTCGTCGCACCCTTGGTGCGCTTGGCTAGGCCGGCAGTTGCTGCCAAGCGGACACTAGCCCCTCTTGGCCGGCGTCAGGAACGCAGGCATGTCGCGGCGGTTAGCCGGGCACACACGCTGCCCGCGAGCCTGAGCATCTTATTTGCGTGAGGCTTCGTTATCTATTCTCTCGGGGCTGTCCGATCGGAAGGCACCTGAACTGTGAGTACGCGATTCGGTTTTGTCAGCACGTTTCCGCCCACCCAGTGCGGACTGGCTACTTTCACCGCCGCCCTGCGCGGCGCCCTCCTGCACTCCTCCGCTGACGAGGGCTGGGTCGTTCGCCTGGTCGACGCGACCGCGCCACGACCCGGCGACGAGGTGGTCGCGCAGCTCATCGCTGGTGACTCCGCGTCGCTTCACCGGGCAGCCGCGCAACTGAACCTGTGCGATGTCGCCATCGTGCAGCACGAATATGGCGTCTACGGCGGAGCTGACGGCAGCCAGATCCTGCACCTGCTGGACCAGGTCCGGGTACCGTGTGTCGTCGTCCTGCACACCGTGCTGACTGACCCGACGCCACATCAGCGTCAGGTCCTCGAGTCGGTGATTACGAAAGCCGATGCCGTCGTCGCGATGACGATGACCGCGCGCAAACGACTTGCAGCAGGGTATGCCGTCGACATGACGAAGGTCAGCATCATCGCGCACGGCGCGCCCGCCCTGCAGGTGACGATGCCGGAGCCGACGTTCCGCACTGGACAGTTCACCGTCTTGACGTGGGGCCTGCTCGGCCCGGGCAAGGGCATCGAGTGGGGCATCGAGGCCATGGCGATGCTGCGCGATCTGGTGCCCATGCCGCGCTACGTGGTCGCCGGCCAGACGCACCCGAAGGTACTACTCGACGAGGGCGAAGCCTATCGCGATCGCCTGCGCGAACAGGTTCAGCAGGCCGACCTGGGATCCTGGGTTACCTTCGACGGTTATTACCGGACCACCAGCGCGCTGGCTTCCCTGGTCCGTTCCGCCGACGTGGTCCTGCTGCCCTACGACTCGACCGAGCAGGTCACCTCGGGGGTGCTCATCGAGGCGGTGGCGGCCGGCAAGCCGGTGGTGGCGACACAGTTCCCGCACGCCACAGAGGTGCTCGCGGGAGGAGCCGGCCTGCTCGTGCCGCACCGCGATCCGGCCGCGATCGCGACGGCGCTCCGCTCGGTGATCACGCGCGGGGACGTGATGACGAGGATGGCCGCCGCCGCCACCCAGACCGCGCCGCGGCTGCTGTGGCCGGTCATCGCGGACCAGTACCGCGAGCTGGCCGGCCGGCTGATCACGGCGAGCGTGGCCGCATGACTGCCGGCCGCGCGACTCCCGCGAGCGACGTTTACCGGCCGGTGTTCGATCACCTGGAACGACTCACCGACGACCGCGGGCTCTTCGAGCACGCCCTCCACACGGCCCCCCGGCGCGAGCACGGCTACTGCGTCGACGACGTCGCCCGCGGGCTGGTCGTCGTATGCCATGAGCCGGAGCCCGGACTGGCCGTCCGTCGCCTGGCCCGCTGCTACCTCGCCTTCGTCCTCGACGCGCTCGATCCTACGGGGGCCTGTCACAACAGGATGGCCGCCGACGGCCAATGGCGCGACGAGGCAGCGCTGGGTGACTGGTGGGGACGGGCGCTCTGGGGCCTCGGTGTCGCAGCCGCGAGTGCGCAGACGCCGGGCATGCGGGCCCGGGCGCTCGGCGGGTTCCGCATCGCGGCGCAGGCTCGTTCGCCGCACGTCCGGTCGATGGCGTTTGCCGCGCTGGGCGCCGCTGAGCTGCTCAGCAGCCGACCGGACGAACTGGCGGCGAGAGCGCTGCTCACGGACACGCTGGTCGTGATCGGCAGGCCGAGGATCGACGATCCCGGCTGGCCATGGCCGGAGGAACGGTTGAGCTACGCAAACGCGTCTATCGCCGAGGCCCTGATC
>DATHPF010000313.1:0-30921 GCA_035484155.1 Streptosporangiaceae bacterium
CCGTCGCGATCACCATCCTTGTCTTCAACCTGCTGCCGATCGCGGACAAGACTGCCGGGATCGGAGCCGGGACTGTCACGCTGACCGCCAGCCATCTGGCTCACTACTGGGCGTCCTACCTGGCCTACGTGGTCAGCTTCCTGACGATTGGCATCATGTGGCTGAACCACCATCAGATGCTGGCGCAGGTCCGCAAGGTCAACCGGACAGTGCTGGTGCTGAACCTGCTCCTGCTGATGGGCATCGTCGCGATCCCGTTTCCTACCGCGCTGGTCGCCGACCATCTCACCGGCAGCGACGGCAGCGGCGGGCAGGCTACGGTCGCGGCGGTCACTTACGGCCTGGTCATGATCGCTATCTCGATCAGCTTCGGGGGCATGTGGGCCTACATGGCGGCCCACCAGGACGCACTGGGCGGGCGCCGCCACGCCCGGACGCCGCGGTTCTCGACGCTGAGGTTCGTCGGCGGGAACTTCGGCTACATAGTCGGCACGCTCATCGCGCTGATCTCACCGGTGACGGCGCTGATCATCTTCGGGTTGCTTGGCGTCTACTACCTGTTCGAGCACCTGCCCGATCCGTCAGACGAGGCCGACAGCCCGGCCGCGGCGGGCGGCACTACGGGACAACCCTGACCGCCAGCCAGACGCGTACCTTCGTACCATAGCCAGGCCGGGATTCCAGGGTCGCCCGGCCGCCATGGGCATTGGCGATGGCCTGCACGATGGACAGGCCCAGGCCGCTGCCGCTGGTCCGCTCTGCCCTGGCGTAAGCGCCGGACTGCCGCTGGATGCGGCGGCCATTCGGGACCGTGGCCGCCCGCTGCTCACCCCGCTCGCCCGAGACGGCGTCCTGCGTTGCCCAGTAGGCCGCGGCCGTGGTGCGGGCGGCAGCGAGGCCGTCCTCGTTCCGGTCCTGGTGCCGGTCCTGGTCCGGAACAGGACCGTCGGTCGCGACCCCGGCCCGGTGGAACCTATCGAATGCCTTGATCGCGTCCTCCGCGGACATGCCAGGGCCGGCGTCGGCCACCTCGATGAGGACGCCGCCGCTGATCTCGCCCAGCCGCACGGTCACCGGCGTGCTCACTGGCGTGTGCGAGCGGGCGTTGCCCAGCAGGTTCGCCAGCACCTGACGGATGCGGGCCTCGTCCACGACCGCGACCAGCCGCGGTGGTGCCTCGGCCCGAACTGGCCGTTGCGGTTCCACGGCGATGGCGTCGGCGACGGCGTCCCGGATCACGCCGGCCAGGTCTGTTTCGGTCAGGTCCAGCGACGAGGTGCGGTCCAGCCTGGCCAGCTCGAGCAGCTCGGCGACGAGGTTGCTCATCCGCTCTGCTTCCTGCTCGATCCGGCGCATGGCATTCGGCAGCTGATCGGGCCCGAGCGCGCCCTGCCGGTACAGCTCGGCGTACCCGCGGATCGTCGTCAGCGGCGTGCGCAGCTCGTGCGACGCGTCCGCGGCGAACTCCCGCACTTTCTGCTCCGACCGGAGCCGCGCGCTGAACGCATGCTGGATGCGGTCGAGCATGGTGTTGATCGACGAGCCGAGCCTGCCGATCTCGGTCTGGGCGTCGGCGTCTGGCATCCGGGCGGTGAGGTCGCCGCGCGAGGTGATGTCGCTCGCCGTCCTGGTCATCTCGTCGAGCGGCTCGAGACCGCGGCCGATGAGCCACTCGCCGCCGAGCGCGACAAGGGCAATCAGGGCCGTGCCGGTGATGAGCTCGGCGATGATGAAGCCGCGCTCCTGCGAGCTGCTGCTGCTGCTAATCGATTGTCCGACGAGCAGGATCGCGTCGCCGGCTCGCACGCGCCTCGCCACCATCTCGAGCCTCGGTGCGATCTCGATCGGCTTGCAGCCATCCCGCGGGAACTGCTGGCAGCCGGCGGCGACGAGCAGGGCGTTCGCCTCGGCCAGGTGGCCTTGCTGGGCGAGCGCTTCCGCCTGGGCCAGGGCCGGGCGCTTCAGCCACTGGCTGACGGCGCTAGCCAGCTGGCTCGTCTCCGCCCCCCGGGTCAGCGGCATGACGGTTAGCTGCGACGCCAGCGGGACCTCGACGACCGAGTAGTCAGTCACGTCGGCAGCCAGCGATGGCTGCCTGGCGAGGACCGCCGCGGCAGTACTGAGTCGCTGGTCGGCCGCCGCTGACTGGCTGTCCACCCGCCGGGCCAGCAGGAACGCGCTGACGATGCCCATGATCAGCAGCAGGACGGTCGTCACCCCGACCAGCATCACCAGCATGCGGGCCCGCAGGGACAGCTTCCGCTTACGCCGCATCGGCCGGCTGCCGCTCGACTGCTGGCCTGCCATCTATGGCGGCCCGTCCGGGTGTTCCTGGCGATCCGGCCGGAGGCTGTAGCCGACGCCGCGCTGGGTATGGATGAGCGGCGGACCGAGCGGGTCGAGCTTGCGCCGCAGATAGCTCACGTACGTTTCGACAATCTGCGATTCGCCGGCGTAGTCCCAGCCCCAGACGCTCTCCAGCAACTGCGCCCTGGTGAGCACCCGGCCCTGGTGGCGCATCAGATAGGCAAGCAGCCGGAACTCGGTCGGCGAGAGCTCCACCGGCACGCCGCCCCGGTGTACCGTCCAGCGGTCCTCGTCAAGCTCCAGGTCGGCGACTCTGAGTGGGCCGGCGGCCTGGCCCGTCTGATCCCCTGCGCTGGTCCGGGAGGCCCGCCGCAAGACCGCACGGACTCTCGCGACCAGGGCCTCGACGGAGAACGGCTTCGTAACGTAGTCGTCACCGCCGATGGCGAGCCCGGTGACTGTGTCTGACGACGTATCGCGGGCGGTGAGAAAGATAACGGGTACCTCGTTGCCGGCCGCCCGCAGCCGACGGCATACCTCAAAGCCGTCCATGCCCGGCATCATCACGTCCAGCACGATCAGGTCTGGCCTGGTGGCATCGGCCTGCCGGAGTGCGTCCTTGCCGCTGGCAGCAGTGGTCACCGAGCAGCCGTGGAATTTCAGCGCCACCTGGACAAGCTCGCGGATGTTGGGCTCGTCGTCGACCACGAGCACCTGGGGTATGCGGTCGTTCTCTGTCATGAATACCTGGTCATGAAGTCCTGGGCTCACGCTCGGCTGGGGCGGGCTGCCGCGACCGCGGCCGGCGCGGCGCCTCTCCGGCGTCTTGAGGTTACCGGCAAATGGGAGTCAGGGACCGCCGCCGTCGGCGGCGATCCCTGAGCTCGATAACTGGGCTCGATTACTGGGCTCGATAACTGGGGTCGAGAACCCAGGCGGCTAGCTGGACGCCGGGCTGGACGGTGAACTGGCTGGTGAGCTGGCTGGGCGGATCTGGACCATTTGTGCGTCATACACGCCGCTGACGACCGGGCCGCCGACAAAGACCAGTTCACCGGTGCTGAGATTGGTGCTCGGCACCGCGTGGCCTGCATCACGCACCTTGGTGCTGGTTGTGAAGTCCCAGGTCCAGGTCGTGCCGTCCTTGGCCACGACGGTCATGTTCGAACTCGTGACTGCCTGAATCGTCCCGCGCTCGATCGCGATGGTCTTCGGGCCCGCCTTGGACTGGAAGGTAACCTCGCCGTGCTCGCCGCCGACGAGCCGCAGGCGCAGCAGCGGGCTGCGGCAGAAAACCTGTACGAGGTTGGCGGCTTTCGGGTGGTCGTTAGCGCGCAGCCGCTGCTCGAGCTTGGCGCATCGCGCGGCCGCCACCGAAGACGCGGTCGTGCTGGCGGATCCGCCTGCCGACGTGTTGCCTGCAGCGAGGCTGGTCGACGTCGGGTTGCCGCTGGGCGAGGACGGGCCGCCGGTGGAGGCCGACGCGCCGCCCGTCAGCGCTACGCCAATGCCCGCGCCGCTGCCGAGCAGGACCGCGCCGACCGCGACCGAGGTCACAACCCGCCTGGTCCGGCCCGACCAGCGCCGTGCCGGCGCGGGCGTGCTCGCCGGGTCGATAGGGTCAAACTGAGTGGTGTCCATGTTGTCCATGCTGTCCATGGCTCTCAGCCTGCCTCGCGATCATGGGTAATGCGGTGGGTCTGGCTGTGAGCTTCCCGGGAACTGCCACCAAGAACGATCCGGATTAGGGCGCAGGGTCCCTACATCCGCTCGGGCACGGCGATGCCGAGCAGATCCAGGCCGGTCACCAGGACACGCAGGGTGAGCGCGCTGAGGGCCAGCCTGCTCTGCCGCGTCTCGCCCTCGGCAGTCAGGACCGGGCACTGCTCGTAGAACGTGGTGAACGAGCTGGCCACCTCGAACAAGAAGCCCGCCAGCTTGTGTGGCTCCGCAGTCGCGGCCGCGTCGGCCACGGCCCGGCCGAACCCGAGCAGTCGCAGGCTGAGACCTCGCTCGGCCGCAGTCCCTGCCGCGATCGGGCCGGTCACTGATGCCGGGTCCAGGCCGGCCTTGGCGAAGATGGACCGGATCCGCGCAGCCGCGTACTGCAAATAAGGGCCGGTGTTGCCGGTCAGCGCGAGCAGCCGGCCGAAGTCAAGGACGTAGCCGGAGTCCCTGGCTACCGACAGGTCGCCGTACTTCAGTGCTCCGATCCCGACAGCCTCGGCGATCTGGCTGCGCTCCGCAGGGTCGTCGTACCGGTCGGCGATGACAGTGGCTGCCCGGTCAACAGCCTCGTCCATGAGGCTGGCCAGCTTCACCGATTCACCCGAGCGAGTCCGGAGCCGCTGCCCGCCCGGGCCGGTCATGAGCCCGATCACGGCGTGCTCAGCTGTGGCCGGCGGGACGAGCCAGCCGGCCTGCCTGGCGAGCTCGAAGATCATCTCAAGGTGCTGATGCTGCTCGGTCCCGACCACGTAGATGATGCGGGTGGCGCCGAGCTGAGTGAGGCGGTACCGGATCGCGGCGGCGTCGGTGCTGTCGTAGCCGTACCCGCCGTCGCTCTTGCGCAGCATGATCGGTACCGGCCTGCCGTCCCGGCCGGAGAATCCGGGCGGGAACGCGCACAGCGCGCCGTCGCTCATGACGGCGATGCCCTTGCTCTCCAGCTCGTCGCAGACGTCTCCGAGCATCGAGTTATAGAAGCTCTCCGGCGCCATATCCGCGTCGGTCAGCGTGATGTTGAGCCGGGCATAGATGCCGCGCAGGTACTCCAGCGAGTCGTCGACGAGCAACCGCCAGAGCCGCATGGTGTCCGGCTCGCCGGCCTGCAGCTGGACCACGCGCTTGCGTGCCCGATCAGCAAAGACCGGATCGCCTTCGAACTTGGCCCGCGCGGCCTGGTAGAACGCGCTGAATTCGCCAGCGGCGAGCTCGTCATACGTAGCCTGCTCGCCGATGTCGATCGCATGCTCGATCAGCATGCCGAAGTTCGTGCCCCAGTCGCCGAGGTGCGCGGCCCGGACGACGTCGTGGCCGAGGTGCTCGAGTACTCGGGCGATCGCATCCCCGACGACAGTCGGCCGCAGGTGACCGGCGTGCAGCTCCTTGGCGACGTTCGGGCCGGAGTAGTCGACAACGACCAGCTGCCGCGGGTCAGCCATGGCCACGCCCAGCCGCGAGTCGGCGAGCTGGGCGCTGGACTGTGCGGCGAGCCACTCATCGGACAGGGTGATGTTGATGAAGCCGGGACCGCTTACTGCTGCGCTCGCCACGGCATCGTCCGCGGTCAGCTTCGCGGCTACCGGGCCGGCGATGTCGCGCGGCGCGCGGCCAAGCTGCCTGGACAGCGACATGGCTACGTTGGACTGGTAGTCGGCGAACCCGGAAGGCCGGATCAGCGGATCGGCAGCCGCGAACTCGGCGCCGAGCTCGGCAGCCAGCGCCTGCTGCACCAGGGCGCCGAGTGCTGCTTCCGGATCTGTCATCTAGCCAGCCTACCGGCCGGTCTAATGATTATCTGGGCCGCCGCACCCGGTCAGGCCTGCCGCCCGCAGAACGCCCGACCATTGATGGCGACTTAAGGGGCGGATACGGCATAACTGTCTTACTCTCGCCTGGCGCCTACCTGGCGGCTACCGGACCGCGATCACGGGCGGCGCAGGAAATGCGCCCGGCTGGGTCCAAGCCGCTCCCGCATCCGCTCGGTGATGCGCCGCTCGGACAGCGCCGCCGCGAGCTTGCACGCTGCCGCCGCGCCGCGGGCCCGAACCGCGCCATGGGCGATCACCACTGTGGCTTCCAGGCCGAGTAGCGCAGCGCCGCCGTATGTCTCGGCGTCGAACCGCTCGCTGAGCTCGCGCAGGGCGCGGCGCTGGAACAGGGCACCGACCCTGGCCGTGCGCGAGCTGCCGAGCACCTCGCGGAGCTGAGCCGCGGCAAATCCGGCCGTTCCCTCCAGGGTCTTGAGCGCGACGTTGCCGGTGAACCCGTCGGTCACGATGACGTCCACCTTGCCGGCCAGCAAGTCACCGCCCTCGACGTTGCCAGCGAAGCTGATCGGCAGTCCGCTATGGGGCGGGTCGGCCTCCAGCAGCTCATGGCTGCGCTTGGCCAGCTTGTTGCCCTTGCCGGGTTCGGCTCCGATGGTCAGCAAGCCGACTCTGGGCTCGGAGATGCCGAACGCGACCTCCGCGTAAGCGACCCCAAGCTGGGCGAACTGGAGCAGCATCTCCGGCTTGGGATCGGCGATGGCGCCTGCGTCGATCAGCACTGTCGGGTTCGGGCGGGTCGGGAGCGCGACCGCTAGCGCCGGCCGGGACACGCCTGGCAGCGGCCGCAGCCGCATCTGCGCGGTCGCGACGATGGCGCCAGTCGATCCCGCCGACATCACTGCGCCCGCCTGGCCGCGCCGGACGAGCTGGCAGGCGACGGCGATGCTTGACCGCGGCCGCCGCCAGCTGGCTAGCGCGCCCTCGTCCATGGCGAGGGAGTCCTCGGCCGCCTCGATATAGACGTCGGCGCTCGGACCGAGCCTGGCAAGCAGCGGCCGTAGCAGCCCGGGCCTGCCGGTCAGGGCTATCCGGATACCGAGCTCGCGGGCCGCCGCCACGGCCCCGGCGACGATCTCCTCGGGTGCGTGGTCGCCGCCCATCGCGTCGACGGCGAGCAGCCTGCCGACCTCTGGCGGCGGGACCGGAGCCAGACCCAGCGCAAGCTCCGCGCCTGCCTCGCCGTCAGGCGGCCGGACGGGTGCGGCGGAAGGAGCATCCGCTGGCCGACTCAGCGTGCATCCCGTCTGACGTGCCGCATGCCGCTAGCTTCTCATTGGCCGGTCACTTGCGGGCACCGCTGTAGTACGTTTGGGTCCCCGGCCGGCGGGTAAACGGGGATTTCCCGGCCTGGGATCTGTCGGGGGATCGCAAGACGGCTAGGAAACTTTCAGGCAGCTCCGGCAACGGTGAAGGCTGTCTGAGCGTTTCCTAATCGTTACTTCCAAGAAGGCGTCACGAGCAACGCCTGGCGATGCGCACGCGTCTGATGTCGCGGAGCCGGGAATGAGTAGATAGCACGCCGACTGGCGGCATGACGGGGAGATCATGCGCACATTCAGGGCGCCGCTGTATAGCGCCCGGAGGGAGTTGCATGAGCGTTCAGGCAAGAATGCCCGTAGTACCCGCACAGGGCCGGGGGTTCCGGGCATATTCCACGAAGCACCTCGACCAGCTGACTGCCAGGGCCGGACTCGGCGACGCTGAACGGCTCGCCGTCCGGGCGGTCGCGACAGTGCTGCCATTTCGGACGAACGACTACGTCGTCGAGTCGCTGATCGACTGGTCAGCCGCGCCTGCTGATCCGATCTACCGGCTTGTCTTCCCGCAGGCGGACATGCTGCCCGCCGAGGATGTGGCTCCCATCGCGGCCATGCTGGCCAGCGGCGCGCCTGACCGGGACATCCAGATCGCCGCGCACGCTGTCCGGATGCGCCTGAATCCCCATCCAGCCGGGCAACTCGCCCTGAACGTGCCGGACTTCTCTGACGAGCCACTCCCCGGCGTCCAGCACAAGTACCCCGAGACGGTGCTGATCTTTCCCAAGCAGGGGCAGACGTGCCACGCCTACTGCACCTACTGCTTCCGCTGGGCTCAGTTCATCGGCGAGCCGGACCTCAAGATGGCCACCGACGACGTGCCGCGCGTGGTCTCCTACCTGCGCTCCCGGCGAGAGGTCACGAGCGTGCTGCTGACCGGCGGTGACCCGATGATCATGGGATCTGCTGTGCTGCGGCGGTACGTCGAACCCCTGCTCGACCCGAGCCTGGACCACATCGAATCGATTCGGATCGGCACCAAGTCACTGGCCTACTGGCCCCAGAGATTCCTGACCGACCCCGACGCAGACGACGCTCTGCGCCTGTTCGAGCAGGTCGTTGCGGCCGGCAAGTCGCTGGCTTTCATGGCGCACTTTTCGCATCCGCGCGAGCTCGAGCCGACGCCGGTGTCCCGCGCCATCAGCCGGATCCAGTCCACCGGTGCCGTCATCCGCACGCAGGCTCCGCTGATCCGGACCATCAACGACGATCCGGCGTGCTGGGCCCAGATGTGGCGTGCTCAGCTGCGGCTCGGCCTTGTCCCGTACTACATGTTCGTCGAGCGCGACACCGGCCCGCAGGGCTACTTCGCAGTGCCGCTCGCGCGCGCAGCCGAGATCTACCGGGATGCGTATGCCGGCGTCTCTGGCCTGTGCCGGACAGTGCGCGGACCGTCGATGTCCTCGACCCCTGGCAAAGTCTGCGTGGACGGCGTCGCCGAGATCGCCGGCCAGCGTGTCTTCGTCCTGCATATGATCCAGGCCCGCGATCCGTCACTGGTCGGCCGACCGTTCTTTGCCCGCTTCGACCCGGACGCTGTCTGGATCTCAGACCTCGAGCCGGCCTTCGCCGACAGATTCCCGTTCCAGACGCAGTCGTCAGACTCCAATACCGGCGCAGACTGGGACACCGAGCTGCTGGCGTCGGCCGACTGACAGCGGCTGCCCAGCCGCTGACGACGGGCTGCCCAGACGGCTGGGCAGCGGGCGCGGTGCCGAGGGCTAGCCCGCGGCAGTGGCGGTGGGCTCACTAACCCCCGCTGACACTTCGCTGCCGGCGGTGGCAGGCTGCCGCTTGATGAACATGCAGCTCGCCGCCCCGGCGATGAGGAACAGGATCGGCACCAGGATCGTCGGCCGCATGGCGTCAACGAACCCGTGCGTGAAGATCTGGCCGGCGAGCCCGGTGGTGCGCGCGCCCGATCCGACCTCCAGCCCGCCCTTAGCGGCCGACTGGAAGCCAGCCACGAGCTTGTCCCTGGCCGGCAGCGGCAGGTTGGCGGCGCGCACCTGTACCTGGCTGGTGAAGCCGGCGATCAGCCGGTTCTGCAACAGGGCACCGACGCCTGCAGTCCCGATGACGGTACCGACCTGGCGGCTGGTGTTGAAGACGCTCGAGGCGGCGCCGGCCATCATCGGGTTGACGTTGCGCAACGCCACGGTTGTCATCGGCGCGAACGTACACCCGATGCCGATGCCGGCGACCACCTGCGGCAGGAGGAAGTCGTACCAGGCTGAGTTCGCCTGCGCGATCAAGGCGATGGAGCCCATGCCACCAGCGAACAGAAGCAGGCCCGCCATCAGGATGTACTTGCCGCCGATCCGGTCAGACATCCGGCCGGCGACCGGTGCGACAAACATGGCCACTAGCGAGGCCGGTGCCATCGTCAGCCCGGCCTTCAGCGCCGAGAAGCCGAGCACGGACTGAAGGTAAATAGAAAATGGCAGGAAGATGCCCAGCATGCCGATCGCGATGAACGCAGACACCATGTTCATCAGCGAGTAGTTCCGGTCCTTGAACAAGGCGAACGGCACGAGCGGCTCACCATCCTGGCGCCGTGCCTGCAACCAGAGGAACACGACCAGCAACACCACGCCCACCGCGAACAGCAGCGGGATCGAGATGAACGACGTGATCGTGCCCCAGTTGTACTTCTGGCCTTCGACGAGCGCGTAGCAGATCGACAGCAGTGCCAGGCTGGCGAGCAACACGCCGCCGATGTCGAAGCTGTGCTTGCGGTTGGTCCGCAGATCGGGGATGAGGAATGGGGTCAGTACCAGTACGACTACGCCGATCGGCAGGTTGATGAAGAAGATGTACCGCCAGTCGAACGCCGTGACTAGCAGTCCGCCCAGCGTCGGTCCGGCAATCGTGGCGACGCCGGCGACCGCCCCCCACACCCCGAAGGCCGCGCCCCGCCGCTCTGCCGGGAAGACCATCGTCAAGATTGCGAGCGTCTGGGGCATCAGCAGTGCCGCGCCGAGCCCTTGCACAGCGCGGAAGCCGATGAGCCAGCCCGGCGACGGCGCGAACCCGCAGGCGGCCGACGCCACAGTGAACAGCGCGATACCGGCGAAGAACACCGTGCGCTGACCGAGCAGGTCGCCGAGGCGGCCAGCTGTGATCAGGAGCACGGCCAGCACGAGCGCGTAAGCGTTGATCACCCACAGGATGTCGTCGAGTGATGCGTGCAGCCTCGAGATCATGTTCGGGATCGCGATATTGACAATCGTGAGGTCCAGCAGGGTCATGAAGAACCCGAGCGACACGACTATCAAGATGACCCACGGGTTGCCGCGGCTGCGCGCCTGCGGTGCCATTGCTGCCACTGCCGTCCTCCATCACCTGAAACTGGCCACCACGCTACGGCAACCCTCGGACATTGAGCGAGAACCGTGAATTCCGAACCCCGTTCGGTGGAGCCGCGGCCGGGCGAAGTATGCTCCGGCCATGAAAATCAAGGGAACCGCCGCAATCGTGTCCGGAGGAGCCAGCGGCCTAGGCGAGGCGACCGTCCGTGAACTGGCCGCGGCTGGCAGCAAGGTCGTCGTCGCCGACCTTAACGCCGAGCGAGGCAAGGCGCTGGCCGACGAGGTGGGCGGCCTCTTCGCGCGGACCGACGTGAGCGACGCCGACTCGGTGCGGGCGGCGGTGGACCTCGCCGCATCGGCTGGTGCCCCGCTGCGCTTCGTGGTGAGCTGCGCCGGCATTGGCTGGGCGCAGCGGACCGTGGGCCGCGATGGCGAGCCGCACGACCGGGCCGCGTTCGGCAAGGTCATCGACGTGAACTTGATCGGCACCTTCAACCTCATGAGCATCGGTGCTGCGGCGGTCGCCAAGACCGACCCGGCCGACGCCGATGGCGCCCGCGGCGTGGTCATCAACACCGCGTCGATCGCCGGCCTCGAGGGTCAGACCGGCCAGCTTGCCTACTCCGCGTCCAAGGGCGGCATCATCGGCATGACGGTGCCGGCCGCCAGGGATCTGTCAGCCATCGGCATGCGGGTGAACACCATCTGTCCCGGCATCATCGACACCCCGATTTACGGCAGCGGCCCGGCCAGCGAGGAGTTCAAGGCCAAGCTCGCCGCGCCGGTGGTGTTCCCCAAGCGCATGGGCACGGCGGCTGAGTTCGCCCACCTGGTCCGGATGCTGATCGAGAACGACTACATGAACTCCGAGGTCATCCGGTTTGACGGCGGCATCCGGTTCCAGCCCAAGTAGGGCGCTCTCACTCTTGCCACGCGGGCCTAGGCGACCCGCATTTCGATTTGCCGGTCAGGCAACGTCATGGTGAACGAAATGGTACGAACGGAAGTATAGTTATAAAAATCAGATAATTGCCATCTCACAGTACTCCTGTTTGCTCGCGCCTTAAGATGCCGGGCGTGGCAGAACAGCGTGAAGGTCAGCCACCTCCAGCCCCGTGCGGACCTCCCCCTGGGAGGAAGGCTGGAGGTTCACCCCTGGGTGACCGCATCGTGACACTGCGGAACGGCATAAGAACTCCCGCGCGAAAGGCAGTCCGGGCTCTGCCCGACGGTCTCTATCTCAGGCTGAGATTCCTCCTCGTTATGAAGCGCATCCCGCACCTGAGGAACCCCCGGACTTTCTCCGAGGTAATCCAATGGCTGAAGCTGCATGGCGATCTCGCCCGCTATGCCCCCTACGCTGACAAATACCAGGTGCGGCAGTATGTCGCGCGCACGATCGGGTCGCAATATCTCATCCCGCTGATCGGTGTCTGGGATGAATTTGATCAAATACCCTGGGACGATCTACCGCGGCAGTTCGTACTGAAGGCAACCCATGGCTGCGGTGACAATTTTGTCTGTCGCGACAAATCAGCTGCGGACCCGGCCCAGGTCAGGCAAGCAGTCACGAAGTGGATGAGTGCGAACTTCTACTACGAACATCGTGAATCTCAGTACCGGAACATTGTTCCCAGACTGATCGCCGAAGCTTATCTGGAGGACGATTCGGGGGATCTCCGGGACTACAAGTTCAGCTGCTTTGATGGCGTTCCGTTCCTGCTGGAAGTCATGAGCAATCGCGGTCCAGGATTGACAGTCAACCTCTATGATCCGCAGTGGAATCTCTTGCCAGTCAATTCCCGGGGCTATTCCAATAGCCTGAAGCCGCTGACCAGACCTGCGCTGTTCGATGACATGTTGGATGCCGTCGCCAAGCTATCGGCACGGTTTCCGCTCGTCCGAGTGGACTTGTACTACGTGGCCGAAAAGATCTACTTCGGCGAACTGACATTTACGCCTGCCAATGGCTTCATTACCTATGAGCCCAAGTCGTTTAATCAGGAACTGCGTCGGGTCCTGGATCTGTCAAAGCTCACTGTCGGCCCGCAACAGGTCTCACATCCGATCCGAGCCAAATTGTCATTGGGGCAGATTAAGTCGCTCGCTCGCGCGCGGCGCTGATGGCTACGCCGCGGGACGGACGCGGCCGGGGGGTTTCAGCCCGAAGTAGCACCGCCGTACCCTTGCCAGGCGCGGACCCACGCGACCCGCATTGTCGCCGGGTACGTCTGCGCTGACCCGCTCGACACGGTGTAGTCGAGAATGACCTGCATCGGCTGCCTGGTGACGTGGCTGGTGACGACGCCCGTGAGCTTGCCGTCCAGGTAGAACCGGATCACCGACGCCGACCAGCTCGCGCCGAAAATATGCCAGCCCGGCTGGTCCGTTGGGCACACCGGTCCGACGTGTTCCTGGTCCGCGGGGGTGCCGTAGTGGAATGTCGAGCAGGCTCGCCCGCCTAGCCCTTCCATCACGTCGATCTCGCCGCCGGTCGGCCAGTGCGGAGCCACTAGCCAGAACGCGGGCCAGTTGGCTATCACCCCCGACGGGTCGGCGGGCAGGTAAATATCCGCTTCGAACGCTCCGTAGCGCTGCCGGAATGGACCGGACAGGTAGGCCCCGGTATACGGGAGCCAGTTGCCCGATTTGGCGCTCAGGCATGGTGTCGTGGTGACCGCCATCTGCAGGAACTGGCCGACGCTGACGTTGCCGGGGTCGTAGCAGGCCGCCTCCTCGTAGTTGACCGGGCCGGTGCCCCAGGGATATCCGCCCCAGCGGGCGATCTGCGCTGGCCCGGCGTTCATCGTGATGGTCCACTGACCTGGTATGCCATCCGGCTGCGGGGCGGTAGTGACGCCCGCCGGGATGGGCGCGAAAATCAGGCGCTGTAGTGCGGCGAACGCCACGAGCAGCGTTCCTACGGTCCTCAGCACGGTCTGGGCCGTTCCACGTAGCTTCCCCCGACTAGCACCGAGATGGGGTCAATGGTAATGATCGGAGTGTTCCCCGCGAACGTCGTGTTGACGCCAGTCAGTCGCTGCGATGGCGGACGCGGCTGGCTAGGCTCATCTCGCCGCCAGGTGGGCGGCACCGGACATGAGGGGAAAGCGATGCCCGAGGCAGTCCTGACCGAGGTCACCGACGGCGTAGCCGTCATCACCATCAACCGGCCCGAAGCCAGGAACGCGGTCAATGGCGACGTGGCTCGCGGCATCGCCACCGCCGTCGACGAGTTCGACGCCCGCAAGGATGTCCAGGTGCTGATCCTCACCGGCGCCGGCGGCACGTTCAGCGCTGGCATGGATCTCAAAGGGTTCCTATCGGGCGATTCACCGAACTTCGCCGACCGCGGGTTCGGCGGCATCGTGCAGCGGCCGCCCGTCAAGCCAGTCATCGCGGCGGTCGAGGGGTACGCACTGGCCGGAGGCTTCGAACTTGTCCTGTCCTGTGACCTCGTCGTGGCCAGCGAAACGGCCAAGTTCGGCCTGCCGGAGGTCCGGCGCAGCCTGGTGGCGGGCGCCGGCGGTCTGCTCCGGCTGCCGAAGCGCATCCCGTACTACCTGGCGATGGAGATCGCCTTGACCGGAGAGCACTTCCCGGCCGCCCGGCTCCAGCAAGCAGGCCTGGTCAACCAGCTTGTCCCGGCCGGCGGGGCGCTGGCCGCGGCAAGGGACCTGGCGGCCAGGATCGCGCTCGGCGGCCCGCTCGCCCTCACGGCCACCAAGCGCGTCATCGTCGAGTCGGCTGACTGGAACAGCGCCGAGGCGTTCCAGCGGCAAGGCGAGATCATCACGCCGGTCTTCACGTCGGCGGACGCCAGGGAAGGCGCACTCGCGTTCGCGGAGAAGCGCCAGCCCCAATGGCGGGGCGAATAGCCGCATAGCTGGGGCCGGCTGGCCGGACGGGCGGCTCCGCACGGCTCAATAAGCACGGAACGGGGCCGAATGACGACGATGCCCCGCTCCGCTGCCGGGGGAGGGCAGCGGAGCGGGGCATCGCCAGGGGCGGCGCGCAACGGGGGCGTGCGCGCTGGGAGTTGCGTTCTTAGCTGGGTGCTGTCGCCAGGGTTCCCCGTGGCGCACGGTGGGCCAGCCGCTCCCTGAGCTTGGCCCGGCCGCGATGCAGCCGCGACATGACGGTGCCAATCGGGGTGCCCATCATTTCGGCAATCTCGCGGTACGGGTAGCCCTCGACGTCGGCGAGGTAGATGGCCTCCCGGAACTCGGTCGGCAGCTCACGCAGCGCCTGCAGGATCTCGGAGTCGGCTAGCTGCTCAAGTGCCTCGGCTTCGGCCGACCTGGCCGGCGGCATCAGCGGATCGCCACCGGTCTGCCAGTCGCCGGAGAAATCAAAACCGAGGTCCTGGACCGGCTCGCGGCGCTTCTTCCGGTAGCTGTTGATGAAGGTATTGGACAAGATCCGGTGCAGCCAGGCGCGCAAGTTGGTGCCCGGCCTGAACTGATGGAAGGCCGCGTAGGCCTTCGCGAACGTCTCCTGGAGAAGGTCCTCGGCGTCGCTCGGATTGCGCGTCATCCGGAGGGCAGCCGGGTACAGCTGGCCAAGGAACGGGAGCACTTCCTGCTCGAATCGCGTCTCCCGATCAGGCATCTGCACTAGCTGCTGGGGCACCGGCTGGTTCGCCACCGCCTGATTCGGCTCAATCTGGGTTAGGTCAACCTCAAGCTGATTCACTGTCTCTCCGCTCCCCTCGGTGAACTGACATGCCTATGACGCAACCGGCGAGTAACCAGATGCGTGATCTGGGTAACAGGACCGCCACGCAGAGACATATTTGCGGCTCAGAAGCGACTAAACAGGGAGAAAGCGGACGACTGGATCGTCAGATCCAGCGACGGAACCACATCCTGGACAGCCAGGAGGCGTAGGGAATGACTTCGGCCGTCAGTACCGGATACAGATAGGCCAGGTTCAGTAGCACGGCGACGAGGTAACCGCCCGCGGCCACTGCGCCAAGTGCGCGCCGGCCGGGCGCTGCCCTGGCCGGGCCGATGATCAGGCCCAGGCAGAGCACGATAGCGATGATCATGAACGGCTCGAAGGCGACCGCGTAGTAGAAGAACTCGGTGCGGTTGTCGTGCCAGGCGTACCAGATCCAGGGCAGCCAGCCCACGACCACACCGAGCAGGATCGCGCCCGCTCGCCAGTCGCGACGCGCGGTCGTCCGGCTGAAGACCAGATCGCCGATGAAGCCGCTGAGCCACCAGCCCAGGCAGAACAGCAGCGCGAGGGTGCCGCCCCACCAGATCAGCGGGGTGCCAATGGCCAGGACCTCCGCGACGGAGCCCTTCGGGTTGGTGCAGCCCGCGCTCGTGCCCGAGCACCAGTAGAACGAGATAGGCCTGGCCAGGATCGTCCACCCGAGCGGGTTGGACTTGTAGGACTGGAAGCTGGACAGGCCGAGGCCGAACTGCAGCATCCAGTGGTTGTACTGATACCAGGAGTCGATGGTGGACCAGACGGGCGTGTGGTTGCCGTGCGCCGCGGCCCAGTTGCGGTCGTATCCGTTGCTGGTGGCGAACCAGCCGGACCACGAGGCTAGGTACACCGCGAACGGGGCGAGGCCGAACCAGACAGGCAGCCACTTGCCCTCGCTGCGCAGCCCGCCGGCGAGCCAGTGGCTGTATCCGGCGGCCCGCCTGGCGCCGAAATCCCAGGCGATCGCCAGGCAGGCGAAGCCGAACAGGAACCAGATCCCGTTCCACTTGGTCGCGCACGCGGCCCCGATGCACAGGCCCGCGGCTACCCGGAGCCACCGTATGCCCAGCTTCGGTCCGGCCGGATCCTGCGGCCCTGGCATGGCTGCGGCCTCGGCCAGCCTGCCGATGAGCCGATCGCGATCGATGACGAGCAAACCGAAGGCCGCCAGCACCCAGAACATCACGAAGATGTCGAGGATCGCGGTGCGGCTCAGCACCAGTTCGAGGCCATCGAGCGCAAGGAGCAGCCCCGCAACGCACCCGAGCATCGTCGAGCGCGTCATCCGCCGGGTGATGCGGGCCAGCATCAAGATGGCCAGGGTGCCGACCACAGCCGAGGAGAATCGCCAGCCGAACGGCGTCAGGCCGAACGTCCACTGCCCGAACGCCATCAGGATCTTCCCGAGCGCCGGATGCGCCACGAGCTCGCCGACGTAGCACGGCACCCGGTGCGGAGCGCAGGTGGCCGGGTCGAAGCTCTTCACGAAGATGTTGGGGTTGCCCGCCACCAGAAGCTTGTTGACGTTGCTGCCGTGCTGGAGCTCGACACCGTGATGAAGGATGGAGTTCGCGTCGGGCACGTAGTATGTCTCGTCGAACACGACCGCGTCGGGCTGGCCCAGCCGGTAGAACCTGAGGAAGCCGCCGAAGATCATAATCAGCACCGGGCCGGCCCAGCCCCAGAACGGACTGCCGAGCACGAGCGCGCTGCTGCGCCGGCTGGCCCTGGCCAGCCGTGAGCCTTCATCGGTGCCGATGGCCGACACCGTCTGGTAGGCATTCATCGACAGCCATGTTAGGGGCCGGACCGGCTAGCCTGGGCCGGGACATGGGACAGGTGAGCGGCGAGCGAGCGGCCAGCACGGAGATTGGTTCCGCGCCAGCTAGGTCCGGGCCGGTCCCAGCGCCCGACGCGAGCGGCCGCCAGGGCACGCTGACAGTCGCTGCCGCGCCTATCGGCCAGCCGGGCGACGCGTCCGGCAGGCTAGCTCAGGCGCTCGCCTCCGCGCCGGTGATCGCGGCCGAGGACACGCGGCGACTGCGAAGGCTCGCGTCATCCCTCGGCGTCCGACTGACCGGCCGGGTGCTGTCGTACTACGACGACGTCGAGGCGCGGCGCGTGCCGGCTCTGCTGGCCGAGCTCAGTGCCGGGCAGGATGTCCTGCTCGTCAGCGATGCGGGCATGCCGAGCGTAAGCGACCCCGGATATCGTCTCGTCGCCGCCGCGGCCGACGCCGGGATCCGGGTGACCGTGCTGCCCGGACCCTCGGCCGTGATTACGGCGCTGGTGATCTCCGGCCTGCCGTCCGACCGGTTCGTGTTCGAGGGCTTCCCGCCGCGGCGAGCGGGCGAACGCGGCCGGCGCTTCGCTGAGCTGGCCGCCGAGCGCCGAACGCTGGTGTTCTTCGAGTCGCCGCGGCGAGTACCGGCCACGCTGGCCGAGCTGGCTGCGGCGTTTGGTCCCGAGCGCCGGGCGGCCGTCTGCCGTGAGCTCACTAAGACGCATGAGGAAGTCATCCGGGGGTCCCTTGCCGAGCTGGCGGGCCAGCTGGCCGACGGCGTGCTCGGCGAGGTCACGCTCGTGGTGGCCGGCGCGCCGGCTATGCAGAGCGTCGCCACTCCAGCCGAGGCTGCCGGGGCGGTCGCCCAGCGCGAGCAGGCCGGCCTGCCGCGCAAGGACGCGATTGTGGCGGTCGCGCGGGAGACGGGCTTGCCACGGCGCACGGTCTACGACGCGGTCGTGGCCAGCACGCACCGGACCTGAGGGTCCCCTACGCTGGGAGTCATGACCAGCCGCCACATTCTCGCTGCCCCGGCGTGGCCGTACGCCAACGGCCCCCGTCATATCGGACACGTGTCCGGCTTCGGCCTGCCGTGCGACATGTTCGCCCGGTATCAGCGGATGATCGGCAACCGGGTACTCATGGTCAGCGGCACGGACGAGCACGGCACGCCCATCCAGGTCCAGGCCGACGCCGAAGGCGTGACCGCGCGCGAGCTGGCCGACCGGTACAACCTCGTGATCGCCAAAGATCTGGCCGGGCTGGACATGTCTTATGACCTGTTCACCCGGACGACCACCCGTAACCACTACTCCGTGGTGCAGGACATGTTCCGCGGGCTGTACGACAACGGCTACATTTTCCCGCGCAAGTCGCTTGGGGCCGTCTCGCCGTCTACCGGCCGGACGTTGCCGGATCGCTATATCGAAGGCACCTGCCCAATCTGCGGCTACGACGCCGCCCGCGGCGACCAGTGTGACAACTGCGGTAACCAGCTAGACCCGGTCGACCTGATCAACCCGCGGTCGAAAATCAACGGCGAGACTCCGGTCTTCGTCGAGACCGAGCAGTTCTTCCTGGACCTCCCCGCGTTCGCGGACGTGCTGGGCAGCTGGCTGCAGAGCAAGAGCGGCCAGTGGCGCCCGAACGTGCTGAAGTTCGCCTTGAACCTGCTCGGCGAGCTGCAGCCGCGGGCTATCACGAGGGACCTGGACTGGGGCGTGCCGATCCCGCTCGATGGCTGGCGGGACAAGCCGGACAAGCGGATCTACGTGTGGTTCGACGCTGTCGTCGGCTACCTGTCTGCGTCGATCGAGTGGGCGAGGCGGTCTGGCGACCCGGACGCATGGCGCGCGTGGTGGCAGGCGCCGGACGCCGAGTCTTATTACTTCATGGGCAAGGACAACATCGTCTTCCACGCCGAGATCTGGCCAGCCATGCTGCTGGGTTACGACGGGCAGGGCGCCAGGGGCGGGCAGCCCGGTGACCTTGGCGCGCTGAATCTGCCGTCGGAGGTCGTCTCCAGCGAATTCCTGACCATGGAGGGCAGGAAGTTCTCCTCGTCCCGGTCGGTGGTCATCTATGTCCGCGACTTCCTGGCCCGGTATGACGTGGACGCGCTGCGCTATTACGTTGCGGTGGCCGGCCCGGAGAACCAGGACACCGACTTCACCTGGAGTGAGTTCGTCCGGCGCAACAACGACGAGCTGGTCGCTAACTGGGGCAACCTGGTGAACCGCTCGATCTCGTTCGCGGCCCGCAACATCGGCGAGATCCCGGCCGCCGGCGAGCTGACCGACGCCGACCGCGCCGCCCTCGAGCGGTCCAGGGCCGCCTTCCAGACCGTGGGCGACTCACTCGCCAGGTCCCGTTTCAAGGCCGCGATCACCGAGACCATGCGCACGCTGGCTGAGGCGAATAAGTACCTGTCCGACCAGGCGCCATGGAAGCTGCGCGAATCGGACCCAGACCGGATGCGCACGATCTGTCACGTCGCGCTTCAGCTCGTCGATGACGGCAAGACGCTGCTGACGCCGTTCCTGCCGCGGTCGTCGCAGAAGGTGTTTGAGATGCTCGGCGGCAGCGGTGTCTGGTCGGGCATGCCGCGGATAGACGAGGTTAGCGAGGACGGCGGCCCGCTGTATCCGGTGATCACTGGGGACTACACGGTGGCGGCGGCCCGCTGGGCTTCCATGCCGATCCGGCCCGGTACTCCGCTCAACCCGCCGGTTCCGCTGTTCCCCAAGCTGGACCCATCCGTGGTGGACGAGGAACTGGCCAGGCTGGAGCGCAAGTGACCGATCGCCCGGTCGGCCCCAACCTATTCGGGGCAGACGGGCGTTTCGGGCCAGGGCGCGGCGTCGGGCGGCCGCAGGCGCCGGTGCCTGAGCCGCTGCCAGGCGCCGCTTTCGATAGCCACTGCCACCTGGACCTGATCGAGATGGCGGTCGCCGACACGCTCGCGCAGGCTGCGGCGGTCAGCGTCAGCAAGGTCATCACCGTTGGCTGTGACGTCCCGTCGTCGCAATGGGCGGCGGATTGCGCGGCCACGTTCCCAGCTGTGTGTGCGGCGGTCGCCATCCACCCGAACGAGACAGCGGCGGCGGCCACCTTGCCCGGCGGGCGGGATGCCGTGCTGGCGGAGGTCGCGCGGCTGGCCGCGCTGCCGCAGGTTCGCGCCGTCGGCGAGACCGGCCTTGATTACTACCGCGACAGTGCCCCGCCGCAGGTGCAGCGCGACTGGTTCCGTGCGCACATCGACATCGCTAAGCAGGCCGGCAAGCCGCTCATGATCCACGACCGAGATGCGCATGAGGACGTGCTGTCGATCCTCGCCGCCGATGGCGCGCCTGATCAGGTCATCTTCCACTGCTACTCGGGCGATGCCGAGCTGGCGCAGCGGTGCGTGCAGGCTGGCTACGTGCTGAGTTTCGCCGGCACCGTGACCTTCGCGAACGCCGGCGGGCTGCGGGCCGCGGCTGCCGTCACGCCCGCCGAGCTGATCCTGGCGGAGACCGATGCGCCGTTCCTCTCCCCGGCGCCGAACCGCGGCAAGTCGAACGCGCCCGCCCAGGTCGCGCACACGGTGCGCGCGCTCGCGGCGGCCAAGCTGATGGACGTCGCCAAGTTGTGCGAGGTCATCGAGGCGACCGGGGAGCGCCTTTTCGGGCCGTGGCCGGGCTAGCGCCCGGCCCGGCTGAGCCCAGTCCGCCTGAACCCGGCCGTGCTGAGCCCAGTCCTGCTGTGCCTAGTCTTGCTGCGCCCGGTCCGGCCCTCGGGACCGCGCAGCTGCTCGGTCCGAGCGAGATCCGGGCGCTCGCCGCGCGGCTCGGGGTGCAGCCGTCCAAGCGCCTGGGCCAGAATTTCGTCGTCGACGCCGGCACCGTCAGCCGGATTGCTGGCATGGCGGGCCTGCGCGGTGACGACACGGTGCTGGAGGTAGGGCCGGGCTTCGGCTCGCTGACGCTGCCGCTGCTAGCCGCCGCACGCCAGGTCATCGCCGTCGAGCTCGACCCGGTGCTCGCGGCCGAGCTGCCGCTGACCGTCGCCGCCCGGGCGCCGCACCTGGCCGAACGGCTGTCCGTGGTGGCTGCCGACGCGGCCAGGGTGGCGGACCTGCCTGGAGACCCGCCGACGGTGCTAGTCGCCAACTTGCCGTACAACGCGTCGGTGCCAGTCCTGCTGCACCTGCTGGCGACAGTCCCGTCGCTGCGCGGTGGCGTCGTAATGGTCCAGGCTGAGGTCGCCGACCGGATGTGCGCTCCGCCAGGAAGCCGGACGTACGGGGTGCCGTCGGCCAAGCTGGCCTGGTTCGCCACCGCGCGCCGGGCCGGCTCGGTGGGACGCGGAGTGTTCTGGCCCGTGCCTCGCGTCGACTCAGGCCTAGTGGAGATCGTCCGGCTTGGGGCGGACGAGGCGGCAAAGCTCAGGGGATCCGCCGGCAGGGCGGAGACCTTCGCGGTTATCGACGCTGCGTTCTCGCAGCGGCGCAAGACACTGCGCGCTGCGCTCGCGGCCTGGGCGGGCTCACCCGCCGCCGCGGAAGAGGTGCTGCGGCGGGCTGGCGTCGATCCGGCGCTGCGCGGCGAGGCACTCGGGATTGCGGACTATGCCCGGATAGCCGCGGCGGCGTTTCCTAGTCCAGGCCCGGCTCCGGATACGATCAGCAAATCGTGATCTCAGCAATCAGGCCAGCTCCGGCGGCGGTGACTGTCCGGGTGCCGGCAAAGGTCAACCTTCAGCTCGCCGTCGGACCCGCGCGCGCCGATGGTTATCACTCCCTGGTCACCGTCTTCCACGCCGTGTCGCTGTTCGACGAGGTGACAGTTCAGCTCTCGGTCAGGACCGCCATCACGGTGACCGGCGAAGACGAGGCGGCAGTGCCCACCGACCGGTCCAATCTGGCCTGGCAGGCCGCAAGCGCGCTCGCCAAGGCCACCGGGCAACGTAGCGCTGCGGTGCGGATCGAGATCCGCAAGCGGATCCCGGTGGCTGCCGGTCTCGCCGGCGGCAGCGCTGACGCCGCGGCCACGCTGGTCGCCTGCAACGAGCTCTGGCAGACAGGCCTGTCATCGCGAGACCTTGCCGAGCTTGCCGCCGGACTCGGCAGCGACGTCCCGTTCGCGCTAGTAGGCGGCACCGCCGTCGGGCGGGGCCGCGGCGAGCAGCTGACGCCGGCGCTCGCGGCTGGCACGTACCACTGGGCGCTGGCTTTCGGCCATGACGGGCTGTCTACCGCCCAGGTCTACGCCACCTGCGACCGGCTCCGCGCCGCCAGGGCCGCTGCTGGCGATCGGCCGGGCACGCGCGAGCCTGAGCTCAGTCACCCGCTGATGACGGCGCTCCGGTCTGGCGATCCCGCGCAGGTCGGTCCGTTGCTGACCAATGATCTCCAGCCCGCCGCATTGTCGCTGCAGCCTGCGCTCCGGCGGGCCCTGGCAGCGGGGCGTGAGCTTGGCGCGCTTGGGGCGATCGTGTCGGGCTCGGGACCGACGTGCGCGTTCCTGGCTCACGACGCTGCTCGTGCCCGTGAGCTGGCCGTGGCCCTCACCGGGTCGGGCGTGTGCCGCGCTGTTGCGAGGGCCAGCGGCCCGGTGCCCGGCGCGATCATCGTCAGGGACCGGGACCGCCAGCCTTCATGAACCTGGTGAACCTGGAGCAGGCGGCCAAGGCCTACCACGAACGAGTGCTGCTCGACGGCGTGTCGCTCGGCGTTGCGGCCGGACAGCGGATCGGCGTCGTCGGTCGCAACGGCGCGGGGAAGACGACGCTGCTCGCGGCGCTCGCTGGCACCGCCGAGCTGGACTCCGGCCGGACAACCAGGGCCAGGGACGTGACCATCGGCTACCTGCCGCAGTCGGAACAGCTCACCGGCACCGTCGGGAGCGTCGTTTTCGGCGGTGTGGCCGAGCACGAGTGGGCGGCCGACCCGCGTAGCCGCGCCGTCGTCGAGGCCTTGCTCGGTGACATCGACACCAAGGCGGACGTCAGTCAGCTGTCTGGCGGCGAGCGCCGTCGCAGCGCGCTGGCGGCGCTGTTGCGCAGCAGCTACGACCTGCTCTTGCTGGACGAGCCCACCAACCACCTGGATATCGAGGCCATCACGTGGCTGGCCGGTTACCTGCGGCAGCACGCGGCCAGCTTTGTTGTCGTCACGCACGACCGGTGGTTCCTGGACGCCGTGACCGACGAGACCTGGGAGGTGGCCGGCGGCCAGGTGCACGCCTATGAGGGCGGGTATTCCGCGTACGTTCTGGCCAAGGCCGAACGCGCGCGCATCGCCGCGGCCATGGATCAGCGGCACCGCAACCTGCTCCGCAAGGAGCTGGCCTGGCTGCGGCGGGGACCGCCGGCCCGGACGAGCAAGCCCAAGTTCCGGATCGAGGCGGCGAGCGCGCTGATCGCGGACGAGCCGCCAGCCAGGGACAGTGTCGAGCTGGCGAGGCTGGCGACGACGAGACTCGGCAAGACGGTCGTGGAGCTTGAGGATGTGTCGGCCACGGCCGGCCCCCGTGTGCTGATCGATCACGTGAGCTGGCAGCTCGGTCCAGGAGACCGAGTCGGCATCGTTGGCGTCAACGGCACCGGCAAGACGACATTGCTCCGGCTGCTAGCCGGGACCCTGCCCGTGCCGTCCGCCGGCGAGGTCGCCGCGACCGGACGGGTGATCACCGGCGCGACCGTCCAGCTCGGCTACCTGACGCAGGAGCCGGCCGCGGTCGATCCGGACCTGCGCGTCCTGGAAGCAGCAGAGCAGGTGCGCAGCTCAGCGGTGGTCGGCGGCAAGCACGAGCTTTCGGTCAGCCAGCTACTCGACCGGCTCGGGCTGACAAGCGAGCGGCAGTGGACCAGGGTCGGCGACCTGTCCGGCGGCGAGCGCCGCCGGCTGCAGCTGCTGCTGATGCTGCTGGCCGAGCCGAACGTGCTACTGCTGGACGAGCCCACTAACGACCTGGACATCGAGACGCTGACGGAACTTGAGGACCTGATGGACGGCTGGCCGGGCTCGGTCGTCGTCGTCAGCCACGACAGGTACTTCCTCGAGCGGGTCACTGATCACGTGCTTGGGCTGCTCGGCGGGCAGCTGGCGTACCTGCCCGGCGGAGTGGACGAGTACCTCAGCCGCCGGGCAGCGGCGGCAGAGCATCGCGAGACGGCACAAGCCGGCGTGCGCGCGAGCGCGGGACCGGGCGAGGGCAGGGCGGCGTCGCAGCAGCGTGCCGGGCAGAAGGAGCTCGCCCGGCTCGAGCGCCAGATCGCCCGGCTGACGGCGGCCGAGACGCGCCTGGCCTCCGAGCTAGCCGACAATGCCAGCGACTACGCGAAGCTCGTTGAGCTTGGCGCGGACCTGCGCGGCGTTCAGACGGAGCGCGCCAGCCTCGAGGAGCGCTGGCTCGAGGTTGCCGAGGACATCAGCTAGGCGTCAGCACGCTCGTCCGGAGTCGGCGTCGCGCGGCTTGCTACTCGGGCCGCTTGCTACTCGGGCCGCTTGCTACTCGGCGTCTTGCTAATCGGGCGCCGATCCCGTGTCGTTCAGGCCGGCCGCATCAAATGGCGCCAGCAGGATGCGCAGCAGGCCGGCTAGCTCGGTGTGCCGGTCCGCGTCGAGTGCGGCGAGGATCGACCGCTCCTGGGCTAGCAAGTCAGACATAGCGCCATCGACGGTGCGGCGGCCGTCGTCCGTCAGCTGGACGAGGACTCCGCGCTTGTCTTGCGGGTCCCGGCTGCGGCTGACCAGGCCCGCAGCAGCCAGCCTGTCGATCCGGTTGGTCATGGTGCCGGACGTGACCAGCGTCGCGCGGAGCAGCGCCCCCGGACTCAGCTGGTATGGCGGGCCCGCCCGGCGCAGAGCCGACAGCACGTCGAATTCCCACGTCTCCAGTCCGTGGGCGGCAAAGGCGTCCCGCCGCACCCGGTCCAGGTGGCGGGCGAGGCGGGTCACGCGGCTCAGCACGCCCAGGGGCGCGACATCCAGGTCAGGCCGCTCGGATCGCCAGCGGGCAACGATCTCGTCGACCTCGTCCCGCACTGGCCGGGGCGCAGGTGACATGACCAGATCATATCTCTTGACATCGAGACTTCCGTGGCGGTAGAAAAGCCGATGGGTATCTTGATGTCAAGAGATAATCACGTCACGAGAGATGGTGGTCGAATGTGGGATCCCGCCCAGTACCTGAGTTTCGCTGACGAACGCTCACGGCCGTTTTTCGATCTCGCAGCGCGCATCGGTGCTACGTCGCCAGGCTCGGTCGTGGATCTGGGCTGCGGGCCCGGTCAGCTCACGGCGTCGCTCGCAGCCAGATGGCCGCACGCGAACGTTCTCGGCCTCGACTCATCAGCCGAGATGATCGCTGCCGCCCAGCGAATCGACGACCGCGGGATGGCAGGCCGAGGCACGCTCAGCTTCCGGGTCGAAGACCTAGCCGACTGGGTACCCGACGGGCCGGTGGACGTGATCATCTCGAACGCTGTCTTGCAGTGGGTACCGGATCACCTGGAATTGCTCCCGCGGTGGGCTGGCTGGCTCGCGGACGGGGGATGGCTCGCGTTCCAGCTGCCGGGGAACTTCGACCAGCCGAGCCATGCGATCCTGCGCGACCTCGCCCGCTCCGATAGGTGGCGCACCGCGCTGGCCGGAGTCGAGCTCAACCGTCAGTCGGCCGATGCAGGCGAGTACCTGGACCTGCTGGCCCGGCAGGGCCTGGCCGTGGACGCGTGGGAGACGACCTACCTGCACGTCCTGCCCGGACCCGATCCGGTGACTGAGTGGGTCAAGGGCACCGGATTGCGGCCAGTGCTGACGGCGCTTCCGGCCGACGAGTCCGCTGAGTTTGTCCGGCAGTACGGCGAGCAGGTCCGGGCGGCCTATCCGGCCGAGCCCTACGGCACAGTCCTGCCGTTCCGTCGAGTGTTCGTCGTCGCGCACAAGGCCTGACTGACGACGCTGGCGGTGCGCCGCCGGCGGCGGCTACTTCCCCTGGCGCAGTAGCTCGGTGGCCTCGGCGGAGAGCCGCGGCTTAGGATCGAGCTCGCGCAGTCCGTTCCAGGCCAGGTTCACCAGGTGCGCGGCCATCTCCTCAAGCTCTGGCTTCCGCGCATCGAGCCACCATTGGCCGGCCGACGCCACCATGCCGACCAGCATCTGCGCGTAGACCGGCGCCAGGTTCGGATCGTAGCCCCTGACCTGCAGCACGTCGCCGAGTATGTATTCGACCTGACTGGCGATATCGCTGATCAGGCTGGCGAAGGTACCGGAGCCTGAGGTCGGGTTCGAGTCGCGGACCAGGATCCGGAAGCCGTCGGAGTTCTCCTGGATGTACCGGAGTAGGTGTACCGCGGCCACTTCGAACTTGGCCATGGTGTCCTCACCCTCCAGCAGCCTGGTGGCCATGGTGAGGAACCGCTCGACCTCACGATCCACAACGACCGCGTACAGCCCTTCCTTGCCACCGAAGTGCTCGTAGACGACGGGCTTGGACACGCCGGCCTGGGCGGCGATCTCCTCGATGGAAGTGCCGTCCAGGCCACGCTCGGCGAATAGCCGCCGACCTATGTCCAGAAGCTGCGCACGGCGCTCTTTGCCGGTCATGCGCCGACGGTTATTCGGCGGGGCCTGATGTGTCACGTTCCCATCATGGTCGGTTAGGCCCCAATGCGGCTAACTGGTTCCGCTGCGGCCCGTCGCGTCATCGAGCCCAGGCGGCGGGTGCCAGTGAGCTTGGCGCTGAGCCTGGCCTCGTCCGGCCACCGGACGTCATAGGCCCAGCCGAGCTTCTCCGTGAACCAGATCAGCCGAGCTGCGGTGTCGATCTGACCGCGCAGGGCGCCGTGCCGGGCGCAGGTCGGGTCCGAATGGTGCAGGTTGTGCCAGGACTCGCCAAAGGAGAGGATGGCCAGCCAGTTCACGTTCCTCGACTTGTCCCTGGCCTCGAACTCCTTCTTGCCGAAGGTGTGGCAGATCGAGTTGATGGACCAGGTCACGTGGTGCAGGAACGCGATCCGGACCAGAGTCGCCCAGAAGAATGCGGTGACGGCGCCCTGCCACGACCAGGCCCACAGGCCGCCGATGAGAGCAGGAGCCAGCAACGAGACCGTGACCCAGATGGGGAACTGGCGCGAGATTCGCGCGATCTTCTTGTCCGCGAGCAGATCGGGGCAGAACTTCTCCTTGGAGGTGTGCTCAGCGTCGAACAGCCAGCCGATGTGCGCCCAGGCCAGACCCTTGGCGAGCGCCCTCCAGTCGTCGCCGAAGCGCCACGGCGAGTGCGGGTCGCCCTCCCGATCGCTGTACTTGTGGTGCCGCCGGTGGTCGGCGACCCAGGTGAGCACCGGGCCCTCGACGGCCAGCGAGCCGGCGATGGCGAGCGCGACCCGCAGGCCGGTCTTGGCCTTGAAGGAGGAATGCGTGAAGTAGCGGTGGAACCCCATCGCGATGCCGAGGCCCGAGATGTAGTAAAAGGCCACCGCTAGGACGATGTCGTGCCAGCCGAGGCCCCAGCCCCAGGCCAGCGGTATCGCCGCAATCAGTGCGAGCATCGGCACGGCGACGAAGACCCCGACCAGGACCTTTTCGAAGCGGCCCTTGGGTTCGTCCTGGAGGTCGCTCAGTGGTGCCTTCGCGCGGGTGCCACCGGCCTCCGGTGCGCCGCTCGTCGCAGTGTCTATGGCAGTGGTCATGTGATCCTCGCCTGGCACTCATACCGGATAGTTGCGGGATTAAACGTCCTGCATAGCCGTGGTCAGGGGCGCGTGCAGAATACGCTTACGTAACCGTAACCTACGTGACCGTAGGTTGGCACTACCAGCGGGGAAATATTTGCCGGCATCGTCATGAATGTGTAACGGCTAGTAGTAGCGAAGGTACCTGGAGTAGCCGACCGGCTGCGCCGGCGCCGCTCGTGACCCGCTCCGATCTCGCGCGCGCGCTGAGGCAGCGACAGTCGAGGAGACCGCCGCAACTCCGGCAAGGTGGCCGGCTACGGCATCGACGGCTCCGGCATAACGGAGCGCCCGCCCAGACCCGGCTCGGCTCGCCTGATTAGCGGCTATTGCCCGTTTCTCATGGTGGCCTCGTCGGACGCCTAGGTGTCTGGGGCGCATCATGCGCCGCGCGGATCACCACACGCTCCCGGGGCGTCGCGCGCCTAGGGCCGATTCCTCGGCGGTGTTCGAGGCCGCCAGCTCGGCATCACGGCCCGGGGGTGGGCGTCGGCGAGCTTGGCGGCGGAGATGAGCTTGGCGGCGGAGATGAGCTTGGGGGCGGAGATGAGCTTGGGGGCGGAGATGAACTCGTCGGTGGGGTCGTGGTCGGCGAAGACGAGCCCTTAGCAGTCGGCGTCGAAGACGGCTTCGATGAGGGCTTCGAAGAGGGCTTGGCGGACTTCGAGGCGGTCGTTCCGGGCGGTGCTGGAGCCACGGGCGCGGTGACGTTGCCTCCATTGCCCGGGTGCTTGGCCTTGGCCGGACCATGTGACGACGTACTTGCCGATGCCGAGGCCGAACCACTCAGACCGGTGCCGCTGGTCTGCAGAGTCTCGCTCGCCGGCCGAGTCCCGCTAGGTGCAGGGGAATGCGGGAAATACAAGATCGCGGCCGCGGCAATGGCGGCTATCCCCGGCACCGACACAATGGCCACGAGCCGTAGCCGCGCTCGGGCCTTCGCAATTTTCATCTCACGGCTGACCGGAAAGCCGTCAAACCCGAGCGGGCTAGCGCGCTCGACCACCGAGTCGCGGCACTCCCAGAACTCCGGGTCGATGGCCACCCTCGCTGCGCGCCGCCAGACGTCAGGAGGCGGTATAGCAAGCGGAATAGCTAGCGCGGCTTTGCGGGCCGCTTCGACGGAGTCGTCCGAGCTGCTCCCCGGACGTTGCCGCCCGGTTATGCCGATACTCATCTTGTCGGCGGCGTGTTGAGCAGTTCGGCCGCCCGCGAGAGCCTCAGCCAGCAGCGTCTTCGCCTCCTTGGCAGGAATGCCGAGGATGGCGGGCAGCTCGCGCGGGCTGATGCCATGCCGATACACGAGCACCTGTGCTTCGCGCGGGGGATCTTGCACCAGGCTCCCGACGGCCCGGCCCTGTTCCATCATCCGAATGCGTGCCTCAACAGCCGCCAGCCGCAACGCATCGGTGTCTGGCTCGCTCATATCGCCAGCCCACGGTCCGTGCCGCAGACCCAGGTGATCCGACCGGCCCGGCAGCTCACGGCAGGCTGCCAGCGCTACACGCCCGGGGCGTGAACTGGTGCACTCGTTGCGAGCCAGCGCGAACAGCCACGGGCGGAGGCGGTCGTGATCACGCAGCCAGGGGATCAGCGAAGACGCTGTGATGAAGGTAGCTTCGGTGGCCCTGGCGGCTTCGACCTCGTCAGTCAGGATCGACTTGCAGTAGTCGAAGACGTGCCTGGCATGCTCATCGAACATCTCGGCAAACGTGCCGGCGTCGCCGGATGCCAGCGGACGACGGGCCCGGGCAAGCGCGGAATCGCTCCAGAAGTGGGCTGGCACGGCACCTCCTCCGCGTGTCGTAGCACCCTCGAGCCGTACTGACGTACAGCCAGGCCGGTACGTCGAAAGTAGCCGAAGAACACGTGGAAAGTAGCCGGAAGAAACAGAGTAGTCCCAGGTGGTGAGCCTACATATGCTGCCGCGTGAGGATTTGAACCTCAATTGTCCAGACCATCGTCGTGACTATCTAACGGCGAGCCGCCGAACTGTCAGTGCCTCGATCTAGTATTCGAATATGAGCGATAGGCAGCGGTCCAAGCAGTTAGACGCACAGGTCATCGCGCTGCGCCTGGCGGGTAAGTCCCGCCGCGAGATCAAGCAGATCCTGGGCGTGGGGAACTCAACGCTCGATAGGGCCTTGCGCGGGGTGCCGGCCCAGCCATGGACGAGGAGGCCGAGGGCTAAGGACGATCTGCGCGAGAAGGCTCGCGACCTACGCTCCCGTGGCCATACCTACGTGGAGATCGCCGCCGAGCTCGGCGTCTCAAAGAGCTCCGTCTCCCTGTGGGCGCGCGACCTGCCGCGGGTCGGCCGGATCAGCTACGAGGAGACCCGCAAGCGCAAGGCTGCGGGCGTGTCGAGGTACTGGCAAGCCGAGGGCCTGCGGCGCGAGGCCAGGAGGCAAGCGGTCAAGGATGCGGCCGCAGCGGAGATCGGCCCCCTGAACGAACGCGAGATTCTCATCGCCGGAGCGATCGCCTACTGGTGCGAGGGCTGCAAAAGCAAGCCCCACCGTCCAAGTGAACAGATCGCCTTCATTAACAGTGATCCGCAGCTGATCAGCTTCTTTATGCGCTTTCTGGAAGCGGCAGGCGTTACCCGTGATCGGCTCATATGCCGCGTCAACATCCATGAGACCGCGGATGTAGCCGCAGCGCAGCAGTTCTGGCAGGAGCTGACTGAACTGCCGGACACGCAGTTTAGGCGGCCAACGCTTAAGCGCCACAACCCGCGCACCGTCCGGAAAAACACGGGCTCGAACTATCACGGTTGTCTCGTGATCAAAGTGCGGCGAAGTGCCGAGCTCTACCGGCAGATCGAGGGCTGGGCCTCGGCTGCTATGGCCTGCTCCGACGCACAGGCAAGCGGAGAGTCCAATAGCTTGCCGACATTGCAAGCGTCCTGACCTCGGGTGAAGACTCAGACGCGATTCTGCTCCCGGGCGAGGATTCGAACCTCGGTTTAAGCCACCAAAGGGCTCAGTCCTGCCAGGCTAGACGACCCGGGAAAGTTCGCCACCTAGCCTAGCGGGACCGCGGACTCCGGGTCGATGACATAACCGTCGGCCTCGTTGGGGCATAGCCGCCAGAGACCGAGTGCCTGCCCGGTGGGACGGACTAAGGATTCGCGCCTCTAGTGCCTGATGATCGCGAGCTTGTGGCACGATCGGTGGCAAGTGCCGCAGCAGGTGCGAACGGCCACCCAG
>DATHPF010000314.1:0-17650 GCA_035484155.1 Streptosporangiaceae bacterium
AGCCAGCAGCGCCGCCAGCACGAAGTAGGTCGGCTCCCGCATGGCGGCAGGTGACTTAGCCATGTCGGCCAGCATAGGTAGGTAGCCGATGCATTGTCAATCTGCTTATCAGACGCGCATTCAGTTCATGATCACGAAGACTTTGATGGGGCTCCAGGCCATCAAAGTTTACGTGCTAACGACTGAGTCGGATCACCAGTTGCCAGGCAGCGCGCTGCCGTACCAGGACTCGATGATGCGGTGCGCGATCGAGACTGGCGGCGGCAGCAGCAGGTTGCCGCTGTCCACCGCGGCGCGCAGGTCATCCCGGCTGTACCAGTGCGCTTCGGCGATCTCGTCGGCGTCCACCGTGATCTCAGTGCTGCCCGTGGCCTCGGCGCGGAAGCCCAGCATCAGGCTCTGCGGCATCGGCCATGGCTGGCTGCCCAGGTATCTGACGGCGCCGACGACGACGCCCGACTCCTCGTGAACCTCGCGGGCCACCGCCTGCTCGGCCGACTCGCCCGCTTCGACGAAACCGGCCAGGATGGATACGCGGCGGGCAGGCCACATCGCGTTGCGAGCTAGCAAGCAGCGACCGGCACTATCGGTCACTAGCACGATCATCGCCGGATCCACGCGCGGGAAGTGCTCGCTGCCATCGACGGGGCACTTGCGGGCATGACCCGACGAGATCGGGTCCGTCACCGCGCCGCACCGCGGGCAGTGCGTGAACGTCTCGTGCCAGTTAGCGAGCGCGACCGCGTGCGTCAGCAGGCCGGCATCGCGATCGGACAGCAGCGGGCCGACCTCGCGCAACGGGACCGGCCGCACCGTCTCCCCTGGCGGGTCGGGCAGCGGCCCGGCGAGGCCGAAAAACGCGACTTCGTCGTCGTCGACACCGAGCAGGAACCGAACGCCATCGGGTGCCTGCGGCGGCGAGACGAACACGAGGCGGGCAAGGTCATGACCCATGTCGCACAGCGCGCGACCCTGCTCAACGACGAGAACTCTGGTGCGCGGCTCTGCCCAGGCCGAGGCCAGCCAGGCTTCGTCAGCTCTCAGGTGCGCCGACCTGTCAAGTTCGGCACGCGCCAGGACAAGGTCGGTGAGCACTGGCCCACTGAGTCCTGGCCCACTGAGTCCTGGCCCACTGAGTCCTGGCCCGGTCAGCCCTGGCCCGGCCGCCACTGACTCATTGTCGTCCGCCAAGCTCGCCGCGGCGCTCACCTGCCTGCCGTCAGCTCACCGGCGACGGCGGCCAGCTCATCCCAGAGGTACGCCGACGCCTCGGCGCCCTTGAGCAGTAGTGCCATATCGACCCGCTCGTTTGGTGCGTGAATTCTGTCCGCGTCAAGTCCGACTGCGATGAAGACTAGCGGCGCGGCCAGGATGTCAGCCAGGTCAGCCTCCGGCCCGCTGCCGCCTTCCCTGGTGAACAGGACCTCCTTGCCGAATGCCCGCTCCATGGCTCGCAGGCCTGCTCGGACTGCTGGCGAGTCTGTCGGCGCGAAGCACGGCCGCACGCCTGGCCCGTCGGAGATCACGGTCGCCTGGATGCCGGGCGGCGTCTGGTCACGCACGTACTGGCGCAGGCCCGCGATGACGTCGGCCGGATCCTGATTGGCGACTAGCCGGAACGACAGCTTCGCGTGCGCCTGGGCCGGCACGATGGTCTTGCCGCCAGGCCCGGTGTGACCTCCCCACATGCCGTTGACCTCGGCCGTCGGTCTGGTCCAGATTCGCTCGAGCGTGCCGTAGCCAGCTTCGCCGGCGGCCGAGCCGCTGTTGCCCGCCTCGGCCAGCCACGCCTTCTCGTCGAACGGCAGCCGCGCGATCAGGTCTCTCTCGGCTGGCGACAAGGGCAGCACGTTGTCGTAGAAACCAGGCACTGTCACTCTGCCGTCACTGTCGTGCAAGCCCGACAGCAGGTCGGCCATGACATGCAGCGGATTCGGCACGGCGCCGCCGAACGAGCCGGAGTGCAGGTCGCGGTCGGGGCCGCTCAAGCTAATCTCGGCGTCCACGACACCGCGCATGCCGACGCACATCGACGGCACGTCCGCAGCCCACATCGTGGTGTCTGAGATCACGATGACATCGCACGCCAGGCGGTCGCGCCGAGTGCGCAGCAGGTCGGCAAAATGCGGCGAGCCCGACTCCTCCTCGCCCTCGATCAGCAGCTTCAGCGTCACTGGCGGGGCCGACGCACCCGACGAGGCCAGGCTCGCGCGCACGCCAAGCGAATGGAACAGGACCTGGCCTTTGTCGTCTGAAGCCCCGCGGCCTAGCAGCTGCCCGTCGCGCTGCACCGGCTCAAAAGGGGGACTGTCCCACTCCGCGAGCGGCTCGACCGGCTGCACGTCGTGATGGCCGTAGATCAGCACGACCGGCGCCGCCGGGTCGTCGGCCGGCCACTCCGCATACACCGCTGGCAGTCCCAGCGAGCCGGCCTCGCCCGTCGGCCATACTTCGACGATCGGGAACCCCGTTCCCTGCAAATAGGTCTGTAGCCAGGCCGCGGATCGCGCGACGTCGTTGCGCCGCGCCGGATCGGCAGATATGGACGGGATTGCCAGCCACTGGCTGAGCGAGCCGAAGAACTCGTCCCCATGTGCCTCGATGTACTGGAGAACATCCATGGTGCTGCTCCTTCGCAGGCAAGGCCCGGCCGGGCGATGACGTTCACGGAGTGCTCGGCGCCGCAGCGCCGACTCGCGGCCGCAGCGCGAGCGGCCCGCCGCCTAGATCGGGCTCTCGGGGTGGTGGAAGTCCCACTCCTGGAGGGCGGCGACCGCGAGCCAGTCCAGGCCCTGGCCGACCTCGGCCTCGATGCCGTGCGCGAGAGCGGCCATGGCAGCGGCTGCCGCGTAGCCGTCCGCCTCGTCAGCCTGCTCGTTGGTGCCCTCAAGGGCGTGCACGAGCATCTCCTTCGCGGCGGTGGCCCTGGCCGGCCCGTGCGGGTAGGAGTTTGCCAGGTGCGAGATGGCGCGTCGGACAACACGTTCTGCGATGCCATCGCTCATGGCGACTCGTCGTTCCGTCACGGTGCCTGCCTCCATAGCGTCTCCGGAATGTTACCCGCTTCGCGGCCGTTCCCCGCGGCGCTCAGCCGCTCGGCGCGCCCTCAGCCGCTCGGCGCCGCCGTCCATTCGACCAGGCCGAGCCGGACCAGCTCGGCGTTGTCCGCTACGTCCCGGCCGTCCGGTCCGGTCAGGACGTCCTCGAGCCCGATCCGCGTGGCCAGGCCGAGCCGTCCCGCGTGCGCCACTAGCGGCCAGCATCCCTCGTCCGCCCCATGCAGCAGTACCGGCGCGGTCAGCCTGGCCGCGTTCAAGATCTCCAGAATCTCATCCGCCCGAATGGTCGCGTTGGCCGAGGTGGCACCAGTGACCTCCACCAGGATCCGCAGCCAGTCGGCCGACGGCTCGAAGCCCGCGGTGGCCTCGGCGTCGGCGACCGACCAGACGCCGGCCTCAGCTCCGATGCCGGCTTCGGCGAGGATGACGGTGAGCTCCTGCCAGCCGTCCTCGCTGACGTTGACGGAGGCAAAATCGGGCCGTTCGGCGCCGTCGAGGCCGGCCCAGCTCATGACCTCATCACGGCGGGTCCAGGGGTCTCCGGTCACCCACAGGCCAGTCGTCACGCCGACTGGCGTGCCCGGGCATGCCGCCCGCACGGCGCCGACGGCCGGCCCGACGTCGGCCCGACGCAGTGACTCGCGTCCGTCACTGTCACGCGGGTGCAGATGCACGGCTTCGGCGCCCGCCGCCACGGCGTCGGCGGCGGCAACGGCTAGCTGGCCGGGAGTGACCGGTATGGCGGGGTGATCGGCCGGGTTGCGGCTGCCATTCAGGCAAGTCTTGATCCGCCAGATGCGCTCTGCCATGGTTGTGGTCCCGTTCGCTCGGCCCGGCCGCGGCGTGCGCCGCTGGAACAATGGAATCGCATGTCTGTTGGCGTCACGCGGCCGGTTCGGGCTCTCACGACTCCAGGTACTTGATGGCCGCGATCACCCGGCGGTTGTCAGTGTCGGAGGGGGCGAGCCCGAGCTTGGCGAAGATACTCGCGATGTGCTTCTCTACGACGCCGCCGGTGATCACGAGCGCCTCGGCGATAGCAGTGTTCGACCGCCCTTCGGCGATCAGTCCGAGCACCTCGCGCTCCCGCGGAGTCAGCGCGGCGAGCGAGTCGGCCCGGCGGCTGGCCCCGAGCATCTGGCTGATGACCTCGGGGTCCAGGACCGTGCCGCCGTGCGCGACGCGTCTGATTGCCTCGATGAATTCGCCGACATCAGCGACCCGGTCCTTGAGCAGATAACCGACGCCGCCAGGTGCCCCTGCGATGAGCTCGGCGGCGGATCTGGCCTCGACGTACTGGGAGAAGACGAGCACGCCGACGCCAGGATGCTCGCTGCGGATGGACCGGGCAGCGCGCAGGCCCTCATCGGTATGGGTGGGCGGCATACGGACGTCGATGACAGCGACATCGGGCTTGAATGACGCGACCGCGTCGAGCAACGCCGCCGCGTCGCCCACGGCGGCGACGACGTCGTGACCACGCCGGGTCAGAGTCTGCGTGAGGCCGTCGCGCATAATCGCGGCGTCCTCGGCGATGACGATGCGCAGCGGGATCGGAGCGGACATCAGGCATGCCCCGGGAGCGCGACGGTCACCGTCGTCGGCCCCCCGGCGGGACTGGCCAGGGCCAGGCGCCCGTCGACCGTCTGGACGCGCTCACGCAGGCCGGCGAGACCGCCGCCGGCGACGAGGCGGGCGCCCCCCGCCCCGTCGTCGGTGACGCTCATGACTAGCTCACCGTCCTGTTCGGTAACCGAAATAGCTGCCCGCGTCGCGCGGCCGTGCTTGGCTACGTTGGCCAGGAGCTCGGCCGCGCAGAAGTAGGCGATCGTCTCGATCGCCGGCGACGGCCGCTCGGTGATACTGACCGCGAGCTCTACCGGCGTCGCGCTCGTCTCGGCCAGCGCGGACAGCGCGGCGTCTAGGCCGCGGTCGAGGACCGCCGGGTGGATGCCCTTGGCCAGGTCACGCAGCTCAGCAAGCGTCTCCTTCGCGTTGCGGTGCGCGGCGCCGATGAGCATCCTGGTGCGAGCCTGACCAGCACCGTCGTCGTCTTGGGCCGCGTCCACATTCTCCTTGATCTCCCCCAGTGCCAGTGCGAGCGCCGCGAGCCGGACCTGGGCCCCGTCGTGCAGGTCGCGCTCGATGCGCCGCAGCCGGGCGGCAGCCTCGTCGACCGCCCGAGCGCGGCTCTCCTGCAGCTCGCGTGCGCGCTCGGCAGACGCTGCGATCCTGGCTTGCGCGTCACGCTCGGCCTCCAGCCGGGCCGCGCGGTCCTCTAGCGCCGCGTAAAAGGCGATCCGGTACCGGTAGGCGACGGAATCGCCGAGCACCCACGCGGTCAGGGACGCGCTGCCAAGCAGGGTGGCAGCCGCCAGGATCGATGCGCCCGGATGTGCCGTGTGCGCCGGTCCCCAGCGAGAGATGGCCGCGGCCGACAGGATCAGGCAGGTCGCGAGCCCCGCCACGGAGACACGCCGCGGCGCATGCGCGGCCAGCGTGTAGAGCAGCACAGCAAGCGCCAGGTCGGCGGCGGTGGGCTGCCAGGCGCCGGTGTTGTAACCCCCATGCGGCCGCAATCCCAGCCACACCTGGACAGCCACGATCGCCGCCGCGGCCATGAAGGCCTGGACCGGGTACTTCCGCCGCGGGATCAGCGTCGCCGCGAGGCAGAGACTGATCACAGCGATCAGCGGGTCACCGCCGGTCTGATCCGAGCTAGCCAGGAAAACCAGGGCCGCCAGGGCAAGGTCCGCCTCCCACGGATGGTTCCGCAGCCACGTCCAGATGCCCTGCACGGGCTCAGCGTACGTGCTGGCGCGGGGGGTGGCCTTCAGCCCTGGCGGCCGTGTCATGAGTCAGGCATCCCTACGGCGCAGCAGGAGAGCTCCCGCGATCAGCACGACTGCCGTGTATCCGCCGAGGACCGCTATCTCGCCCCAGGTGGAGAACAGGTGCGAGCTGATCGGCGGGCCGCTGGTCGAGATCGCGCCGTCGAACTGACCGCCCGGCAGCCATCGGATGGCGTCGTTGTACCAGCTCGTGGGTAGCGCCCTGGCCAGCTGGGGCAGCAGGAACATGAAGCCGTAGGCCGCCGTGATTGTGCCGGCGGTGCTGCGCAGGACCGCGCCGAGCCCGTAGCTGAACAGGCCACAGAGCACCACGAAGATGGCGCTGGCCACAACAGCCCGCAGCACGTTCGGCTGCCCGAGCGTGGCCTCCGCGTGCGTGCTGGCCAGAAGTCGCTGGCCGACGAACCAAGCGAGGAAGCTTGCGGGGAACGCGACCGCCACGGCGACAGCGGCGAACACTGCTGCCTTTGCCCCGTACACAACTCCGCGCCTCGGCATCACCGTCAGCGACGTTCTGATGGCCTGCGTCGAGTACTCCGCGGTGATCGTCAGGGCGCCGAGGACCGCGATCACCAGCTGACCGAAGAGGACGAGTCCGATCACGCTGGACTGCGTCGGGTCGAAGCCAGCCCGGGACTGCGCCGACATGTGCGCCCAGTGGGCCGCTGTTCCGGCACAGAACGCGATGCTCCAGACGACACTGGTCAGTACCAGCACCGCCAGGGCCCAGTAGGTGGACCGTACTGAAATGATCTTCGTGAGCTCCGAGCGAAGCGTGCCGGGCAGGCCCGCCCGCCGGCGGCCGGTCGTTCTCGCGCCGGGGCGTACTCCCTGCGTCGTGACAGCGCTCATCGTCGTGCCTCCGTTGAATGCTGAGCGGGCTCCCGGCTGGCGGGCAGCTCCGCGTGGTAGTCCACGCTGTCGGCGGTGAGTTCCATGAATGCCTGCTCCAGCGACACCTTCGTCGGCGCCAGGTGATGCACGCGGACCCCGTTGGCGAAGGCCAGGTCGGCCACCTGGTCCTCACTGAGGCCGCGCACGGCCAGTTCGTCACCGCTGTCGCTGACGGTGCCGCCGGCGGCCATGACCGCTGTGGCCAGCACGTCGCGGTGCGGCGTACGGACCAGGACGGCCTGACCGGAGCTGCGGGCGATGAACTCCTTCATGCTGCAATCAGCGATCAGGTGCCCGCGTCCGATCACGATGAGGTGATCA
Organism: Streptosporangiaceae bacterium; assembly: GCA_035484155.1. Lineage (GTDB taxonomy): Bacteria > Actinomycetota > Actinomycetes > Streptosporangiales > Streptosporangiaceae > JAJYUU01. The sequence continues at coordinate 7,127 of DATHPF010000314.1, forward strand.
GCGGTGTTTTCCATCTCCGACATCAGGTGACTGGACACGAGAACTGTCCGGCCTTCCGCGGCCAGTGACCGCATGAAGGTCCGGATCCAGACGATGCCCTCAGGATCGAGCCCGTTCACCGGTTCGTCGAACATCAGGATCTGCGGATCACCGAGCAGCGTGGCGGCGATGCCGAGACGCTGGCTCATGCCCAGCGAGAATCCCCTGCTCCGCTTCCCGGCCACATCCGCCAGTCCGACGATGCCGAGTACCTCGTCGACCCGGCGGCGGGAAATGTCGTTGGTCTGGGCCAGGCTGAGCAGGTGGCTGCGCGCGGTCCGGCCGCCGTTTACGGCCCTCGCCTCGAGCAGCGCCCCGACTTCGCGCATCGGGTAAGCCAGCCGGGCGTACGGCACTCCGCCGATCGTGACGGTCCCGGCCGTCGGATAGTCGAGGCCGAGGATCATCCGCATGGTGGTCGTCTTGCCTGCGCCATTCGGCCCCAGGAACCCTGTCACTATGCCCGGCCGGATCGTGAAACTGAGATCGCTGACGGCGGCTGTACTGCCGTAGCGTTTCGTGAGACTTCGCGCCTCGATCATCGCGTCTCCCCTGGTTAGCGAGCGTATGTCGCTCTGCCAGCAACGCTAGGGAAAACGCCGACCAGGCAGCAGCCGACTAACTCCCATCCTCACCTGGGGGTTTACCCCCACAGCCGACCGCGGTTGCCGGACCTGGCGGCGGGGCGGCCTTCTCCGCGTGCGGCACGAGTGCAGGTGCCGGTGCGGCTTGAGCGGCTAAGCGCCGCCCTCAGGTGTCGACGGCGCGGGCATCAGCGGGGCTGGCGGCAGAACCGGCGCGCGGCGCTTGCGGCGGGACGAGCGCGACGTCCTCGATCAGCGCCGCCAGGCCGTCCTTATCAAGCAGATCCGCCGGACGGACCGTGATGTTGTCGCGCACGTAGTAGAACGCGGCGCGCACGTCGGCCAGCGGAACCCCGGCCAGGGCAGCCCACGCGAGCCGGTAGGCGGCCAGCTGCACGGCGACCGCGCGATTCTCTGCGGCCGAGCCTGGCTGCCTGCCGGTCTTCCAGTCGACGACGTCGAATCCGCCGTCGGCGGCGTCGGCGAATACGGCGTCGATCCGGCCCCGGACATGCCGGTCGCCGATCAGCGTCTCGAACGGCACCTCGACCTCGGCCGGCCACCGGCTCGCCCACTCACCCGCCTCGAACTGTGCCTTGAGCTCGGCCAGGTCCGGATCCCCTGGCTGCGCCGCGAGCTCATCGGCGGCGCCTGGCAGGTCGTCGGCGTCGATGAGCTGGGCCTGCCCGAATCGCTGCTCTAGCCACTGATGGAAGGTTGTGCCACGGGCCGCCTGCGGTACCGGCCTGCGTGGCATCGGCCGCCGAACCTGCTGCGCCAGCTCCGCAGGATCCCTGGCCATAGTCACCAGCGAGGAGACTGGCAGCTGGCGGGGCAGGGTGACGAGCACTTCCGGGCCAGCCTGACGCCGCGCCCGCTCGGCTAGCAGCAGATCGGCATCGCGCGTCCAGGCGGCGATGAGCTCGTCATGCGGGTCGGCAGAGCCGGCATCAGCTACGCCCGAGCCCGCGTCTGGTGCGCCCGAGCCGGCGGGAACACCCGCGGCGGGCCGCGGCGGCGTGGTGGCGTGGCCAGCCGCTCTCAGCTCGCGAGCCGCCGCTTCTACTAGTGCGCCCGCCTCGCGGATGGCGGTGTGCCGGGCGCTCGCTGCGGCGGCCGCAGGCCAGAGCGCGGTGGGCGGATCGGCGAGGGCCGGGTTGACGGCGTCCGCGGCGGGCTCTGGGTGCCAGTGTGCTACTTGCCCGGCCCCGGCCTCGCAAGCGGCTCGTACCTCGGTGAGGAACTGCGACGGGCCGAGCCGGGATACACCATCCGACCACCAGTAGCCCGAGCAGCCCAGCATGAAGACAGCCCTGGTCGCGGCGACGTACCCGAGCCGGCGTTCCTCGGCCAGATCGCGCTCGGTACATGCGGCGCCAAATGCCGTCAGCTCAGCCGGGGTCAGTCCCGCCAGCTGCGGCAGGTCGGCCGCGTCCCCCCGGAGGCTGAACGGGAGCAGCCGGGCATTCTCGGTCCACCGGGTCGTCACTCGCGGCTTCGCCGGGAACAAGTGCCGCTGGGCGCCGCCGGCCAGACCGGGCACGAAGACCGCGGCCCACTGAAGTCCCTTCGCCGCGTGCACGGTCGCGAGCTTGACTGAGTCGGTCTCGCCGACCTGGCCGGCCTCCAGGCCGAACTCCTCAGACTCGGCCGCCTCGAGATAGGCCAGAAACGCGCCCAGAGTCGGCTCCCTGGCGTCGCCCGCGAACGCGGCCGCCGCGTCAGCGAACGCATCAAGGTCCGCCCGCGCTGCGGCTGGGTCGGTGCCGGGCCGGGCGGCGACCTCGATGTCGAGGCCCAGCGCCCGCTCGACCTCCATGACGAGCTCAGCGAGCGGCCTGGCGACATGACCGCGCAGCACGCGCAGCTCAGCCGCGAGGGCGGTCATCCTCGCGTAGCCGGCGAACGAGTACGCGGCCGGCGTCCCCAGGTCATCCAGAGCCTCGACGAGACTGCCGGGGTCCTTGGTCAGGTCGCTGATCGCGCCTGAGATCAGGTCCCGCGGGCCGGCGACGGCTACGTCGGCGGGGGCGGCCGCCTCCGTCCCGCCCGCATGACTCGCGGCCCTGGCAAGCGACCTGCCACGCCGCCCCAGAGCGACGAGGTCGGCCGGCCCGATCCGCCAGCGCGGCGATGTCAGCAGCCGCGCGAGCGCCCCGGACGCTGCCGGGTCATGCATGACCTGGAGAGTAGCCACGATGTCGGCAACCTCGGGCACCGTTAGCAGGCCGCCAAGGCCGACGACCTCGACCGGGATGCCGCGTGCCTCAAGCGCGGCGCGCAGCGCGGCGAACTGGGAACGCTTGCGGCAGAGCACGGCGATGTCACTCGGGCGGACCTGTGCGTCACTGCCGTCGGGCCAGGGCTCGGCGTCGGGTGCCAGGCCCGGCGGGAGCTCAAGCAGCCCCGCGACTTCGGCGGCGATCCAGGCCGCCTCGTCGTGCATCGATTCCAGCAGGCCGCATCGTACGACGCCGCGGTCGGCCCGGCCGGCCGGCGCGACCAGCAGCGGCACGTCGGGCGCCGCGGCCCGCAACTCCGCCTGGATAGCCCCGGCGGCGATGAGCACGTTCCCGGTGTTGCGAAAACTGGTCGACAAGACCCGGACCGGGCCTGGCTCGCCGTCGCCGCTGGGGAAGTCGCGCGTGAACCTGCGCAGGTTGCCGGCGCTGGCGCCGCGCCAGCCATAGATCGACTGGCATGGGTCGCCGACCGCGGTGACCGGGTGTCCGCCGCCGAACAGTGACCTGAGCAGTACAAGCTGAGCGTGCGAGGTGTCCTGGTACTCATCCAGCAAAACCACCTGGTAACGCGCCCGCTCACCGAGTCCAACGAGCGGATGCCGCGACGCGATGCAGGCCGCCAGGGCCATCTGGTCCCCGAAGTCGATGACCTCCCTGGCCGCCTTCGCGGCGGCATAGCCGGCGACCAGCGGCAGCAGCTGCTCCCGGGTCCGCTGGTGTTTGAGTACGTCGGTCACTGCCTTTGGTACCCGGCCTGTCAGGCTGCCCACGGATGCTGTCAGCCAGCTGCCGACGGTCAGCACGTCCTCGCGTCCCTGCAGGTGCTCGGCCATCTCGCCCGCTAGCGAGATCACCGCGGCAGTCACCGTAGCTGGCGTCCACTCCAGCGCATCGGTGGGACCGTCATAGGCCGCCACGACCCTGGCCGCCAGCTGCCAGGAGACCGCCGGCGTGATGAGCCGCAAGGTCGGCTCGAGTCCCTCGCGCAGTGCATGGTCGGCGACTAGCCGCCCCGCGTAGGCGTGGTACGTCGAGATCACCGGATCGCCTGCCAGCAGGTCATCGTCAGCTGGCTGCAGTGCGCCAGCCGCTGCGAGCGCGCGGGCATCGGGCAACACGAGGCCGGCTCGGCGCAAGCCTGTCAGGCGCGCGCGGACCCGCTCGGCTAGCTCAGCCGCCGCCTTGCGGGTGAACGTCAGCCCGAGGACGCGCTCGGGGCGAACGAACTGGTTGGCCACGAGCCAGACAAGCCGGGCCGCCATCGTCTCGCTCTTGCCCGAGCCTGCGCCGGCGATCACCGCCATCGGCGCCAGCGGGGCGCCAATCACTGCCGCCTGCTCCGCAGTGGGCTCTTGGGCGCCAAGCATCCTGGCCAGCTGCGCCGGGCTGTACCTCGCCTGATCGGTCCTCATAGCGCCACCTGCCCGCCGCGCTCGTCAACCGGGCAGCTGGACGCCACCGGGCAGACCCGGCAGCCAGGGTTGGCGGTCGCCCGGAACACCGGACCCGCCATTCCAGCGGCGACGGTCTCGACAAGCTCGCGCGCCCAGCCCGGATCGGGGTCGCTGGCCAGGCCGGGCTGAGCCTGCACTCGCACCGTCGCCGACAGGCCGGCCTTGCCAACCTGGACGAGCTCAGCGCCGCCAGGCTCACTGAGGCCGAACTGTTCGAATGCGCCTAGCAGCACGGCCAGCTGATAGACGCCGAGCTGCGGATTGCGATCGAGATCGGCGTCGGCAGGCCTGGATGAGCCGGTTTTGAGATCCACGACGATCGCTGCGCCGTGCTCATCACGCTCCAGCCGGTCCACCTGGCCGGTGATTCTGATCTCGCCCATGCTGACGCCCAGCCGCTCCTCGACGGCCACTAGCTCGCGCGGGTTACTGCGGTGCCAGCTCAGGAACTTGTTCACCATGCTCTCGGCGTGCGCACGCTGCCGCGCTGTGTACCACGAGCTGCCGAAGTCGAGGTGCTGCCACAGCTCGTCCACGCGCTTGGCGACTTCGCCATCGTCGGCGCCCTCGGCCGCGAGCGCCGCAGCGGCATGGATGACGATGCCGAGCCCTTGCGCGGCGCCCGGCGAGCTGACGCCTACCGCCGCCTCCAGTAGCCACCGCAGCCCGCACTTAGTGAAGGTCTCGACGCGCGATGGCGAGATGTGGACACTGCCGGGCAGCCGTTCGCCCGCCGCGGTCAGCTCGGTGAGCGCGTACCAGTGCCGCGGACTCGCGCCGCGAACTCCGGCAGCGGCGAGCCTCGCGAGCTGTGTCGCGGCTGCGGTCCGGACGTGTGCCGGCAGGCTGGCATCGGCTGCGGCCCGTCGCAGATCCGCGGTGAGCGCAGGCAGCGACAGCCAGCGGCGGCCGGTGCTGGCGACATGCTCGATCTCGATGTCGTCGCCCGCTAGCTCAGTGAGGAATCGCGATGGCCGCTCTTCACTGTCTGCGGCTCCGATCGCGGTCACGACTAGCTCGCGCCGAGCCCTGGTCACCGCGACGTAGAACAGGCGGCGCTCGTCGGCGAGCAACCGCGCAGTGGCGGCGACGGCAGCCACCTCACTGCCCGAGCCGGTCTCGCCCGGCTCACCGCCAGCGACGACCTCGACAAGCTCATCCATGCCGAGTACGGAGCCGCGCCGGCGTACGTCCGGCCACGTCCCTTCCTGCACGCCCGCGACGACCACCAGATCCCATTCAAGGCCTTTAGCCCGGTGCGCCGTCAGCACGGCGACGGCCTCGCCGCGCGGAGCGTGCTGAGCCAGCGTGTCGCCTACGATCTCCTGGCCAGCCAGGCTGTCAAGGAACAGCCGTGTCGAGCCATGCGGCAGCCGGGCAGTGAACCGCTCCGCCGCATCGAAGAGGGCTACGACTGCATCGAGGTCAGCGTCCGCCAGCGCGCCGCGCTGGCCTCCTGCCTTGCTGGCCTCCTGCGACTCCGTCGCCAGCCCCGATGCCTCCCACACTGCCCACAGCACGTCGTGGGGTGTGCCGGTGCGGTCAGCCGCGCGGGCCACTTCTAGCAGCGCGGCTACCCGCCGGGCCGCCGCCACCGCCGGGTCCGCCGCCCCGAGAGCAGGCCGGTCATCCGGGGCACTGGCCGTACCCGGCCAGCCGACCTGGGCCAGCTCACGCGGATCGCGCAGAGCGTCGGCAAGGGGCTCCGCCGCCGGCGGCTGGCCAGCCGCGCGCGCCGCGGCCACGAGTCCCCGCCTGAGCCTGCGCAGCCCGAGCGCATCGGTGCCGCCAAGCGGACCCGTCAGCAGCTCGGCGGCAGCCTGCTCGTCGAGCGCCTCGGCCCGGATCGCGGCGGCGAGCAGGCGCAGCAGCGGCCTGGTGCCGGGCTCGACCGTGAGCGGCAGCTCGTCCCCGGCCACGCTGACGGGAATGCCGGCCGCGGTCAGCGCACGCTGGAGCGCCGGGGCCTGCCGCACTGCGGATCTGACCAGGACCGCCATCTGTGACCAGGCGATGCCATCAAGCAGATGCGCGCGGCGGAGCGTGTCAGCAATCAGGGCGGCTTCCTGGCTCCAGCTAGCCGCAGTGATGAGCTGTATGCGGCCCGGATCGGCGCCGTCGAGCGGGCGGAGCGTCCTGTGCTCGCGGTTGGCGGTCATGTCCGGGTGGCCCACAGCCACCGGCAGCCTGGCTGCGACTCGCCGGGAAGCGGCGAGCAGGGCGGCGCCGCTGCGCCGGCAGGTGCGCAAGGCAACGACGTCGGCAGGCAAACCGGCGGGAGTGCGGAAGAGGTCTGGGAAGCGGCGGATCGCCCCGACGTCGGCACCACGAAAGGCGTAAATCGACTGGTCGGGATCACCGACGGCGATCAGCTCCCGGCCATCGCCTGCGAGCTGCGCGAGCAGCTCCTCCTGAGCGGGATCGGTGTCCTGATACTCGTCGACGAGAATCACGTCGTAGGCGTCGCGCTCGCGCGCCCGGACGGCGCCGCGGCGCAGCAGTGCGCCCGCGATCCTGATGATCTCGGCGTAGTCATAGGCAGGCACGGGCGCGAGGTCGAACCGGGCGGCGTAAGAGTCAAGGAACCGCCCGGCGGCGACCCAGTCGTCTCGGCCATGGCGGCGGCCAAGTGCCGCCAGGCCCTGACCGTCCAGCCCGCGCTCGGCTGCACGCAGCAAGAAGTCCCGCAGCTCGGCGGCAAAGCCCTGCGTCCCGACGGCAGCTCGCAGTCGTTCTGGCCAGCCGTCAGCGCCGTCGCTTGCCTCGCCGCGCAGGAGTCGCCGGACCTCAAGCAGCTGCTCCGGTCCGGCCATCAAGATCGGCGCCTGCTCGCCGGCCAGCGCGTACTCGCGCCGGACGAGCGCGTACGCGTAACTGTGGAATGTCAGCGCCAGTGGCTGCCGCAGAGTGCGGTCAAGCCGGAGCGTGATGCGCTCGCGCAGCTCGGCTGCCGCCTTGCGGCTGAAAGTGAGGACGAGCACGCGGCTCGGATCAATCCCGCGGCGGGCCACCCGGTCGACGACAGCCTCGACGATCGTCGTGGTCTTGCCAGTACCGGGACCAGCGAGCACGAGCAAAGGTCCGCCCTCGTGCTCGACCACTCGGCGCTGGGCGGCATCGAGGCGCGGCGGCACGACCGCCGGCTGTGGCTGGCGGACGAGTCGGTAGGCGGGCGACGTAGATTCCATCTCGCTTCGCATTCCAGCAGACGGTGCCGACATTGGCTGCCATTACCGGCGACTGACGCGCCGGCCACGCACGCCGGCCACGCCGCCACGCACGCCATCCACGCACGCCGGCCCGGCCCGGCCCGGCCGCGGCGTCCGCCGTGTCGCCGAGCGAGGTCAGCCGCGCCGGCGGGCTCGCGGCATGTCAATCCGCGCGTGACCGCCGCCCGCCGGGTAGCGCAGCGGCGTGTCCTCAGCCTGATAGGCGGCTAGCGCAGCTCGCTCGTGCCCGGCCAGCAGCGAGCCGTCAGCATGCACGACACGCCACCAGGGGACGCCGCCGCCCCAGAGGGCCATAATGCGGCCTACCTGTCGGGGACCGCCTTCGCCGAGGAACTCCGCGACGTCGCCGTAGGACATGACGCTGCCCGGCGGGATCGAGTCGACCACGTCGAGTACCCGGCTGGCGTAGTCGTCGACGCCACCCCGATGCGCGGGCTCGCCCGGGTCACCGCTGTCCCGCTCGCGCATCCGGTCGACGGCGGAACCGGACGGCCGTCTGCTCACGAGGGTGTGTCCGGATTGCTGCTGCGGCGGGTGGGCGCCGCGTGGCGCGCAGCCGTCGATGGCGCCGCCAACGGCGCGGGGCGGGCGTCGTCGCCTGGTCCGCCGCGAGCCTGCTGATCTGGGCCTCCGGCCGCCAGCTCGCGCGCCGCCAGCAGCTTGCTCGTCGCCACCGCGACCAGGCCGAGGCAGCCGACAGCGAGCAGGCAGTACAGCACGAGTCCGGCCGGTCCGCGCGGAGCGACCGGTATTGGCGGGATGGCCGCAGGTCCGCCGCCGAAATGCGCCGCCGTGGCCATGCCGGCTGCCGGCGGCGGCGCGGCCGCGAGGTGTCCGGCCGCTGTCAGCGCGGCGGCAGCGTCCACGACGCCGAAGCCGATCTGCTCGTTCCAGCCGCGTTCTGGCCGCGTGCGGGGCGCCGTGCTGCTCGTGATCGCGGAGATGACCTGGGAATCGGTCAGGGCCGGATACCTGGCCTTGATCAGCGCGACGACGCCCGCCGTGAGCGCGCACGCCGGGCTCGTGCCGCTGACGTACCAGTACTGTCCGTCCCGGCCCTGGGCCGGCACCCGAACACCCGGCGCGGCCACCTGCACCGAGAGGTTCTCACTGGAAAAGCTCGACACCTGGCCGCTGCTGTTCACAGCTGCGACGGCCAGCACACCGGGGTAGTCGGCCGGGAAAGAGTACGGTGCGTGTCCGGTGCCGGCCGCGCCGGCCGGGTCACCAGAGTTGCCGGCCGAGGCGACGACCACCACGTTGTGCTCGTAGGCATCCTGGAGCGCGGCTCGCACCGGGCGGCTCTGCAGGCTGTAGCCGATGGACATGCTGATCACCTGAGCTCGGTGATTGACCGCATAGGTGATGGCGGCGGCGAGCTCGCGCTGGCCGCGCCCGGCCGACTGTGCCTCGTATCTCGCATAGTTCGGATCGGTGTTGTCGGTGATCACTCTGATTGACAAGACTGTCGACTGCGGCGCGCTCCCGATGATGCCGCTGCCGTCGTCGTGGCCGTGGCCGGCGATCAGGGACGCCATCCAGGTGCCGTGCACGCCCCAGCCCGGGTTCGACGGCGGCGTATCGACTCCGGTGAAGTCTGGCCCCGTCGTGACGCTGCCAGCCAGATCGGAGACGGCCGGGTTGACGCCGCTGTCGATGACGGCGACGACGACGCCCTTGCCCTGCGACACTGACCATGCCGCTGGCAGGTTGAGCTCGCTGAGCACCCAGCTCTCCGTGCTCCGCACGATGTCGGCCCTGGCCGGTGCCGCGACCAGCGCCGGCGCGGAGAGTCCGGCCAGGGCGACGACTGCTAGCGCCGCTGCGCTGCGTCGCCCGCGCGCCGTGAGGCCCCGGCCCCGGAGCCTCAGCATCCGGGCGCCCCTGGACAGACGAGCGGCGGCAGCGGCTGATCGAGCGGCCGCTCGGCCGAACTGACCAGGCCAGAAGTCAGGCTCGACATCTCGCTGTCCAGATACGGGTCCGCGGCGAGGCGCACGTGATGCCTGCCGTCGGCGAACCCGGCAGTCGACAAGATCACATAGGGTCCGGCGCCGACGGCGGTCGTCAGCTGGCGCTGCGGATCGGCGAAAACCGACGCCGCCGTGCCGGCAACGGGCAGCGCCTGCACGACCGCCGGGGACACTGTGCCGGCACCGGTCAGGTCCTCGACGACCGCACGCTGCGCGGCTGTGGTGGGCAGCACGGCCACGATGACCGTGGCTACCAGGCTGCCGGAAGAGTCGACGTAGGTCGCGCGCATGGCCGCCGTGCACCCGTGCTCGCTGAGGGTCTGTGCGGCTGGCCCGGACATAGCTGCGGCGCAGCTGAAGTCCGGGCTGATGCTCAGCAGTCGCGCCTGCAAGGTCAGGTTCCTGCTCGAGTTGAGATCGGAGCCAGGCACGGTGTAGCTGACCGAGTCCGGGAAAATGGCCGCCGCGGGCAGCGCCCGCCAGCGCCGGTTGAGCTCCCAGGCCGCGATCTGGCGCCGCTGAGCGACAGTGAACTCGCGCGGCAGCAGGTTGTGGGCGACCCCGACGGCGGATACGGCCAGACCCACCAGACCCGCAGCCAGCAGGACGGTGAACGCTGCCAGCCTGCGGCCGCCGCGCCGCCTGCCGTCAGGGCGCGCCTGAGCCGGGCCATCGGGCAGGGCGGGGCCGACATCGGCGGGGGGGCCGTCCGGCCCGCTCTGCCCCGGCTCCGTCTGCCACGTCACACGGGGATTTTACGGCCTGGCTGGGCTTGCCTGGCTCAGGACCAATGCCTGACCTGAGTACGTTGGCAGGCTGTGTTAGTACGTTGGCAGGCTGTGTCAGTACGTTGGCAAGCTCGGGTCGACCTGATTGACCCACGCGAGGACGCCGCCGCCGACGTGGACGGCATCGGCGAATCCCGCGGTCTTGACCACTGCCAGGGCCTCCGCGCTGCGCACGCCGCTCTTGCAGTGCAGCACGATCCGCTTATCCTGCGG
>DATHPF010000315.1:0-2426 GCA_035484155.1 Streptosporangiaceae bacterium
TCGGGCGCGGATGATCGCGATGATGAGGAGCGGGTAGCACCAGGTGAGGTAGCTGTAGAACCAGTAGCCCAGGAGTAGCTGCGCGCCGATGAGCAGCGCGGCGGCCAGAGCGGCGTGCTCCCGCGCGTCTCGCACTTCGGGACGCCACATGGGTGAGAGCGCGAGCAGTACCAGCGCGACGACGAGTACTGGCCTGGCCACGATCGCCACCTGCGGCATGTAGGTCCAGATACTGAACTGCACGCCACCGCCGCGCTGGATCAGCTGGTAGCCGAGCGTCGAGTCGAGGAATCGATCCGGCCCGGAGGTGATGAGCGGCCAGGCGAGCATCGCGGCGAGCGAGGCGACGAGCGTCAGCGCGTACCGCCCGCGCCCCCGTCTGGGGCCCAGGAATTGCAGGGCGAGCAACGCGGGGAGGAATTTGGTCAGGGCGGCAGCGGCCACGAGCAGGCCGCGGGCCGCGGGGCGCTCCGCCGCTATGGCGATTGTCCATACGCAGAGGGCGGCGATCAGGCCATCGTTGGTCTGTGCCGTCAACGACAAGTCGGGGAACGGGTAGAGCAGGTACGCGAACATGAACGCGCGCGCGAGTGGGCGCCCGCCGAGCCGCCGACCGAGCTTGTGCAGTCCGGCGAGCGTCAGCACGTCGAAGCACACCGCCGGGAGGAGCGTCGCGAGCAGCGCCGGCGCCGACGGGAAGATGACCACGAAGGGGATGTACGCGTAGTAGGCGAACGGGCCGTAGGAGTCCGGGCGGTAAATCCGGAGCCCGCCGGGGCCCGGCCAGGACACCGCCCCGTACAGGTGCAGTCCGTGCAGGACGCGCCAGGCGCCGAGCGAGCTCGCCTGCCCGACATCGGCAATGTTGCCCGCCGCGGCGACGGTGCCGATCCTGACGAGCAGAAGCATCAGTATGGCCGGGCCCAGCCACCGGGAGCTGACGGAGGGGCGCAGTTCCGGCATCGGCCATGCTCCGAAGGCCGCACCAAGCATCCGGGAGAACAGCCAGCCGAGACAGACGGCGGCCAGCCACAGCCCGGCTGCGGAGGCATCGTCGCTGAGCAGCATGGCCACGGGAAAGAAGCCAGCCAGCGCCAGCAGGTCTAGGTGCTCGACTCGCCACGGCCGATGCCAGTCGAGCAGCCCGAGGACAAAGCAGGCCGCCCACGGGACGGCGATGAACAACGGATGCAGCGTGAACGCGCCGCCGACGACCGCCGGCCTGAACCAGCCACCGCCCTTCGGCACGAACCCCTGACCAACCGGCACGAGCGCGGCCAGCGCCGCTAGTCCGCAGACGAATACGAACACGAGCAGACCAGCGATCGCCCGGTCGTTACTCCGATGGCCGGATGGCAAGTCCGTTATGTGCCGCATGGACGCCCCCGTACACACGGTTCATGCGTTACGCGCGGCTTACCGATCTGGCCAGCCACGGGTCACGCTACGGACCGGCGTACGCAAGGCCATCAGCCCGCGGGCTGATTCTCGGTATGAGATCCGGCCGGTTTCTCATACCCGGGAGTTAGCACTCAGGAGGGATGTGGGCATTGAGCCGGCCCTCCTGAGTTGAGGGCCTCTCCCTCAATACTGGGGCAGTGCACTTATTCGAAGGTGCAGTATTCCTAGCCGCCGGTGCGGGCAGCGTTGCGCCCTGTCACGCACGGTGACGGGCCGCCGGTACGTCAGCTTGGCAAAGAGAGCCCCGTCGTGCACCCCGACCCGGTGTGTCCGCCGAGGCCACCAGCTCATCGTGCGGTGACGCGGTACCGGATTTCGAGCATGGTGCAGCCGGCAGGCGTGCGGTAGGGGCCGTGGGGCATGCCGGGCCGACGGCTCGCGTAGTGCCCTGCCCGGAACGTCCGCCCGAGCGTAAGGTCGGTGAGCTCGCCTTCCAGCAGGTACACCTCCTCGACGTAGTCGTGGGTGATCACGCCGACACCACTGGTGTCCAGACCTGGCACCCACCGTACGAGCCGAGTAAGCACAGCCGGGTCATCGGCATCCCGGGACAGCACCTTCTCCTCCGTGCCCGGCTGCTGGGCCTCCCGCCACGCCATGACGTCCGCGGCGAAGAACTCAAGTTGCCGTTTCATCCCGCCGACTCCTGGTCTCCGGCCACCCCGCATCGAGCCTAGCGCCCCAAAATCTGACCCTGGGTTCAGGCAAGCGCAAGCCTGTTGCGACAGACGCAACGAGCGGCTGACAGCACTCAGGAGGGACGCACGGCCTGGCGAACGCCTCTCCTGAGCTGGCAGAACTTCTCCTATCGCGGCCCGGATACTAGCTGCAGCCGCTGGTGGAGCCGCAGCCTTCGCAGACGTAGCAGCTACCGGCCGGACGCATCTTGGTGCCGCAGGTCAGGCAGAGCGGGGCGTCGGCGGTGCGGCCCTGCTGGGCTTCGATCAGCTCGGCGGTGCTGTGCG
>DATHPF010000316.1:0-12692 GCA_035484155.1 Streptosporangiaceae bacterium
GAAGCCAGCTTGCGACTCCGCGCGACGTTCCCCGACGAGATCGCTGCCGACGAGACACCTGCCGACGAGATCGCTGCGGATGACGCTGAGGGCGAGGCCCGGCTCCAGGCTGCCGCCGATGAGCTGCGCAGGCTGCACGAGCCGCGCCGATCTCCGGCCACCGCCGATGTTCTCGAGTTGCGCGCCGACGCGCTAGGGCGCGACGTCCGGCTGCTCATGGCGATCGAGCCTGCCGACACGGTGACGCTGCTCGCCGTGCTCGACGGCGAGGAGGCGATCACGGAGCACCACGACCAGGCGATCCAGCTCGCTGGCGACCTGCTGGCCGACATCCGTGCCGGGGACTGGCCGCCGGCTGACGCGCTGGACGCGGCGGACCTGGCAGTGACATTCGCGGATCCGAGCACGTTCCTGGCCCGCTTCTTCCCGGCTGACTCCGGTGCCATCGCCGAGCGCGCCGCCATCCTTGGCGTGGCGCAGACCCTGGCCGGGCTGCGCAGCGGCAACGGCATGAGCCTTGCGGACCTGGCCACGGAGGCCGGCATCAGCGAGGAGCGGCTGCATGCCATCGAGGCGCGCGGTCTGCGCGTGGCTGAGGTGCACGAGGCAGTGGCGTACGTCCGGGCGCTCGGCGGCCGCCTCACGCTGAGCGCCGAGCTCGCCGACGGTGCTCCTGTCCCACTGACCTGATCACTACTGACCTGATCACTACTGGCCTGATCACTACTGACCTGATCGCTTAGGGTTAGCCCGTGGTCGTCAGCGTGAGTGCAGCCTGCCGATGAGGCTGACCGCATCGGCAGCCCTGCGGCCGCTGCAGCACCGCATCTTCGCCATCCTGTGGACCGCGAGTCTCATCTCCAACATCGGCTCGTGGATGCAGACCGTGGCCGTCGGCGCGCTCGTCATCTCCCGGACCGGGCAGCCGAGCTGGGCGGTGCTCGTCGCGGCGGGCGCGTTCCTGCCGATCGGCTTGCTCTCGCCCCTTGGCGGCGCCCTGGCTGACCGGCTGCCGCGGCGGCCGGTGATCGCAGCCGGCAACCTTGCCGCCGGACTCATCGCTGCCGCGATCGCGGTCCTGGTGGCGAGCAACCACGCCAGCCCGTACATCTTGCTCGGCCTGGTGACACTGCAGGGCTCGGCGTCGGCGCTGATCGGGCCGTTCAGCCAGGCCATCCTGCCCGACCTGGTACCGCGCTCGGAATTCTTCGCCGCCAGCTCGCTGAACTCCGCTCAGTGGAACGCCGGCCGCATCGTCGGTCCCGCCCTCGCCGGGGCCACGGTGGCGGCCTTCGGCTTCGCGGCCAGCTTCACGGCGAACGCCGTGTCGTTCCTCGCGGTCGTCATCGCGCTGCTGTTCGTCCGGCTCGCTCCCCCGCCTGGCGGCCATGACGGACTGCTCAGCTCCATGCGGCAAGGGCTGCGCGCGGCCTGGGCCCAGCCGTCGTGCCGCGCCGCCACGATCGCCATCGGGACAGTGGCGTTCCTCGCCGCACCGTTCATCGCGCTGGTGCCAGCCGTCGCGCTCAGCCTCACCCACGGTGGTGCCTCGTCGGTGGCCGCCGCCACCGCGGCGCTGACGACGGCGCAGGGCGCGGGCGCCGTCGTCGGTGCGCTCGTCCTGCCGGCCCTAGCGGTCCGGATCGGCCGCGGACCGACGCTGGCGTGGAGTCTCGCCGTGCTGCCGGCCGCGCTGATCGGCTACGGCGCCGCCCCGTCCTTGTGGCTGGCGGTCGCGGCGCTGTTCGGCGTCGGCCTTGTCTACATGGGGGTCTTGTCCGGCCTGCAGACCGCGGCGCAGCTGCACGCGCCCGCGGCCTACCGCGGGCGGGTGCTCAGCTTCTTCCTGGTCGCGCTCGGCGTCGCCTATCCGATCGGGGCGCTGGCACAGGGCCCGGTCGCCGACCACATCGGCGTGGGCTGGACGACGATCGCCGCTGCGCTGACGCTTGCGGGGATCTACGCGCTAGTCGCCTGGCGGTCGCCGGGCTTCGTCCGCGCGATAGTCGCGCCTGAGGCCGATCAGCAGGGCCCGGACACGCAGGGCGTCGAGACGCAGGGCCACGAGGATCCTGTTGTTCCGGCCGCCCGGACGGCGGAGTGCTGACGAGCCGCCAGGGCATGGCACGCTGAGGACATGGCTGAGCACCCTGAGCATCCCGGCCACACGGGTAAGGCCACCAGCAACGGGCAGGCCGGACAGCCGCGCGGTGCCAGCGGGGCACAGCGGGGCACGGCGGCGCACGGCCGCGTCCGCGACGACACCATCGCCCGGCTCGAGGCCGCCATGGGCGCGCTCGGCACCGCGGCCATGCTGTCGATGGACCGGCGGCTCCCCTGGTTCCGGGCCATGTCCGCGGAGAACAGGTCCTGGCTCGGACTGGTGGCCCAGGCCGGCGTGGCGGCTTTCGTCGACTGGGTCAAGCATCCGGAGCGGACACGGCCGGCCGTGGCCGGGGAGATCTTCGGCACCGCGCCGCGCGAGCTAGCCAGGGCGGTCACCCTCCAGCAGGCTGTCGAGATGGTCCGGGTCATCGTCGACGTGGTCGAGTCCCAGGTGGACGACCTGGCTGCGCCGGGCGGCGAGTCTGAGCTGCGGGAGGCGGTGCTCCGCTACACCAGGGAGATCGCTTTCGGCACGGCGCGGTTCTACGCGCGGACAGCCGAAGCCCGCGGCGCGTGGGACGCCCGGCTAGAGGCCCTGGTCGTCGAGTCCCTGGTCCGCGGCGAGGTGGACGATGGCCTCCAGTCCTGGGCGTCGGCGCTGAACTGGTCCTTCAGCCCGGTCACGGTGATCGTCGGGACCGCCGAAAGCGACACGTCGGCCGGCAGCGCCGAGGGGCTGATCGACGAGTTCCGGATCCTGGCCCGCCGGGCCCGGCTCGACCTGCTCGCGGGCGTGCACGGGAACCGGCTGGTGCTGGTCGTCGGCGGCAGCGCCGATCCGCTGGACGCGGCCAGGCATTTTACGGGCCGGTTCGGCCCTGGCCCGGTCGTCGTCGGACCGGCGGCGGCCGATCTCCAGTCCGCCGTCACCTCGGCGGGCGCCGCCCTTGCCGGGCTGCGCGCGGCCGACGGCTGGCCGGATGCCCCGCGACCGGTGCTCGCGTCCGACCTGCTGCCCGAGCGTGCTCTGGACGGCGACGAGTCCGCCCGCGCCGCGCTGATCGAGGAGGTCTATGAGCCGCTCATGCGTGGCGGCACCGCGCTGCTCGACACCGTGATGACCTACCTGGAGCAGGGAAACTCGCTCGAGGCCACCGCCCGGCTGCTGTTCGTCCACCCCAATACGGTCCGTTACCGGCTGCGCCGGGTCACCGAACTCACCGGGATTACTCCCGGTGACGGCCGTGGCGGATTTGCGTTGTGGACCGCTGTTGTCCTGGGCCGCTTGGCGCACAAGCGAACATGACTTGTAGACTTCCGACATAGCCTCCCGCTGAAACTTCGTTTACTTCGGCATAGGCATGGCGGACTTCTACAATGCAGGCTAGGGGCATGCTCCTCATCGCAGCTCCCGGTCAGGGTGCCCAGACACCGGGTTTCCTCTCGCCCTGGCTGGAACTGCCTGGCTTCACTGCCCGCCTGGAGTCCTGGTCTGAGCTAGCCGGCTGCGACCTCATCCGCAGCGGCACCACCGCCGACGCCGACGAGATTCGCGACACCGCCGTCGCGCAGCCGCTGCTCGTCGCCGCTGCCATGGCCGCGGCGCTCGACCAGGTGATCACCGGCGCGTATCCCGTCAGCCGCGCGTCGGTGGCCGTGGCCGGGCACAGCGTGGGCGAGCTAGCCGCGGGCGTACTGGCCGGCGTGATCACGCCCGAGGACGCCATGCGCCTGGTCCGGGTCAGGGCGCAGGGGATGGCAGCGGCCGCCGCGGCCGAGGAGACCGGCATGACCGCCGTGCTGGGCGGCGACGAGGACGCCGTGCTGGCCGCGATCGAGACCTGCGGGCTGACGCCCGCCAACGTGAACGGGGCCGGCCAGATCGTGGCCGCCGGCACCATGGCCCAGCTCGCTGTCTTCGCGGCCAACCCGCCAGCTGGGTGCCGGCTGCGGCCGCTGTCGGTCGCGGGCGCGTTCCACACCCATCACATGGCCCCGGCCGCCGCCGCGCTCGCCGCCGCGGCCGCGACCGTGCAAGCCGCCGACCCCGTCCGCCCGCTGCTGTCGAACCGCGACGGCAGCGTCGTGAAGTCCGGCCCTGACTGGCTGGACCGCATCATCAACCAGGTCAGCGCGCCGGTCCGGTGGGACATGTGCATGCAGACCATGGCGACGCTGGGCGTGACCGCGCTGATCGAGCTTCCGCCGGCCGGCACGCTCACCGGACTGGCCAAGCGGGCACTGCGCGGTATCGAGCTCGTCAGCCTCAAGACGCCGGACGATCTCACGGCGGCCCGCGCGCTCGTGGCGCAGCACGCCGACAGCCACGCCGATAGTCACGCGCCCGAGTGGCGGCTGCTTGTCGCGCCGCTCGCGGGGACCTTCCGGGCGCCGAACGGGCACCCGCTGGCAGCGGGACCCGGCACGGTCGTGGGCAACGGCACCGACCTAGGCCACGTCGAGATGCGCGGCGGTAGTCATGTCGTATCGGCCTCGTTCCCTGCCACGGTCATCGAGTGGCTGGTTGAGGACGGTGACCCGGTCAGCGCGGGACAACCGCTGGTGCGGCTTCAGCCAGCGGATTAATTCAGCACAGCGGGTAAGTCAAGACCGCTTCAACTGCAATGGCGAAAGGCACAACATGCGACTCACCGAAGGTCAAGCGGGCGCGCGAGTGCTGGCTTTCGGCGGCTATCAGCCCGCCAGGGTCGTCACTAACGACGAGCTGGCCGCGACCGTCGAGACCAGCGATGAGTGGATTCGCAGCCGGGTCGGCATCGCCAGCCGCCGGATAGCCGGGCCGGATGAGACCGTGACCGACATGGCCGTTCAGGCGGGCGGCAAGGCCCTGGCCGCAAGCGGCCTGTCGCCCGCCGATATCGACCTGGTGATCGTGGCGACCTGCACGCCCGAGGCGCAGATCCCCAACGTGTCGGCCTCGGTGGCCAACCGGCTCGGCATCGTCGCGCCGGGCGCGTACGACCTCAACGCCGCCTGCGCTGGCTTCTGCTATGCGCTGGCCAACGCGGCGGACGCGGTCCGCACTGGCACGGCCAGGAACGTGCTCGTGGTCGGCGCCGAGAAGCTCTCCCAGTGGATCGACTGGACCGACCGCTCGACATGCATCATCTTCGCCGACGGGGCCGGAGCCGCCGTCGTCGGCGCGGTCGCCGACCCGGGCGACGCGCCCGGCATCGGCCCGGTGCACTGGGGCAGCGACGGGGACCTGGCGGACAAGATCTTCATCAAGGACCGGGACTCGTTCATTGTCCAGGAGGGCCAGGCCGTCTTCCGGTGGGCGACCAGCGCGCTGGCGCCGATCGCGCTGAAGGCGTGCGAGAAGGCCGGAGTCGACCCCACGGAGCTCGCGGCGTTCGTCCCGCACCAGGCGAACCTCCGCATCGTGGAGGCGATCGCACGCAAGCTTGGCGCACCGCAGGCGATCGTGGCCAACGACATCGTGACGGCGGGCAACACCTCGTCGGCCTCGATCCCGCTGGCGCTGTCCCGGATGATTGAGCGCGGCGAGGTCGCGTCCGGGTCGCACGCACTGCTGATCGGGTTCGGTGCGGGCATGTGCTACGCCGCGCAGGTGATCACGCTACCCTGACCCCGCCCCGTCGGGGCGATCCACCAACCCGCAACCACCCGGAAATACCCGCACAAGGAGAGCAGAAGACCAATGGCTTTGACGGAGCAGGAAATCCTGACAGGGCTCGGCGAGATCATCGACGAAGTGGCTGGCGTGCCGGCCGACCAGGTATCGCCGGACAAGACGTTCGTCGACGACCTGGACATCGACTCGCTGTCGATGGTCGAGATCGCGGTGGCGGCACAGGACAAGTTCGGCGTCGAGATCCCCGATGACCAGCTCAAGGACCTCAAGACGGTGCAGGACGTCATCGACTACGTCCGGCGCGCTGACGTCTCAGCCTGAATCGACACTGCCTAGATTCACACGGCCTGAGACCGCACGACCTGGCGTACCCCTGCGGGTACGCCGGGTCAGTCCAACTCAAGGAGTGCAAGATCGTGGGAACAGACCGGACACGCGTCGTCGTCACCGGCCTTGGCGCGATAACCCCGCTGGGCGTCGACGTGGCGACCACCTGGGAGTCGATGCTGGCCGGGCGCAGTGGCGTGCGCCAGCTGACTGACGACTGGGCCGCGGAGCTGCCGGCCAGGATCGCGGCGTGGGCGGCGGCCGATCCGGCGACCCTGATCGACCGGGTGCAGGCCCGCCGCCTTGACCGCTGCGAGCAGTTCGCGATCGTCGCGGCGCGGGAGGCGTGGGCGCACGCGGGCTCGCCCGAGGTGGACCCGGAGCGCCTGGGCATCGTGGTGTCCAGCGGTATCGGCGGCGTGGCGTCCACGCTGTCGGCCTACGACACGCTGAAAGAGAAGGGCTGGCAGCGCCTGTCCCCGTACACGGTGCCGATGCTCATGCCCAACGGCGCGGCCGGCTGGATCGCGATCGAGCTAGGCGCCAGGGCGGGCGTGCACACGACGGTCTCCGCGTGCGCGTCCGGTGCCGAGGCGATCGGCTACGGCATGGACATGATCAGGTCGGGCCGGGCGGACGTCGTCCTGGCCGGCGGGACCGAGGCGGCGATCATTCAGCTGAACATCGCCGCGTTCGCCGCGATGCGCGCGCTGTCCACCCGCAACGACGAGCCCGAGCGGGCCTCGCGCCCGTTTGACAAGGGCCGCGATGGCTTCGTGCTCGGCGAGGGCGCTGGCATGGTCGTCCTGGAATCGGAGGAGCACGCAGCGGGCCGCGGTGCGGCCGTGCACGCGCTCGCGGCCGGCGTCGGCTACTCGTCCGACGCCCACCACATCGCCCAGCCCGATCCGGAGGGCACCGGGCTGAAGCTCGTGCTTCGCCGCGTGCTGGCCGATGCGGGCATCCGCCCAGAGCAGGTCGTGCACGTGAACGCGCACGCGACATCGACCCCGGCCGGGGATGTGGTCGAAGCGCAGGCCATCGCCGCCGCCCTCGGCGAAGCATCGCCGGGTGTCGTGGTGTCCGCCACCAAGTCGATGACCGGTCACCTGCTAGGCGGCGCTGGCGCGGTCGAGTCCGTCGCGGCGATCCTGGCCCTGCGTGACCGGGTCGCGCCGCCGACGATCAACCTCGAGGACCCCGACGATGATGCGGGGCTCTCGATCTCGACGCAGCCGCAGCGGCTGATGCCGCGCGGCGACGGACCCATGGCCGTCATCAACAACTCGTTCGGTTTCGGCGGCGCCAACGTCGCCCTGGCCTTTACCGGAGCCTGAGCCCTTGTCCGCGCTGCCGAGTGTGCCGAGCGTACCCCCCGAGCAGGATGCCCCCGTACCCCCCGAGGAGATCGACGTGACCATCGTGGACTCAAGGACTTCGGCGCAGGTGGGTGCCCGTGCCGAGCACGGCCGGGTGGCTGTCGCCGCGCCGCCGGCACCGGCGGCCAGCCGGCCGGCGGCCGCACACCCGGGCCCGCGCCGCGACCCGCAGTCGCGACTGGAAGCGTTGTTTGACGCCGGCACGCTCGAGCTACTGCTGCCCGAGGACGACAGCGGCATCATGGCCGGAACGGGGACCGTCGGTGGCGTCGCCACCGTTGCGTTCGCCAGCGACCCGCGCGTCCAGGGCGGCGCGATGGGGATCGCCGGCTGCGAGGCGATCGTCACGGCGTATGCGCACGCGATCGAAATCGGCGCGCCGATCGTGGGCCTGTGGCACTCCGGCGGTGCCCGGATCCTGGAAGGCGTCGAGAGCCTGCACGCCGTCGGCATGGTGTTCGCCGCGATGACGCGGGCATCAGGCAAGGTGCCGCAGATCTCGGTAGTGCTCGGCGCGGCCGCGGGCGGCGCCGCCTACGGCCCGGCGCTGACCGACCTGGTCATCCTGTCCGAGCAGGGTCGCATCTTCGTGACCGGTCCGGACGTGGTGCGCAGCGTCACCGGCGAGGACGTGGATATGGAGCGTCTCGGCGGCCCCGAGCCGCACAGCCGCCGGTCCGGCGTCGTGCACATCGTGACGCCGACCGACGGCGACGCGTTCGACAAGGCCCGCCAGCTCGTGGTGCTGTTCGGCCACCAGGTGACGACTGCAGACACCACTCTGCCCGACACCGACCTGAGCAGCCTGCTGCCCGAGTCGCCCAAGCGTGCCTACGACGTGCATCCGCTCATCGCCGGCCTGCTCGACGATCCTGGTATCGAGCTGCATCCGCGCTGGGCGCCCAACATCGTCACGACGCTCGGGCGCCTCGGCGGCCGCACCGTCGGCGTGATCGCCAACAACCCGCTGCGGCTTGGCGGCTGCCTGGACGCTACGTCCGCGGAGAAAGCGGCCAGGTTCGTGCGGATGTGCGACGCCTTCGGCGTGCCGCTGGTCGTGCTGGTCGACGTGCCGGGTTACCTGCCCGGCGTCGGGCAGGAGTGGGACGGGGTTGTCCGCCGCGGCGCCAAGCTCCTGCACGCTTTCGCCGAGGCCGTCGTGCCGCGCGTCACGCTGGTGACCCGCAAGGCCTACGGCGGCGCCTACATCGCGATGAACTCGCGCGCACTCGGCGCGACAAAGGTCTTCGCCTGGCCAGGCGCCGAGATCGCCGTCATGGGCTCAGTTGCCGCGGTGCGCATCCTGCACCGGCGCACGCTGGCCGCGGCATCCGCCGAGGACCGGCATGAGGTCGAGGCGCGCCTGGCCGCCGAGCACCTCGAGATCGTCGGCGGTCTGCCGCGCGCGGTCTCCGTCGGCGTCATCGACGAGGTCATCGAGCCGGACAAGACCCGGCAGGCGATCCTCGACGCCATCGCACACGCGCCACTACAGCGCGGCCAGCACGGCAACATTCCGCTGTAACGGCCCCGTTCCCGGCCTTAAGTCTGGTCCGGGCGAGCGGGCGCGCAGATGTGCGCGCTCGCCCGGCTAGCGGTTGACCGTGCGCATGTCGGCGTAGCGGTCGCCGGCGGGCTGGCCGACGCGTTCGTCCAGCCAGGCGATGTCCTCGGGCGTGAGCTCCACGTCGAGGGCTCCGAGGTTCTCCTCGAGGTAGCGGCGCCGCTTGGTGCCGGGGATGGGCACGATGTCCTGGCCGCGCGCCAGCACCCAGGCGAGCGCCAGCTGACCCGGCGTGCAGCCCTTGGTGCTCGCCAGTTGCTCGACGACGCGCACGAGCTGGACGTTCTGCTCCAGGTTCTCGTCGGCGAAGCGCGGGAAGCGCGCGGACCGCGAGTCGTTCTCGGGCAGGTCGGCTGCGGTCCTAATCGAGCCGGTGAGGATGCCGCGGCCAAGCGGGCTGTAGGCGACGAAACCGACGCCGAGCTCGCGCACCGTGGGCAGGATCTCGGCTTCGACGTCGCGGCTGAACAAGCTGTACTCCGTCTGGAGCGCGCTGATCGGGTACACGGCGCTCGCGCGGCGGATAGTGTCGGCGCCAGCCTCCGACAAGCCGAGGTGGCGGACCTTGCCGGCCTGGACCAGCTCGGCCATCGCGCCCACGGTGTCCTCGATCGGCACCGTCGTGTCGACACGGTGCTGGTAGTACAGGTCGATGTGGTCGGTCTCCAGGCGTGACAGCGATGCGTCACACGCGGCCCGGACGTACTCGGGCCGGCCGTTGATGCCGACCCAGGATCCGTCGTGACGCCGCTCGTTCCCGAACTTGGTGGCGAGCACCACCTCGTCCCGCCGCCCGGCGATCGCCTTGCCGACCAGGATCTCGTTCGTGAACGGGCCGTACATGTCGGCGGTGTCGAGGAAATTGCAGCCGAGCTCGAGGGCCCGGTGGATCGTCGCGATGGACTCAGCCTCATCGCCGGAGCCGTAGAACTCCGACATGCCCATGCACCCGAGGCCGAGCGGGGATACTTCCAGTGATCCGAGGTGTCGTGTCTGCATAGTCGACATCGTACCGGAGGAGCCTCCGGATGGTGAATCGGCCTCGTTCCCATCGGGGAATGCGAGACGTCGGCTATGCGCTGACCCTAGCCATGAACCATATGACTGACGCCGACGGATCGCTGCCGCTGGGCGTGCTGGATTTCGTCGGGATCGAGTACGGCGAGAGCGCCTCCGCAGCGCTGGCAGGCGCGGTCAGCATCGCGCAGACCGTCGAGGCGGCGGGGTACCGCCGGTACTGGGTTTCCGAGCACCACAACATGACGAGCCTTGCGTGCAGCGCGCCAGAACTGCTGATCGCCCACGTTGGCGCGTTCACCTCGCGCATCCGGGTCGGCGCCGCCGGGATCATGCTGCCCAACCACTCCTCGCTCAAGGTCGCCGAGACGTTCCGGACGCTGCTGGCGATGCATCCGGGCCGCATCGACCTCGCACTCGGCCGGGCGCCGGGCACGGACCCGCTGACCGCGCACGTGCTGCGGCGCGGGATGGTCGCCGACGCGGCCGCGGAGTTCCCCGCTCAGGTGGGCGAGCTGCTGGCGTTCCTTGGCGACGGCTTCCCTGACGGTCACCCGTACCAGCCGCTCGTGGCCGCACCGGTGATCGAGGAGCGGCCCGAGCTGTTCGTGCTCGGATCTAGTCCTTACGGGCCGCGGTTCGCCGCCGTCAACGGCTTTGCCGCGGTCTTTGCCCACCACATGAGCCCTGACCTCGCCGTCGAGGCGCTCCGCGACTACCGGCGGCGGTTCGAGCCACGGTCAGCCGGCGATGAGCCGTACTCGGCGATGTCGGTCCTGGCGTTCGGCAGTCCGGATCCAGGTGCGGTGATCGACTTCGAGGCGGCCTGGACGCTGACGATCCAGAACATCAGGCGCGGCATCCGCGAGCCGCTGCGGCCGGAGAAGGTCAAGGAGCTCGCCAGCTCCCCCGACTTCCGGGCCAGCAGGTCCGACGATGGCCGCATGGTCACCGGCGAGCCCAAGGCAGTCGTCGAGCGGCTGATGGAAATGAAAGACCAGGCTCAGGTCGACGAGATCGTCATCGTGACACCCAGTCTCGACCGTGAGCGGCGCAAGGCGAGTTACGCTGCGCTGGCCGACGCCTGGCGGCAGGCTGGCTGAGATTCAGCGACACTGGAGCTGCCACGGTCGGTACCGGCGACGCCGCGGTGACTTCGGGAGGACGAGATGGCCCTGGATCTGTTCGCAGGCATCCCCGTCACCGACTACGCCGCAGCGCTGCCATGGTACGAGCAGCTCTTCGGCGGGGCGCCCTCGTTCCTGCCGACCGACACCGAGGCGGTATGGGAGGTGGCCGAGCATCGGTACATCTATATCGTCCAGGAGCCCGAACGGGCCGGTCGCGCCCTGGTGTTGTCATACGTCGATGACCTCGACGACCGGGTCGCCAAGATTGCCCGGCGGGGCATCGAGCCCGCGGTGCGCGAGACATATGACAACGGCGTCACCAAGGTGATCTACCGGGACGCGGAAGGCAACGAGATAAGCTTCGGCGGCCAGGGCTGACGGCAGCCCAAGCGCCGATCCCCGACTGCGGCCTGGACATCAAGAGCTGCTGCGGTACTAGGCACCCGGGTGCGCCTACACGCCGAGTCGCACCGATCTCAGACCTCGCACCGCCGGCATCTCGGTTCCCGTCTCGGCGCCGAGCGTAGTAGCCGTGGCTGCGGTAAAACCGCCGCCTGCGTGTGAGCCTGGCTGGGACTAACGGCGCCGTTCCGTGTCATAGTCGTGTGCTGAGCCTGCGGGAGCGCTCCGCTGAAGCTGCCACGCCGCTTCGATGGCATCCTCGATGGCACCGGCGTCGCCGGTCGCGAGGTCAGCGACCACCATCATGTGCTTGACGAAACGGCGCGGGACGCTGAAAGTGCCGGGGAACTGCCGCAGTATCGAGTCGCGGTAATCGAAATCGGCACGGATGACCACGTGCACGTCGTCTATCTGGCGCAGTACTAGTCGGCCGTGGTATCTCCATTCAGCCAGTCCGTCTCGTACGGTGTGGCGCACACCAGACAGGCCCTCGGCTCGGCGAGCTACGTCAGCAATATCCATGGCGCCCTTACCATCCGGTCAGATGCCGCTGTAGCGGAACTCGCTGACCCCAGCGCCGTCGTCCCGCTTCCAGCCGTGCGCCGCCAGGTAGCCCCAACCGCTGCAGCGAGCGCCGCGACACCTCTGGCCACGTACGCACCCGGCAGATATTCTCGGGCACCGGAGCACACAATGACGAGTGTCATGCCGAGCCATGGCCTGCTAGTCGTCGGCACTAGCGGCTCACCCGGCAGCCTTCCCGCCTCGCGTTACGCGCATGACCTGGGGCGCCGCAACGTTGTCCCGCTGCTAGCTTGCCAAGACCGGGATCGCCATCGAGTGGCCGCCGCCGACGACATTTCCCGCAGGACGTGCAGCTGAGCGCCTGCATTGTCCGTTTTGCGCGCACGTCTGCCGGGAAACGACGACCGGCCGTGCCTGCCTGGATTCCGCCTGGCGGCGATCTAGCCGAACGGCGCTGGCTTCAGCGCAGGGTGCTGCCGGTGATCCGTCGGCTTCTGCGCGGCTCTGATTGGTCCCGTGCACCAGCCATCCTTGCGCCCCCGCCGCCGCGCCCAACCCGCGGAACGCCCGAAAATGTCAGAGCGTCGCGATAACATCGAACATAGATTCGATAGCCCGGCCCTAGG
>DATHPF010000317.1:0-2437 GCA_035484155.1 Streptosporangiaceae bacterium
TTCATCACCACGTCCCGGGTCATGCCGGACAGCCTGCCGCTGATCAGGGCGCTGCCCTTCCCGCGCGGCTGCCTGCCGATCGGGTACGTGCTGATCGAGCTCGAGCAGCTCGTCATGTCCATGCTCGTGCTTTCCGTCATCGTGCTGGCGACAGGCGAGCCGCTGACCTGGTACTGGCTGCTTGCCATCCCGGTACTGCTTTTGCAAGCCGTGTTCAACGTCGGCATGGGGCTGTTCCTCGCCCGGCTGGGCGCCGGCGCGGACGACTTCAGCCAGCTGATGCCGTTCGTGGTGCGGACCTGGATGTACTCCTCGGGTGTCATGTTCAGCATCCAGACGATCAGCTCGCTGCGGCATCATCCGACACTCACCTACCTGCTGCAGATCAACCCGGCCGCGGTGTATATCAGCCTGGTCCGGAACGCGATCCTGCAGTCGCAGCGGCTGGCCTGGCCGGGCAGCAAGCCGTACGACGCGGCGAATTGCGCCCTCTACCACACCGGGAGAAAGCCCTACCTCGAATACAGCGCCTACTGCCACGGGACGGTGACGATGAACCAGCTGTGGCTGTGGGGCATCGGCTGGGCAGTCGCGACGCTCGTGGTCGGCTTCGTGTTCTTCTGGCAGGCGGAAACGAGGTACGGCCGTGGCTGACGGACCTGAGCCCACCGTGGTCGTCGATGACCTGCACGTGGTCTACCGCGTGTACGGAGCAGGGGGCGACAAGGGCACGGCGGCGACCGCGCTCATGCGGGTGATCAAGCGACAGCGCCGCCCGTCGGTTCGCGAAGTGCACGCGATCCGGGGCATCTCCTTCGTGATCAACCACGGCGACGCCGTCGGCATCATCGGCCGGAACGGCTCGGGCAAGTCGACGCTGCTGCAGGCGATCGCCGGCCTGCTTCCGCCCGAGCAGGGCTGCGTCTACACCAGCGGCCAGGCCGCTCTGCTCGGCGTCAACGCCGCGCTGCTCGATGACCTGACCGGAGAGCGGAACGTGGTGCTCGGCTGCCTGGCCATGGGCATGAGCCCCCAGGAGACCAAGGACCGCTACCAGTCCATCGTGGACTTCTCGGGAGTCGGCAATTTCATCGATTACCCCATGCGCACCTACTCAACCGGGATGGCGCAGCGGCTGCGGTTCTCCATCGCGTCCGCCAAGAACCACGAGATCCTGATGATCGACGAGGCGCTGGCCACCGGCGACGCGAACTTCCGGGCCAAGAGCCACGAGAGGATCGTCCAGCTACGCGGCGAAGCGGGCACGGTGTTCCTCGTCGCGCACAACCTGGCCGAGATCGAGGCGAGCTGCAACCGGGTGATCTGGCTGGAAAAAGGCCAGATCATGAGGCAGGGCTATGACGTCCCCGCGATCGTCGACGCCTACCTGGAGGCCACCGGCGGCGAGCCGCGCAAGCGGGACAAGCCCGCGGACAACGAGCACAGCGCCACCGCGTGAGCGGCGCAGCGCGCGGCCTTAGTCCCCGGCCGGCCGCAGTCGCAGCGACATGACCGTGCCGCCGGACGGACGCGAGCCGGCGGTGACCTCGCCGTGCTGCGCCTCGGCCAGGCGGCGGACGATGAACAAGCCGATGCCGACGCCGCCGAACCTGCGGCGGTCGCCGGTCTCGCCCTGGTAGAACCGGTCGAAGATGCGCTCGCGGTCTCCGTCGGCGATGCCGATGCCCTCGTCTTCCACCGCGACCTCGATCCAGCCCTCGATCACCCGGGCCCGGATGCTCACCGTGCCTCCTTCTGGGGAGTACTTGAAGGCGTTCTCGAGCAGCTGCCCCACAATGATGTCGGTGGCCATGGTGTCGCCGCTGGCGGCCGGCAGGTCACCGGGGATGTCCGCCACGACCACGTGCCGGTCCGACAGCGGCCGGAACGCGGTGACCGCCCCGTCCAGCACCGCGCCCAGGTCGAACGGGCCGTTGCTGACCGGCAGCTGATCGGCGCCGGCCCGGGAGCCGAGCAGCAGCTGCTCGACCAGCCTGCCGAGCGACCCGGCCCGCTCCGCGATGATCCGCACCGCGGCGCGCCTTTCGGCGTCCGCGAGCTGGTCCCACCGGCTGGCCAGCGTGCTGGCGAAACCCTGCACCACGGTGATGGGCGTCCGCAGCTCGTGTGAGGTCGTGGCCAGGAACAGGTCCTTCGCCTCCTCAAGCTCCTTGGCCGCGGTGACGTCCCGGAAGTCGATCACTAGCTCCCGGTGGTCGGCGAGCGAGGTGCACAGGACGTCGAGCCAGCGCCCGTTCGGCAGCTTGTGGGTAAGCGTGGAGCCCGGATCAGGCAACGGGAACGACGGCGGTTTGCCGATGGCGTCTTGGGCCGGCGTCCCGGTGATCCGGTGCGCGGCCGGATTCCACTGCCGCACCTGGCCGGCCGCATCGAGTACGGCGATGCCGTCCGCGCTGCCGTCGATGACCGCGCGCTC
>DATHPF010000318.1:0-5526 GCA_035484155.1 Streptosporangiaceae bacterium
CCTGCTCGCCGATGAGCCGGGTCTGGGCAAGACGGCCCAGGCGCTGCTCGCGGCGGAGGCAGCGAACGCCTACCCGCTGCTCGTCGTCGTGCCGAACGTCGTCAAGACCAACTGGGCTCGTGAGGCGGCCCGCTGGGTTCCCCACCGCCCGGCCACCGTGGTCCAGGGCGACGGCGAGGCTGTCGACGGCTTCGCCGATATCGTCGTGCTCAACTACGAGATTCTCGACCGCCACATGGGCTGGCTCGGTGATTTCGGCTTCCGCGGCATGGTCGTGGACGAGGCTCACTTCATGAAGAACAAGGCCTCGCAGCGCTCGCAGAACGCTCTCGCGCTCTCCGCCCGCATCCGGTCCCGTACGGACCGGCCCCTGCTGATGGCGCTGACCGGAACCCCGCTGATCAACGACATCGAGGACTTCTGGGCGATCTGGCAGTTCCTCGGCTGGATCGACGACAGCAAGCCCCTCGACGAGCTAATGGATGCGCTTGAGGATACCGGCCTGACGCCTGCCGACCGAAGCTTCTACGCCGCGGCGCGCCAGTGCGTGATCGACCTGGGCATCGTGCGCCGGCGCAAGCTCGACGTGGCCGCCGACATCCCCGCCCGCCGTATCGCCGACCTCCCCGTTGAGCTGGACGAACGGGCCGGCCGGTCGATCCGGGCGGCAGAACGGGACCTCGCTGGCCGGATGGTGGCACGGTACAAGACCGCGTCCGCGAACCGATCCTCCGACGTCGGCGTCGAGGGCATCGACCATGACCTCGTCCGGCGGGTAGCCCGGTTGGAGCTGAAGGATGCGACGACTGCGCAGTCCGGCGAGAACGTGTTCACCATGATGCGACGCATCGGCCAGGCGAAGGCCGAACTGGCAGCGGACTACGCGGCTCAGCTGGCCCGCAGCGCCGGAAAGGTCGTATTTTTCGCCAAGCACGTCGACGTGATGGACGCCGCGGAAGAGCTCTTCGCCCGGCAGGGAGTGCGCTTCTCGTCGATCCGTGGCGGCCAGACGCCCACAGCGCGGCAGGCGAACGTCGAAGCCTTCGTGAACGACCCGAACGTGGCGGTCGCGGTGTGCTCGCTGACCGCGGCTGGCGTGGGCCTGAATCTGCAGGTCGCCTCCAACATCGTGCTGGCCGAGATGTCTTGGACCGACGCGGAGCAGACTCAGGCCATCGACCGCACCCACCGCATCGGGCAGGCCGAACCGGTGACCGCGTGGCGCATCATCGCCGCGCAGACCATCGACTCCCGGATCGCCGGGCTGATCGACAGCAAGGCAGGGCTTGCCGCCCGGGCACTGGACGGGTCAGACCAGGAAATCTCCTCCTCGGCCGACGTGCAGCTCGAGGCGCTGGCCGCATTGCTGACGGATGCGCTGCGGGCGTCTTTCGGGCATGGCGACGCCCTGGGTTCCTGACCGTGAGGATTCCCAGGCGAGACTGTGTCCGAGGACCCAGGCCGGCCAGGTGCGCATGCTAGCTCTATCGCCCGTCCGCGACGTCCCACGCCGTGACGGGATCACGACGACCATGACGGGTCTGGCCTACCGGCTATGCGGTCAGATGGACCGGCATGGTCCGACCTCGGCACTCGACGCCGAGCGACGACGGTCAAGTACTACGCCTACGATCCGGAGGCGGGAAGCGGACCTGCCGCATGAGGTCCGCACTTCTGAGGCACAAGCACAAGCGTGCGGTGTGAGCGCGAGCGACATGCCGCACGGCTCGCCTGGGTGACAGCCGCGGTCTGCGCCGTCGACACCGCGACAAGATAGGTAACAATCAAGCAAAACTAGGTAGTCACTCCCGATCCGGGACACGTCCCGGCCGCCCTACGGTCGCGCTAAGCGTGAAGCGCCGGGCGAGCCGGCGACGCCAAGCAGGAGTGGGAGCAGAACAATGACTACAGCAGGACGGCGCGAGCCGTCGTCGGCAGGCGGCGCAGCATCGGATGAAAGTGGCCTGCGGCCACCCCGGCGGCACCGTGGCGGAACGGTGCTCGGGTTTAGATATCTTGCGGCTGCCCCAGTGCTGGCCGTGCTGGCACTAGCGGGCTCGGCTGGCGTGGCGTCAGCCGCCTCGACGGTGACCAAGGTGACGTTCACCGCCAACTACCTCGAGTCGAACCCTCTCGGCGGCGAGATCGGGGCCTCCTGTACTGGAGTCCACACCGACAACACCAAGACGGGGATTATCGAGGACAACGAGCACTGCATTCTGTCAGGCAACACCGAAGGTATGGCACCGGGTGTCTACACCGGCGACCCAACCGGCCTGATGCCGCCGTTCACCCCGGCTTCGTCGGCGGTGACCTGGGAGTCCGACTACAACGGCGCGAAAGCGATCTCCTGGACGGTGGTAATCACCGCGGATGGTAGCGGCGGCGCGTTCAAGGAGCACGTCGTCGCTTACTACTGAGACTCGGCGCCATTTGCGCTCGCCGCGGCAAAAAGATAGGTAGCGCCGCAGCAGAAACTGGGTAACGCTCCCCGATCCGGCCGCGTGTCCCGGGCACGCCGGCTCCCGGCAGGCAACCGTCACCGGGAACGGCGTTCCCGTACTCGTTTCCGGCTCGGACAGCACGCTGTTCGGGGAGTGCGACGACGGCGGCACTGGAGCCGGCCTGTACCTGGTCCTGGGATCCGGGGCGTCAGCCAGCTGGTGGAACTTCAACGGGGCTGACAACTCTGATAGCTCCGCCTTGATCACCCCCGTGTCCAGGAGCGACCTCATGGTGGTGGCGCAAGTCGCCGATGACGGGACCATCTCGACCTACATAGCGTCCCAGAGCTACGACACCGGCACCAACACCTGCGCCTTCACCGCCCAGCTCCTCACCACCAAATCCTGATCCCCGCCGCCATCCCCAGCAGACGGAGCAGACATGCTCACTTCCGAGGGGTGTCGCCTGGCTCGCGGGATCGCAGTGGTCGTCGGCAGCTGCCCCGCGCGACGGCTGGCACCGCGGGGCAGTCGCTGCCTGGCTACGGCGGACCGGCTCGGGTCGGCCGCCGCGCGGTGACCTCGCCGAACCCTGCCGACTGCACGCGGCAGGCGAATGGGAGCAGGCCGCGCGGCTGTGGACCGGCCTGGGCTGCCCGTACGAGGGAGCAACTGCCGAGCGGCGCTTACTGCGCCGTCGGCTAATGCCGGTTGTCCCTGCTGTTGCCCCGGCTGAGGCCCGGTGTCCTGCCGGATTCCAGATCGAGCCCAAGCACTTCCTTAATGAGCTAGCTCATGAGTTTGGGTGAAATCACCTCGCTCGGGCAGTGGGCGGTGGTCAGCCTGATGGCGAGTGGATGGAGGGGAAGAGGCATGCAGGGATTTCGGCGGGTCGTGCTATCTCTGACTGCGCTGGCGAGTGGGGCCGGGCTAGCGGCGGCGGCAGCACTGCCGGCCGATGCAGCCGCCAGCCCAGGCTGGCGCGTGGTGTATCACGAGTACCTGGCGCCGCCTGACCAGCTCGATTACGCCGTGGTCCTCGCGCCGGGACGCAGTGACGCATGGGCGCTCGGCGGAACGTACCCGACGAACAGTCCCGGTCACCCGGTGGCGGTGCGCTGGAACGGCCGCCGCTGGAGCCGGGTCGCGATGCCGGACGTGGGTGGCGGCATTGTCGCTGCGAGCGCGGTGTCGCCCTCCGACATCTGGGCCGTGACGGGGGTGCCGGCCGACCTGCTGCACTGGAACGGCCGGCACTGGAGCGTGGTCAGGCGCTGGCCTGAGCCGCGGGCAGGCTCTGGGCTGACAGCAGCCCAGCTGACCGGCGTGGTTGCTGTCAGTAGCACGAACGTCTGGGTGCTGGGCGGAGTGGACCTGTATACCGGGCTCGTCGGTCAGGGCACGTGGCACTACAACGGCAAGACCTGGACGCACGATCGCGCGGGTGCTGGCCTCGACCTGGTCCAGGGCAGCGCGCTATCTGCATCTGACATCTGGGCTACCGGACAGGACAACGCCCTCAGCTACAGCGCCGTCTTCCGCTACGCCGGGCACCGCTGGACGCCCGTGCGGATACCGGCGGGGGACATCCCTGCCAGCATCTACGCGGTCTCCCGGACGAGCGTCTGGGCGGTAGGGGAGAACGTTAACTCGCAGACCGGCCCGGCGGCCCTCCTTCACTACAACGGCCGGACGTGGTCCGGTCTGCGCACAGATGTTTCGGGTCGCGCGATCGCCAGGGCCATCAGCCCCGACGGGCACGGCGGGGTGTGGTACACCGTCCAGCTGCAGCCGAGCGGCGATACGGTCCTGGTGCACCGGACCGCGGCGGGCCGGTACAGCAAGATCGCGCTGGCAGCCGGACAGTACGTGGACAGCCTTGCGCTCATCCCCGGCTCCGGGTCGATGTGGGGCTCAGGTCAGTACATTGACAACACCAGCACCGCGCAGATCTGGGCGGACGGACGCATCGGCTGACCGTCGCGCTTGCCTGACCGCCCTTTCTTGCGTGGCCCTGGCAGGTGCGGAGCCTGCCGTGAAGGATCTCTGAACACATTTCCGCACGGAGCCAGCGGACTCGCTTGCCTTAACACCCCGGGCAAATGCCCGATGTGCTGGCGCGCGTCGGCCTCGACAATGCCATCCGGGAACCCTTGGGGACGGGAGAAGCATTGTGTTCAGGAAAGCCAGACTTCGAAAGCGTGAGCCGGTGCCAGTTGGCGCGCGCCGGCTCCGCATCATGGTCGCCGCGATCGCTCTTGCGGGCGGCTCAACGCTGGTCGCGGGCGCGCCCGCCGCGCCTGTCAAGTTCGGGGGCGACTTTGCTGCCGCCGCCGTTCCCGCGGTCCACGAGGCCGCTAACCGAGGGTAGCCGTGACGGAGTGGAGCGACCGGGTGACCTGGTTGATGCACTGACCCCCCGTGACGCTATCTGTCCTATGGCCACGCAGCCGCGAGCGGTGGCTAGGTCACAGCACGCCAGCATTGCCTTGCGTAGATGACGTGCGGACGCAAACAGAGGTTTACGAGCATTTCAGCGCTTGACCTCGAGGAGCGGAACGGCGGCTGAGCCGTGCCGATGTCACGATGATCGCTAGGCCAGCATGGCCTCGTCATGCCAGTCCGTCGGCGTGGTCGTTCCGGCAAGCCAGTCTCGCCTCAAGATCGCATAGCTGACCGCGTCGTAGACCTCGCCGCCATCCGCCGGCCATGCTTCCCGGTGATGGGCCTCCTTGACGTAACCAGCGCTCTGAAAGGCATGGCGCATGGCGCGGTTGTCCTGGCGCGTATGGCCTTCAATCCGCCGGATCGCCGGGAGCTCGGTGAACAGGTATGCGGTGAGCCAGCGGAGCGCCTGCCCGCCGATACCCTGGCTGCGGTACTGGGCCCGAAGCCTCAGGTCGAACAAGGGTGTGCCGTCCCCCAGATCCATCAGCCGGACCAGGCCCGCGTGCTCACCGTCGGCGGTGATCCAGAAGGCCCGGTTGTCATCGCTGTAGTAGCGGCCGGCCGCGATCCACTGCCGGGCCTGATCAGCGGTGACGACGGGCGAGCCATGGAAAGGCCACGTGTCGCCGGTCAG
>DATHPF010000319.1:0-23870 GCA_035484155.1 Streptosporangiaceae bacterium
CGCGGTTCATCGGACCGGGGTGCATGACGATGGCGTGGTCTGGCAGCAGCGCCAATCGGCCGGCGTCCAGGCCGTACCGGCGGCTGTACTCGCGCACTGTCGGGAAGTAGGCGGCGTTCATCCGCTCCGCCTGGACGCGGAGCATCATGACCACATCGGCCTTGGGCAGCACCGCCGAGAAGTCGTAGCTGACCTCGCAGGGCCAGCTCGAGACGGCGACCGGCAGCAGCGTGGGCGGCGCGACCAGCGTGACGTCGGCCCCGAGCGTGCGTAGCAGCAGCACGTTGGATCTGGCCACCCGGCTGTGCAGGATGTCGCCAACGATGGCGACCCGCAGGCCATCGAGCCGGCCAAGCCGCCGGCGCATAGTGAAGGCGTCCAGAAGCGCCTGAGTGGGGTGCTCGTGCGTCCCGTCGCCGGCGTTCACGACGCTGCCGCGGACCCACCGCGCCAGCCGGTGTGGGGCACCCGAGGCCGGGTGCCGGATCACGACCGCGTCCGCGCCCATCGCCTCCAGCGTCAGCGCTGTGTCCTTGAGGCTCTCGCCCTTGGCGACGCTCGAGCCCTTGGCCGAGAAGTTGATCACATCGGCGGACAGCCGCTTAGCGGCTGCCTCGAACGAGATCCTGGTCCGGGTCGAGTCCTCGTAGAACAGGTTGACCACGGTGCGCCCGCGCAAGGTCGGCAGCTTCCTGATCGGCCGGTCGGCGACCTGGGACAGCTCGTCGGCCGTGTCGAGGATCAGCAGCGCGTCATCGCGGCTGAGGTCGGCCGCGGAGATCAGATGCCGGTTCATCGCCCGCCCTCCTGGCCGAGGACGACCGCGTCCTCGCCGTCGGTCTCGGTCAGCAACACGTGCACGACCTCCCGCTGCGACGTCGGCAGGTTCTTGCCCACGTAGTCGGCCCGGATGGGCAGCTCGCGGTGCCCGCGGTCCACCAGGACGGCGAGCTGGACTGCGCGGGGCCTGCCGAGGTCGCCAAGGGCGTCGAGGGCGGCTCGCACGGTCCGGCCCGAATAGAGCACGTCGTCGACGAGGATCACGATCTTGTCGTCGATCCCGGAGGCGGGGACGTGGGTGTGGCCAAGCGTCCTGGCCGGGCGTAGCCGCAGGTCATCGCGGTACATGGTGATGTCAAGGGAACCGGCCACGGCGGTGCGTCCCTCGACCTCGGCGACCCTGGCGGCCAGCCGACGGGCGAGCGGCACTCCCCTGGTGGGAATGCCGAGCATCACCACATCGTGAGCACCGTTGGTGCGCTCGAGGATCTCGTGCGCGACCCTGGTCAGCGCGCGGCCGATCTCATCAGCGCCGAGAACTACCTTGCCTGGCGGCAGTACCACCGAGCGATCCTGGACCACCGAGTGGTCCTGGCTCACCGGGCGCTGACCGGTGCCAGAAGCGCCGGTGCCGGAAGCGCCAGCGTCGCCAGAATGCAGCGCGTGCGTCAAAAGGACCCCCTTTCCCGCCTCACAGGACGGGGCTTAAAGGACGTCTGTCCGCACAACCGTACCAGCAGCGATCAGGCGCACCGCGCAGCCGCGCCCCCGAATCCCGCCCAGCCGCGCTCCCGCAGCCGCGCTCCCGCAGCCGCGCACCCGACCGCCGGGCCGTCGCCCTCTCTGCTGCGTCCGCAGACCCCGGGATTTCACGCTCTGTTAACCAGAAACGACACGCTGCCATCAGTGATATGAGTCACAAGATAACAGGATTAATCGGTGATAGCGGGCGCGCGACCCGCTGGACGACGAGAAGCGCCGCGCGTCGGAATCGCCGGCTGCTACGGGGTTTCTGGCACGATAGCCATGGACGCGACCGAAAGCAGTGGCGCCGACCTGGGATGACACGAGGCGCGTAAGTTCACCCGGTTTTTGGCAATCGGCTTGACCCTGCGCGCTACGGGGCCTACCGTCACTGTCCGTAACCGTTACTTTTAGCTACGACAGGCCAGGGGGCCGTGACGATGGCATCTGATTACGCCAAGACCCTCGGTGCGCGACTGCGCGCCATCCGCACCCAGCAGGGGCTCTCGCTGCATGGTGTCGAGGAGAAGTCCCGCGGCCGGTGGAAGGCCGTCGTGGTTGGCTCCTACGAGCGAGGCGACAGGTCCGTCACTGTCCAGAAGCTTGCCGAGCTTGCTGAGTTCTATGGCGTTCCCGTCTCGGAGCTGCTGCCCGGCGATGTCATGCCGACCCTGATCAGCCCCGCGCCGAAACTGGTCATCGACCTGGAGCGGATGGCGACGCTGCCTAAGGACAAGGCTGGCCCGCTGTCCCGCTACGTTGCGACGATTCAGAGCCAGCGCGGCGACTACAACGGCCGCGTGCTCTCGATCCGCCAGGAGGACCTCCGCTCCCTGGCCGTGATCTATGACAAGACGCCGGCTGACCTCACCGAGGAGCTCATCAGCTGGGGGATCCTGGACTCGGACGCCCGCGGGGCGATCGACACCTTCTGAGCAGCTCGCCACTAAGGCACCAACACCGGGGACACCAACACCGGCGACACCAACGCCGGCGACACCAACGCCGGCGACACCAAGTCCGGGACACCAAGTCCGGGACACCAAGTCCGGGGACATCTAGACCTGAACATCAAGACCGGGCAGGCCGTCAGGCGGCCTGCCCGGTCTTTTGCTTTCAGCTAACCCTGCGTGGGTTGGCGGCTACTAGCCGGCCGTCGGCAGCGGCAGCAACTCCTGATGGCCGGGAATGCCCAGCGCGCCCTCAGCCAGGGAAACGAACGCCGCCGCGTCCCGCAGTAGCTCGTCAGCCTCGCGCGCGCTGACAGCGCGCGGCAGGCCTGCCTCCGCAGCTGCACGCTTGGCCGCCCCCGCCGCGAAGAACGCCGCCCACTCCCGCAGCGCCGGCTCGACCTTGGGCAGCAGCTCCCACACGCTCTGCGGCCGCCGGCGACGACCCCCCGGCGGCTCGGCTCGGGCCGCTACGACGGCCGCCGCCGCTCGCAGCGCAGCCAGATGCGCACCGACGTACCGGGCGCCAGGCGTGACTTCGTCCTCAGCAGCGGCAAGTCCGTGCCGCGCGGACTCCATCAGCGCCAGCGCCGACGAAGCGATCCGCGCGTGCTGCCGGTGCCCTCCCGGCCTCACCTGAACAATCGGGCTCATCGAAGCTCCTCCTCCGCTGTGCCCGGCCGGGCGGGGCGCTTCCCCACGCCTCACCCGGCCGATGCGAGCAGCCGAGGGGGCCCGGCGCTCATTCGCACAACGTAATTCGAACATATATTCGTCCGCGTGTCTACCTCTTGCATCTGCGTTCGAAGTTACCGGGTGGGTCTGACAAAATGGCCGGCCAGCCGTTGTAGCCCGACGTAGGCGCCTTTCCGCAGCTAGGCGACGCACGGGGCCGGTCGTCCGGCGCGGGCCGCATCGTGCCGGACGCACGGTGCCGGACGCACGGTGCCGCAACCGGGCTAGGCTGTTCTAGTGCAAGACGCCACGGCCATCGCCGAGTTGTCGCGGACCGATTTCGTCGCCGGCGTCGGGCAGTTCCTGGGCATTTACGCCGCCGCGATGGGCGCTCGAGATGACGAATTGCCGTCTCGCCAGGCCATTATGGAGCGGCACACTGGCAATCCCGGCTTCCGCGCTATTGCCGTATACACGGGCGAACCGTCTCGCATTGTGGCATTCACGTATGGCTTCCACGGCCAGCCAGGCCAGTGGTGGCACGACGTGGTGCGTTCCGGCATCACCATGCAGGGCGGCGCGGCCGCCGCCGCCACATGGCTGGCGGACGTGCTGGAGATCGCCGAGGTACACGTCCACCCGCATTACCAGGCGCGCGGGATCGGGCGGCGGATGGTCATGACGCTGACGGCAGGGCGCGCCGAGCGGACGGCGCTGCTCTCGACCAGAGACGATCAGACCCCAGCCAGGCACCTGTACCGCAGCCTCGGCTTCACCGACCTGCTGACCGGATTCCTGTTCCCCGGCGGCGGGCCGGCCTACGCGGTGATGGGCGCTGACCTCCCGCTGGTACCAAGCGCACGCACCAGCACGCATGGAAACTACTCAGGCTAGGGCTGCCGACTAGGAAGCAGCGGCCTGGCCGAGGCCCAGCACCTGGTAGATCTCGCGCGTCGCCCGTGAGCCGTTCAGAGTGTAGAAATGCAGGCCCGGCACCCCTTCGGAGAGCAGCCGGTCGCACATCGCCGCGGCGAACTCGACGCCAATCTTGCGCACGGCGGACTTGTCGTCGGCGTGGGCGTGCAGTTCCTCCGCCAGCTCCGGCGGGAACTTGCACCCGGACAACAGCACGGAGCGCTCGATCCCCGGCACGCTGATGATCGGCATGATGCCGGGGATGATGGGAACGTCGCAGCCCCGGGCCGCCACGGCATCCCGCAGCCGGAGATAGTCGTCGGGGTAGAAGAACATCTGAGTGATGGCGAAGTCGGCGCCTGCGCGCACCTTGCCGACCAGGAAGTCGACGTCGGATTCCAAGGTCTTTGACCTGATGTGGCCTTCGGGGAAGGCGGCAACGCCGACGCAGAAGTCACCCGACGCCCGCACCAGCCGGACCAGATCGTCGGCGTGCTCGAGGCCGTCCGGATGCGCTACCCACTCCCCGCCAGGATCGCCCGGCGGGTCACCGCGCAGTGCCAGCACGTTGCGGACGCCGACGTCGGCATAGGAGCCGATGACGTGCCGCAGCTCCGCGACCGAGTGGTTCACCGCCGTCAGGTGGCCAAGGGGCGTCAGCGTCGTCTCCGCCGCGATGCGGCCGGTGACGCGGACCGTTCTGTCCCTGGTCGAGCCGCCAGCGCCGTATGTCACCGAGACGAACGTCGGCCGCAACGGCTCTAGCTGGCGGATCGACAGCCAGAGCCGCTCCTCCTCCGCCTCGGTCTTCGGCGGCATGAATTCGAACGAGAACGACTGCCGCCCGGCGGCAAGCAGGTCCCGGATCGCTGGAGCGGCACCGACTGGCATGCTCCGTAGGCTACCCGTTCCGATCGGAACGGGGCCGCCGCTGCTCCCCCATGACCTGCCACGGCTGCCGTCAGCACTGGCCAGCGGGGTCTACTCTCGACAAGCATGGCAAGCGCAGCGGCCACGAACGGGCAGGCCAACCTCGGGCATATCCGCACCGAGGTCGCTCGCGCGCTCGAGTTGTTCCTGGGCCGCCAGCGTGCGGACCTGACGGCCATCGGCGATGACCTGCTGCCTTGCCTCGACGCGATGGAAGGCCTGCTGGCAGGTGGCAAGCGCCTGCGCCCAGCGTTCTGCTACTGGGGCTGGCGGGCAGGCGGCGGCCAGGATTGCCCGGAGATCTACACCGCAGCGGCCGCCCTGGAACTGCTACAGGCCAGCGCCCTCGTGCACGACGACGTCATGGACGCTAGCGACACCAGGCGGGGCAGGCCTGCTGTGCACCGGCAGTTCGCGAGCCGCTTCGCCACCGGGCAGCTCGGTCCGACGCGGTCAGGTGGACCGTCGGCCGAGCCCGGATCGGCCGAGCAGTTCGGCCTGGGGGCGGCCATCCTCATCGGGGACATGCTGCTGGCCTGGACCGACGAGCTCTACCACGCCAGCGGCTTCGCGGCCGACGTTCTCAGCGGCGGTCAGCCGGCGCTGAACGCTATGCGTACCGAAGTCGCCGCCGGACAGTATCTGGACTTGCTGAGCCAGGTCAGTCACAGCACGTCAGTCCGGGCCGCGCTGCGGGTCGTGACGTACAAGACGGCCAAGTACACGATCGAGCGCCCGCTTCAGCTCGGCGCCGCGATGGCAGCCGGCCCGCAATCGGCCAGCACGGCCGCCGCCCTCCAGGGAATGTGCACCGAGTACGGCATCCCACTCGGCATCGCCTTCCAGCTCCGCGACGACATACTCGGCGTTTTCGGCGACCCGGCCAGGACCGGCAAGCCGGTCAGCGGCGATATCTCGGAGGGCAAGCGGACGGTTCTGCTCGCCCTGGCGCGGGACCGGGCCAGCGCCAGCCAGGCGCGCATCCTGGACCGCCACCTCGGCGATCGCGGCCTGACCGACGTGGGCGCGGCGAAGGTTCAGGCGGTGCTGACCGAGACCGGCGCCGTCGCCGAGTGCGAGGCCCTCATCGCTGCCAGCGTGAAGGAGGCCGTGTCGGCGCTGGACGGAGCCCCGATCACCGAGGAGGCCCGCACCGCGCTGGCCGAACTTGCCGTGATGGCCACCGACCGGGACGACTGACCGCCGAGTGCTCGCTTCGCGCGCCCGAATTGCCGGGCTGTGCGCCGACTGGCACACGTTTCCCGCATGCCATGCGCGCAAAACCGGGCAAGGCGGGCGCTCAGCTGCACGTCCGGCGGGAAATGTCTGCTGCGGCCACCCGAGCCGGCCTCCGAGGCGCGCCATAACTGCCCGTAGTGTGCGGTTAGTACGATTTCCTAAGAGTGTTACCGACCGCGCCCGGCCCCGCCGGCCTCAGCGGCGGCGGCGAACCTCAGCGGCGGCCGGCGAACCTCAGGGGAAGCGTGGGCGCGGACCTTAGCGGAGGCGTGCCGCCAGCCGGGCTGCGGCGGCGCCGGGGTCGTCGGCGTCGGTGAGGACCCGGACGACGACGATGCGCCGCGCGCCGGCCGCCAGGACCTGATCGAGGTTGGCCTCGTCGATGCCGCCGATGGCAAACCAGGGCCGGCTGGTGCCGAGCCTGGCGGCGTAGCGCACGAGGTCCAGGCCAGGCGCCGGCCTGCCAGGCTTGGTCGGGGTGGGCCAGACCGGCCCGGTGCAGTAGTAGTCGGCCGCGGGCTCGCGGGCGGCAGCGGCTGTCTCGGCCGCGGCGTGCGACGACAGCCCGATGATCGGCCCCGGTCCCAGAATTTGCCGCGCGAGTGTGGCCGGGAGGTCGTCCTGGCCGAGGTGCAGCACGTCAGCGCCGGACGCATAAGCGACGTCAGCCCGGTCGTTGACGGCCAGGAGCGCCCCGTGCGCGGCACACGCCCGCCGGAACACCTCCAGGTACCGAAGCTCCTGCCCGGCTTCCAGCCCCTTTTGCCGCAACTGGACGATGTCCACGCCGTTGGCGAGCACCCTGTCGAGGAAGCGCGGCAGGTCGCCCTGGCGCTCCCTGGCATCAGTGCACAGGTACAGGCGCGCGGCAGCTAGGCGGTCACGCAGGTGATCGAGTTCAGGCACCTCAGAAGGCTAGTGCCTGCGCCCGCCTGTTCACCTCGGTGCGCCGGTGCTCGGTCAGCGCCTGCACCGGCGTGCCGGGCAATGACTCGTCAGCGGTGAACAGCCAGCTCAGCGCCTCGGCCTCGGTGAACCCGCAGTCGAAGAGCAGGGTCAGCGTGCCGCCAAGGCCATGGATGACCTGGTCGCCGTCAAGGAACCCGGCGGGGACGGCGAACTCACCGCTTGGACGCTGCACCGCGAGCAGCTTGCGATCGCGGAGCATCTGCTTGACCCGGCTCACTGGCAGGCCAAGCCGGCCAGCGACATCGGGCAGATTCAGCCAGTCACCGACGATGGCGTCGGTCGGGGGGTCGATCTGTGCCACGTGAGGAGCTTCCCACATCGGGCCGCCGCCGAAACCTACCCCATCCCAACCAAGTCCGGCGTGTCAGCCAGCGATCCCGCAGTCGCGAATCGCAATCCCAGGATCGGCCAGCTTGCCCGGATCGACAAGACCACCAGCCTCGATCAGCCGGCGGGCCTGGATGAGATCGCGCGGCAACCCGACGGTCAGCGCCGCCACCAGCCGGTCCTCCGCCAGCCAGCACACTGCCCACTTAGCCTCGGCCGGCCGTCCGCGCCAGACGATCCGGTCCGCTCCGCCGTGCCAGCCCACATACTGCACCATCCGGCCAAACTGTTCAGACCAGAAATACGGAACGGGGTCGTAGTCCGCACTCCCGCCCAGCACATTCGCGGCCACGACCTCAGGCGCGTGCAAGGCCACATCCCAGTGCTCGAACCGAAGCTGCCGCCCGTA
Source organism: Streptosporangiaceae bacterium (assembly GCA_035484155.1). Lineage (GTDB taxonomy): Bacteria > Actinomycetota > Actinomycetes > Streptosporangiales > Streptosporangiaceae > JAJYUU01. Next base: position 7,939 of record DATHPF010000319.1, read on the forward strand.
CCGCGCCGACCAGAAGGAAGCGCAGTCACCGGCCGCGAATACCCCGGCAACAGTCGTCCGCAGCTGCCCGTCCACCGCGACTCCGTTGTCCAGCCGCACATCCGAGCCACTGAGCCAGGACACCGCGGGCCGCACGCCGACGGCCGTGACGATCACGTCAGCGGCGAGCCAGCCGCCGTCGCCGAGGGCGATGCCGCCTGCCTCAATAGACGACACGGTCTCGGCCAGCCGGAGTTCCACGCCAGCCTCGGCGTACCAGGGAATCGTCATCCCGCCGACCTCGGTGCCGATGGCCGCGGCCAGCGGCGTGGCCGCCGCTTCCAGGACCGTGACCTCGCAGCCCCTGGTGGCCGCGGCCGTCGCCAGTTCCGCGCCGATCCAGCCGGCCCCGACAATGGCCAGCGAGGTGCCGGGCGTCAGCACTGAGCGCAGCGCATGCGCGTCGTCGACGGTCCGGAGCACCCGCTGGGGCCCGGCCCCTGGCAGGCGTACCGGGCACGCGCCGGTCGTCACGACCAGCGCGTCCCACTCATGCTCAGCCGCGTCCGTGCGCAGGACGTGGCCGGCGAGCGCGGTGGCGGCCTCGCCCAGCCGAACGTCGACAGACAGCGACTGCAGCTCGGCGCGGAGGCTGGAGTCGTCAAGCTCCCCGGTCATGACTTTCTTCGACAGGGGCGGCCGGTCATACGGCGGGCGGGTCTCCGCGCCGATGAGAGTCACCGCGCCGCCGAATCCGCGAGCGCGCAGTTCCTCCACGACTCGCAGCCCGGCCAGGCCCGCGCCCACTACGACCACCCTGGCCGGCTCGGCCATCCCGCCCTCGCTCTCGTCCGCCGCAATCGCTGGTGCCACCCGCAGTCATCACAGCATGCGGTCGATCGTGGTCGCGCTGGCGCCGGCGCCGACGGCGGCTAAGCTAGCGGATATCGCGCGGGAGTCCGGTGCTGACCGGACTGAGAGGGCGGCTGGAAGCCGCCGACCGCAGGAACCTGATCCGGGTCATGCCGGCGAAGGGAGCGGACGTGAGCGCTCAGAGCGGGACTGCCGACGTCGTCGTCGTGGGCGCTGGCGTGATCGGCCTCAGCATCGCCTGGCGTGCAGCACAGCAGGGTCAGCGGGTCGTGCTTGCCGATCCGCAGCCAGGTCTTGGCGCCACGCACGCGGCCGCGGGCATGCTGACCCCGATCGCCGAGGCCGCCTACGCCGAGCGGGAGATCTTCGGCCTCGGCCAGGACTCACTGCGCCGGTACCCGGACTTCGTCGCCGAGCTCCAGGCCGTGACCGGGCTGCCGACGGGCTTCCGGCAGGCGGGCACGCTTCAGGTCGCCTACGACAGCGATGACCTCGCCGCACTAGCCGAGACCAGGGTGCTCCAGGAGACGTTCGGAGTGCACCTGCAGCAGCTGACCGCCCGAGAGTGCCGGGCTGCCGAGCCCATGCTCGATCCGGCGGTGCGCGGCGGGCTGCTCGCTCCGGGCGACGGCTCCGTCGATCCCCGGCTGCTCGCGGTGGCCCTCCAGCAGGCGGCCGAAGGCGCGGGCGCGCGGATCATCCGCCAGCGCGTCACCGAGATCCGCTGCGCCGCCGGCCGGGCTGACGGCGTCCGCCTGGCCGACGACTCGATAGTGCAGGCGCCGTGGATCGTGCTGGCTGCTGGCTGGCAGTCGGGTGGCATCGCCGGGCTGCCCGCTGGCGGCGCGCCGCCGGTGCGGCCGGTCAAGGGACAGATCATCCGATTGCGCACGACGGCCACCACAGATGCTGCAGGACTGCCCGCCGGGCTGCTCCAGCGCACGGTTCGCGGCATCGTCCGCGGCTCGAGCGTGTACCTGGTGCCTCGTGACAGCGGCGAGCTTGTCGTGGGCGCGACGCAGGAGGAGCTGGGCCCGGATATGACCGTGACGGCGGGCGGCGTCTGGGAGCTGCTGCGCGACGCCCGGACGCTGGTGCCCGGCATTACCGAGCTCGAGGTCGCAGACATCGTGGCCGGACTGCGACCTGGCACGCCGGACAACGCCCCGGTGCTGGGCCCCAGTGAGCTGCCTGGCCTTGTGCTTGCGACTGGGCATTTCCGGGCTGGTGTCCTGATGGCGCCCGTTACCGCCGACACGGTGGCTGCCTTCCTTCGGACGGGGACGCCGGATCCGAGCTGGCGGCCGTTCGCCGTGGGCCGCTTCCCCGCTCGCGGTGGTCAGGCGGCCAGCTCAGGCCACCCGGCGGCTGATCCAGCCAGTACGCGGCGAGCGGAGTCCGACCTGCCTGCGGCGGCGACGGCATGGAGGTAGTCATCAACGGCAAGCCGCACCAGGCTGCCGCCACCTTGTCCCTTGCGCAGGCGGTCGCGTTGCTGACTGACGCCGAGACGGGCGTGGCAGCCGCCGTGAACGGCGACGTCGTCCGGCGGGCCGCGTGGCCGATGACGCCGCTGTCCGATGGAGACCAAGTCGAGGTGCTGACCGCTGTGCAGGGAGGCTGACGGTGGATGATCCGCTGCTGATCGCCGGCGAGGCTTTTAGCTCCCGGCTCATCATGGGTACCGGAGGTGCCCCGAGCCTGGACGTGCTCGACCGGGCGCTGGCGGCCTCGGGCACCGAGCTGACGACGGTCGCGATGCGCCGGGTGGAGCCGGCCGCGGCCGGCTCCGTGCTCGGGCTGCTGACCGACCGCGGCATCAGGGTGCTGCCCAATACCGCCGGCTGTTTCACTGCCGTCGAGGCAGTCCGCGTCGCCCGGCTGGCTCGTGAAGCGCTGGGGACGGCCTGGGTCAAGCTCGAGGTCATCGCCGACGAGCGGACGCTGCTGCCTGATCCGTTCGAGCTGATGGCGGCGACCGAGCAGCTCGTGGCGGACGGCTTCACTGTTCTGCCGTACACCAATGACGACCCGGTGCTGGCCCGGCGGCTCGAGCAGGCGGGCTGCGCCGCGGTGATGCCCCTCGGATCCCCGATCGGCTCCGGTCTTGGCATCCGGAATCCGCACAACATCGAGCTGATCGTCGACTCGGCGGCCGTCCCGGTGATCCTGGACGCCGGCATCGGCACCGCCAGCGATGCCGCCATCGCGATGGAACTAGGCTGCAGCGCGGTGCTGCTGGCGACATCAGTAACGAGGGCGCGGAATCCTGAGCTGATGGCGGAGGCCATGCGCCTCGCCGTCGGCGCGGGGCGGCTCGCCTACCTGGCCGGTCGGGTCCCGCGGCGCAGGCTCGCGCTCGCCTCGTCGCCGCCGGCCGGGTGACATCGTTACTGGGCGCGGAACCTTATCTGGCCCCTACAATCCTGCTGATGGATACGACGTTGTCGGCGCCGATCGGGCAGTTGCTTGACGGCCGTTACCTCGTCGAGTCGCAGATTGCCCGTGGCGGCATGGCCACGGTGTATCACGCTCGAGACGTGCGGCTGGAGCGTGCTGTCGCGCTCAAGATCGCCCATCCTGAGCTTGCCAGGGATCAGGAGTTCGTCGCCCGCTTCATCAGCGAGGCCCGCTCCGCGGCCAGGCTGTCCAGCCCCAACGTAGTGGCTGTCTTCGACCAGGGCTCTACCGGCGACCTGCACTACATCGCCATGGAGTACATACCCGGTCCGACTCTGCGCGAGCTGCTCGTGGCCCGCGGGCACCTGAGCCCGCGCGAGGCCCTGGACATCATCGAGCGGGTGCTTTTCGGCCTGGCGGCCGCGCACGACGCCGGCATCATCCACCGGGACGTCAAGCCGGAGAACGTCCTGCTGGGCACGGGGACCTCGGTCAAGGTCGCCGACTTCGGCCTCGCCAGAGCCGCCGCCGGGATCAGGCACACCAAGACCGGCCTGCTGATCGGGACCGCCGCCTACCTCGCACCGGAGCAGGTGACCAGCAGCTCATCGGACGAGCGCACCGACGTCTACGCCTGCGGTGTGATGCTGTTCGAGATGCTGACCGGAGTGCAGCCGCATACCGGCGAATCCCCGCTGGCTGTCGCCTACAAGCACGTCAACGCGGTGGTGCCGCCGCCATCTAGCGTTAATCCAGAGCTGCCGGCCGCCCTCGACGCGCTCGTCGCGCTCGGCACGAGCCGGGATCCTGAGCTCCGGCCGCCGGACGCCCGCCACTACCTGAAGGCGATCACTGAGGTTCGCCGCGGCATGCCGCTGCCGCCAGCGACGCGCTCTGCCGATCCGAAAGCTAGCGACGGCGGTCACCTGGCGGCGGGCAGCCCGGCTCCACTGGCCGCGGACCTGGCCACCGCCAGCGGTGCTCACGGCCGCAGACCGGACGCAGGCCCGGCGGCGACCGCGCCGGTCGGGCACCTCGCCGGCCAGGGACAGCACGCCACCGCAGCGTACGCCGCGCAGCAGGGGCCATACGACACGCCGCCAGGGCCCTACACGGCGACGGGTGGCTCACCGGGCGCCAATCACACCATGATCGTGCCGACCGGCCTGGATAACGCCTACGGCGACGGCAGCGGCTACGCGGCGACTTCGCGAAGGTCTCGCGGTTACCGCGATCCGTTCCTCCAGCGCTGGCTGTTCAGCCGCCGGATCCTCATCATCGTCGCTGTCCTCCTCCTCGCCGGGATCGCCTGGTGGGTGACCGACGGTCGGTACTTCACCGTGCCGGTCGTCGCGGGGATGTCCACGAGCAACGCGCGGGCCGATCTGTCTGGCGCTGGCCTGGTTGTGTCGGGCACCGCCCGGTACAGCAATACCGTGCCCGCCGGCGAGGTCATCGGGACCGACCCCACTGCCGGGACGCGCACCACCCATGGCGGCAAGATAACTCTCATCTCGTCGCTCGGGCCTGTCCTCATCAGCGTGCCTTCTGTCACCGGCCAGCCGCTCGCTCAGGCGGACCAGGCGCTCAAGGCCGCCGGCCTGACGCCGGCCCAGCCCACTTACCAGCCCTCGGCCAGCATCCCGCAGGGCGTCGTGGTCGCCACGAACCCGGTCGCCTACACCCACTGGCCAAAGACCAAGCCCATCGGCCTCGTCGTCAGCGCCGGGCCGCCGCTGCCCAACTTGGTTGGCCAGCAATTCGCCACCGCGCAGGGCGAGGCAGCCGAGGGCGGCTACAGCCTCAACCAGGTCACCGTGACGAACAGCTCGCAGCCGGCCAACACCATCATCAGGCAGTCACCGGCTCCCGACACGCCGATCACGTCCGGCGAGGTCGTCACAGTGTGGGTGTCGCAGGGCCCACCGGAGGTGACGGTCCCTGATGTCACCGGCCAGAACGCCAACCAGGCGGAGGCCGAGCTTGCCTCGGCCGGGTTCAACGTGTCGGTGAGCCAGCTCGGGCCGGGCGACCACGTCATAACCTATTCGCCGCAGGGACAGCAGCCGCAAGGCTCCACCATCACCATCACGGTCGGCTTGAACATCGGCTTCTAGCGCCCCGCTCAGAGTGGCGGTCCCTCGCCGTCCAGCTCCTGGTAGGAGTAGCGCTGCTCGCGCCAGGGATCGGCGGTGTTGTGGTAACCCCGCTCCTCCCAGAATCCGCGGCGGTCATTGGTGAGGTACTCGAGCGCGCGAATCCACTTCACGCTCTTCCACGCATACAGGTGCGGTACCACCAGCCGTACCGGGTAACCGTGCTCGGGCGTCAGCCGGTCCCCGTCGCGGTGAGTTGCCAGCACGGTCTGCTCGGCGGCGAAGTCCGAGATCCTGATGTTGGCGCTGTAGCCAAAGTCTGCCCAGATCATCACGTGTGTCACCGGTGCGGCTGGCGGGTACCTGCGCAGCAACTCAGCCGCCAGGATGCCGTGCCAGCGGACTGCGGGCACAGTGAACTTGGTCACGCAGTGAAAGTCGGCGATGACCTCGCTGACCGGCATCGCCGCCAGGTCATCCCAGCGCAGCCGTGCCTCGGCGCCTGACTCGGTCGCCCCGAAGATCCGCAGGTCCCAGGTCTCCCTGCGGAACGCCGGGATAGGTCCGTAGTGCAGGACCGGCAAGGTCCGCGGGACGTACTGGCCGGGCGGAAGCTCGGTCTGCTGACCGCCGTTGTGGCCGCCGCAGCCAGGCTCAGCGACCGGATAGGGGCCAGCCGGGATCTCGGCCGCTGACTGGCTGTGGAGGGGATTAGCAGCTGGCACGCCGGACGCCGCGGAACCGGCGTCGCCTGGTTCGGTCGCCCGCAGGTCCAGGCCGCGTTCGCCGCGTTCGCCGCGTTCGCGCGCACCAGCGTCGGGCTGCGCCATATCCCGCTGACCTGCCCCTTCCCGAATGTCCGCCGCGCCCCGACGCGACGTCGACCCTTGTCCCCCCGCAGGTGCAGCTATCTTGCCACCCGGCTGATAGTGCCTGAGCCGCACCCACCGCGCAGCGCACATCGATGGCGGTGCGCTAGGCTAGCCGCATGCGTAGCGAGTATTGGTTTGGTTTTGGCTACCGGCCCGGCCCTGGGACGGTCGCTCGCCAGACTCTGCGCTGACGCAAGGCGACACCTACTTCGAGCCCCGGGCCAGATCGGTCCGGGGCTTTCGTCATGATGGGGACAAGGAGGACGCGATGGTGGTGGTGATGGCCTCAGAGGCCACCGAGACAGACATTGCCGAGATAGTTGACCTGGTCGGCGCTGCCGGCGGCGACGCCTTCGTCAGCCGCGGCGTATCGCGCACGATCATCGGCCTGGTCGGCGACGTCGAGCAGTTCGGCGCGCTTAACCTGCGCAGCTACCCAGGCGTCAGCGATGTCGTCCGCATCTCGGTCCCGTACAAGCTGGTAAGCCGTGAGCATCATCCGCACCGGTCGACCATTACCGTCGGCGGCGTCCCTATCGGCCCCGGCAGCGTGACCGTCATCGCCGGGCCTTGCACGGTGGAGACACCCGAGCAGACCCTGGCCGCGGCCCTGATGGCCAAGGCAGCCGGCGCCTCGCTCCTGCGCGGCGGTGCTTACAAGCCCCGGACCTCCCCGTACGCGTTCCAGGGTCTGGGCGAGGCCGGCCTGCGTATCCTCGCCGACGTCCGGGCGGAGACCGGCTTGCCGGTCGTCACCGAGGTCATCGACCCGGCGTCGGTGGACCTGGTCTCTTCCTACGCGGACATGCTCCAGGTGGGCACCCGGAGCATGCAGAACTTCACGCTGCTTCAGGCCGTTGGCTCAGCCAGCAAGCCAGTACTGCTCAAGCGCGGCATGAACGCGACCATCGAGGAGTGGCTGATGGCTGCCGAGTACATCGCGCAGCGCGGCAACCTCGACATCGTCTTGTGCGAGCGCGGCATCAGAACGTTCGAGACCGCCACCAGGAACACGCTCGACATCAGCGCCGTGCCCGTCGCCCAGCGGCTGTCGCACCTGCCGGTGATCGTGGATCCGTCGCACTCGGGCGGCCGGCGTGACCTGGTACTCCCACTCAGCCGCGCCGCCATCGCCGTGGGCGCCGACGGCCTCATCATTGACGTACATCCGCAGCCCGCAGCCGCTATGTGCGACGGCGACCAGGCGCTGACCGGCGACGATATCCGAGATCTCGGCCAGATGGTGGCCATGCTGCCGCAGCTGCTCGGCCGCGTTCTCACCCCGGCGATCCAGCCGGCCGCCATCGTTTGACAGTCCTGGCCCTGCGAGCCCTGGCCCTGCGAGCCCTGGCCATGCGAGCACAGCCGACGGCAATGACGCCCGGCTGTGCTTGTGGCTTGCCTACAGGCCGGCGACCGCCGGGATGACGTCGCTGCCCATGACTTCCAGGGGTTTCAGGCCCCACACGCCGGCGACGCCGCCGATGGCCATGTCGATGCCCAGCTCGGCCAGTTCGGCCAGCTGATCCACGAGCTCGGACGCCCGCTCGCCGCGCTCGCCGACGTCGAACCGGAAGATCACCGTCTTTTCGATCTCGTCGTAGTCGCGGCCCTCGGCCTCGCAGTGCGCGCGCAGCACGCCCAGCTTGCGCCCGAGCTCCGGGCTGGGGAACAGGTTGCAGGCCTGTGCGTAGCGCGCCACCAGCCGCAGGGTCTTGCGCTCCCCCGATCCGCCGATCATGATCGGCGGATGCGGCGCGGTGACAGCCCGCGGATGATTGATCGGCCGCGCTAGCTGGTAGTGCTCGCCGCGAAACGGCGACTCGTCGTCCTGCCACATCTGCAGGCAGATCCGCAACGTCTCCTCGAGCTGCTCGAAGCGCTCGCCCAGCGGCGGGAACGGGATGCCCAGGCCGCGAGCCTCCTCCTCGTTCCAAGCCGCGCCAATGCCGAGCCACGCCCGGCCGCCGGACAGCACGTCCAGGGTCGTCACGATCTTGGCGAGGACGCCGGGATGCCGGTAGACGACGCCAGTGACGAGGGTAAGCAGCCGCGCGCGGGACGTGCACGCGGCCAGGAAGCCCAGCGTTGTGTACGCCTCGAGCATGTCCTGCTCGGGCGGGCCGATCATGGAAATCTGGAAGAAGTGATCCATTACGCCGATGCTGTCGAAGCCAGCCTCGTCGGCGGTTCGCGCCACGGCGGCGAGCTGGCCGCCCAGCTGCCGTGCCCCGCCGGCCCCATTAAAGTCGGGAATCTGCAAGCCAATTTTCACGTCTCTCACCTCGGTGGCTCAGCTTGCCACAGTGCCTGCCAGCCCGCGTTGCCCGGCTGACAAGGCGGGACAGGTCCGGCGATCCGACCCCCGGTAACGATCACTTCCAGGTATCTTGGGAAAGCCTTGACCTGCACGTTGCGTGCACGCGAACAACGCGGCTTTCTGCCCACCGGCTGGCTGGACACGCGCGGAGACATCGATGGTGAAGTTCCGCCCCGCCACTGCGCTGGCGGGAGTGATCTTTGCCGTTGTGCTGCCCGTGGGGGCGGGCGCATCCCCCGCCGCTGCCGGGGTGGTCCCCATCGCGACAGGCCCGGCTGCACCGGGCGGACGGCCGGCCGCAAGTGTCAGCCACCGTGCGAAGGCCAGCACGGCGGTCCTTCGCGTCGCAGTCACGCGCCACTACGGTCGGCTCGCCAATGCATCCGGCTTCTCCGTCCTCGTGATGACCGGCGCCCGGCGGGCCTGGGCGTTCGGCGGCACGAATCCGGGCGGCCCAAGTACCCCGGTCGCGGCGCGATGGAACGGCAGCACCCTGACGCCGTCGGCCCTCCCGCCCGGTCTGACCGGCTTCATCAGCGACGCGACTGCAACCGCTCGAAACGACGTGTGGGCTGCCAGTCAGTACGGCCACTACGTGCTGCGCTGGGACGGGCAGCGCTGGAGCGTCGCCGGCCAGTGGCGGCAGGGTGAGATCACCGGGCTGGCCGCCATCAGCCCCGATGACGTGTGGATCTTCGGCACTACCGTGCTCGGATCGCGCGTCATGGGCACCTGGCACTTCGACGGCACGTCGTGGCAGCTCGTGCCGGGCCCCGCTCGCGCAATCTACCGGGCCAGCGCCATCTCGGGCAGTGACATCTGGGCGATCTCCGCCAGCGCGACCGGTGACTCGATCCTGCGGTACAACGGCCGCCGCTGGCGGACCATGGAGACTGGCCGGGCACTGGCCGGAGTGTTGCCGCGCGACATCCTGGCGATGTCCAACGACGACGTATGGGTTGTCGGCGACCGGGTCAGCCGGGATGGCACCCCGCACCTCGTGCTGGCGCACTGGAACGGCGTGGCCTGGTCGAGGCTGGCCGGCGGCCTGCGTGCCTGGGCTGGCCGGCTCGCACCTGGTCCGGGCTGCAATGTGCTGGTCACCGCCACGCCGGCGAGCGGAGCCACCACCGGCCTGATCCTGCACGCGTCGCCGCAGGGCTGGGGAGCCGGCATCGTCGGCCAGTCCGGTCTCGGCAGCGGTGTCAGCGACGTCGCCCTGGCACCCGGAGCCGAGTCGCTGTGGGCGACCGGCGGAGTCCTGACGCGCCTCGGCGGCAATGCCGCGATCTGGAGTGGCCCGCTGGCCAGGCCCGACGGGGACTCAGACGACCTCTAACGGGATTACATCCGACCTGGGTTGTGTTCCTGGGCCGCGGCAGCCAGTTCCTCAGCGAGATCGTCGGCGCCTAGGCGCGCCTCGATCCTGCGCAGATCCTCGATGCGTGCTTTCGTCTCCACCTGGCGCGGCGTGAGCAGCGAGCAGCAGTCCTCATCAGGAAGCTCGGAGATGGCTAGCGTCGAGATCCGGCGCGCCTCATCGATGATTTCATATTTGTCCAGGCCGATCAGCGGACGCAGGATCGGCAGCGCCACCGCGTCGTCGAGAGCGGCGAGATTCGTTAGCGTCTGGCTGGCGACCTGGCCCAGCGAGTCCCCGGTCACCAGAGCCGCCGCACGCAGGCGCCGGGCTAGCGCCGCTCCGGTCTTCAGCATCAGCCGCCGCTGCGCGACGATCTGGAGTTTCCCCGCTCCGGAGCTGGCCAGGCGCCGCTGGGCGGTACCGAAGGCCACCACGAACAGGCGAGAGTCGGTTTGGTATCGGTCCAGCTGCCGGGCCAGGCCGTATGCCTTGTAGACCGACTCCGGGCCGGTCAGCGGCATGCCCGAGAAATGCAGGTAACTGCAGCGCAGGCCACGCCGCATCATCCGGTACGCGGCGACCGGGGAGTCGATCCCGCCGGACATCAGGACCAGTGCGCGCCCGCTCATGCCGACCGGCAGCCCGCCCTGGCCAGCCCAGCCCTGGGTGAAGACGAACACCTCGCGCTGATCGACCTCGACGAAGACCGTGGTATCCGGCGTGCGCAAGTTCACCGGATAGCCATACTCCTGCTGGATCCGCCGTCCGATCTGCACAGCTAGTTCGGCCGACGTCACCGGGAAGCGCTTGTCTCGCCGTCTCGCCCGCACGGCGAACGAGCCAGGACAGCCGGCTGCCAGCTTGACTGCGGCCGCGATCGCGGCCTCCGGCTCCTTTGCGACGCGGATGGCACGGCACACCCTGGCCAGGCCCATGACGTACCGCATCCGCTCCGCAACCATGTCCACCGCGGTCTCGGCCTCCAGGCCGCCATCTTCCGCGCCGGCCACGCGAAGCACGATCACGCCCTCGCGCTGCCACACCCGGACCCCGACGCCGAGATCCCGTACGGCCCGCCTGATGTTGTCATGCAGCAAGCGCTCGAACTGCTGGCGGTTGCGGCCTTTGAGCACGATCTCGCCGAGCTTCAGCAGGACGCACGGCTCATGCAGCGTGCCCGGCACATCGCTATCGGCGTCGGCGGCGACGGGCAGTACAGACATCACAACAGTGTGCCATCTGCGCTGGGCACTGCCAGCCGCCGATCCGAACGCGGCGCAGGAGTCCCGGAAGTAGCGACAATTCTCAACCCGGTGGCATCCGAGAGTATCTGACCGGATACTGATAGTGAGCAACCCCTCCGTGGCCGTCAGGATAAGGATGCGATCTCATGCCACATTGCCGCAGGTGCGGTCAGGTGTCGGAACCTGCCGCGGAGCTCTGCCTAGCATGCGGCGGCGGCACCCGCGATGCCGCGCTTATAGGCGCTCACGCACGCGCGGTGCCGCGCGTCTTCGACTCACCGGATAGCAGTCACGGCGCGTCATCGCAGCTGCACGACTCCGCCCCGGCCGACGTCTGCGACGCCGCCGATCGGTTCTGGCGCTGGGAGCCGGACCCCAGCCAGTTCCGGTTGCCACAGCTCAGGGGCGCATCAGGCGCCCAGCATCCCGCGCCAACAGCCGCCGACCGGGACCGGCAATTCCGCTATGCCCAGGCGGTGTCGGCTGCCGGCGACTTACCGCCGTTCGACCGCCGTCCGGCAAATCCGCGGCTGTCACCCCGTCCGCCCGCGCTCGCCTTCGCGGGACAGGGCAGTACAGCGGCACAAGCCTTCGCGGGACCGGGCTTCGCGGGACCGGGCTTCGCGGGACCGGGCTTCGCCGGACCGGCCAGCCCAGCGGCGCCGCCTTTCGCGGGACCCGGCACGTCAGCGCCTCCCTGGGGGCCTGCCAAGCCAGCGAGCCGCCGCGCCGAGGGCATTACCGGCGTCAGCCGCCAAGGTCAAGTGGCGCACGGCCACCGTCGCCCGTCCCCGCCGCCAGCGCGCCCGGCGGACGGCACGCGCACCGGGCGCTGGGTCGCGATGGCGGGAGCCGGGATGCTCGGCGTCGCGACCGTCGCTGTCGTGTTCGCCGGCCACCCTGCCGCGGCCGACCGCACTTCCCTGGACCGCCACCAGACCACGAACGTTCCCGCGTCCGCAAGCCTGCCGTCCGCCAGCGTGTCGTCGGCCAGCGTGCCACAACCGACGGTCGACGGCTTGGTGACCATCGAGCCGGACGTGGTCACGGCGCCGCACGAGGCAGCCGTCGTCGGCGTCGTGAATCGGTACTTCGGCGCGATCGACGGCCACGCGTACCGCGTTTTCGAGAAGCTCTTCAGCCCGGCGGCGCCTGGCAAGCTTTCAGCCGCCATGTTCCGGCTGGACTACGGCACCACCAGTGATTCGGCCGCGACGCTGCGGAGTATCGGCGTGATCGGCCCTCGCCGGATCGACGCGGTGGTCACGTTTACCAGCTACCAGCAGGCCCGGATCATCCCGACGCAGTCATCCTGCACAGCCTGGCGGATCTCGCTTCACCTGATCAGGACTAGCCACGGGTTCCTGCTCGAGACACCGCCGAATGGCTACCAGCCCTCCTCTCGGAGTTGCTCCTAACCAGGCAGCACGCCGCGGACTTTGGAGGGTGACTGGGGCAGGCGAGCCCGTTCCGGGCCTGATGATTGTTGCCCGTACCTAGCCGAAAAAGACCTCGGCCTCGGCATAGCGATCCGGGGGGACGAGCTTGAGCTTGGTGGTCGCCTCTGACAGCGGCACCCGGATGATGTCGGTGCCGCGCAGCGCGACCATCGTGCCGAAGGCACCGTCGGCTACCGCGCGGATCGCGTGGACGCCGAAGCGGGTCGCCAGGACCCGGTCGAACGCGGTCGGGGTGCCACCGCGCTGGATGTGCCCGAGTACTGTGCAGCGGGCCTCCTTGCCAGTGCGCTGCTCAATCTCGTCGGCCAGCATCTGGCCGACGCCGCCGAGCCGGGCGTGCCCGAACGCGTCGCGCTTCTCGTCAGCGATGGCCCCGTCGAGGGTCTTGGGGTGAGCGCCCTCGGAGACCACCACGATGGGCGCGTACCGGGTCTGGAACCTGTGCTCGACGTACTCGCAGACCTGGTCGATGTCGAACGGCTGCTCCGGGATGAGGATGACGTTCGCGCCGCCGGCGATCCCGGCGTGGAGCGCTATCCAGCCGGCACTGCGGCCCATGACCTCGACGATGAGCGCCCGGTGGTGGCTCTCAGCTGTGGTGTGCAGCCGGTCGATGGCCTCCATGGCGATGTTCACGGCCGTGTCGAAGCCGAAGGTGAAGTCGGTCGCGCCGAGGTCGTTGTCGATCGTCTTGGGCACGCCGACGACCTTGCCGCCCGCGTAGTTCAGCCTGCTGGCCACCCCAAGGGTGTCCTCGCCGCCGATCGCGACCAGCGCGTCGACCCCAAGGCTGTCGAGGTTTTCCTTGACGCGCTCGATCCCGGTCTTGCCGTCCACGGTGTTGGACTCGGCCATCGGATTAGTCCTGGACGAGCCGAGGATCGTGCCTCCGCGCGGGAGGATGCCGCGGACGGTGTTGACATCGAGCACCATCGTGTCGCCCTCAAGCGGGCCGCGCCAGCCGTCCCGAAACCCGATGAACTCCGTCCCGTGCTCAGCTACGCCGGTCCGCACGACCGCACGGATAACGGCATTCAGCCCGGGACAGTCTCCGCCTCCGGTGAGGACTCCGACTCGCATGCGTGCTTCCTCTCGCCTTCCCTGACGCCAGACTAGTGCTCATGACAGTTCTCGCGATCGACGCCGGGACCACCGGCGTGACCGCACTCATCGTGACCGACCAGGGCACCCTCGCGGGTCGTGGATACCAGGAATTCCGGCAGTATTTCCCACAGCCTGGCTGGGTTGAGCACTTGCCCGAGGGTATCTGGCAGGCGACACTGGCCGCGTGCAGTCAGGCTCTCGCGGCGGCAGGATCCCCGGCGGTCAGCTGCGTGGGCATCACCAACCAGCGGGAGACGGCTGTTCTCTGGGATCGCGCGACTCTCGCCGCGCCACGCCGGGCCATCGTCTGGCAGGACCGGCGGACTGCGGCGATCTGCTCGCGGCTTCGGTCGGCCGGGGCCGAGCCGCGGGTGGCGGAGCTCACCGGCCTGCGGATTGATCCGTACTTCACCGCGACGAAGCTGACCTGGCTGGCCGAGAACGAGCCCGCTATGTGGGCGGGCGTCACGGACGGGTCAGTCGTGGTCGGGACCGTCGACTCCTACCTGATCGCGCGGCTGACCGGCGGGCGGCTGCACGTGACCGATGCCTCGAACGCGTCCAGGACGCTGCTGTTCGACATTGAGGCCGGGCAGTGGTCGACGGAGATGTGCTCACTGTTCGGCGTTCCGCCGCATGCGCTGCCAGAGGTGGTGGCGTCGACTGGCGTCGTCGGGCACACGGACCCGACGGTCTTCCTGGGTCTGTCGGTGCCCATCGCCGGCATCGCCGGCGACCAGCAGGCTGCGCTGTTCGGGCAGGCGTGCTTCGAGCCGGGCGCAGCCAAGTGCACGTACGGGACCGGGTCGTTTGTGCTGGTCAACACCGGGTCGCAGGTGGTCAGGTCCGCGGCAGGCCTGCTCTCGACGGTGGCCTGGATGTCGCCGTCGGAGGGCCTTACCTACGCGCTCGAGGGATCGGTGTTCGTGACCGGTGCCGCCATTCAGTGGCTGCGGGATGGGCTCGGGCTGCTCGACGACGCGGCGCAGAGCGAGGCCCTGGCGCGGTCGGTGCCGGACTCTGGCGGTGTCGTCTTCGTTCCGGCGCTGACCGGGCTTGGCGCTCCCGACTGGGATCCTGATGCCAGGGGGGCAGTGTTCGGCCTGACGCGCGGCACAACGAGGGCGCACCTGATCCGCGCGGCGCTGGATGCCATCGCGTTCGAGGTCAGGGACGTCATGGACGTCATGACCGTCGAGGCGGCTGGCAGTGGCGCCGCTGCCTCCCCTGCCGGTGGCTCGCCTGCCGGTGGGGCTGGTGCCTCCCCTGTCGGTGCCAGTGGCGCCGGTGGCCAGCCAGTGCTCCGCGTCGACGGCGGCGCTAGCGCCAACGACCTGCTCATGCAGCTGCAAGCCGACCAGATACAGCGGCCGGTGGAGCGGCCGGTGGTAGCCGAGACGACTGCGCTCGGAGCCGCTTTCCTTGCTGGCCTGGCCACAGGAGTGTGGTCCTCGCGCGCTGAGCTGGCGGCGACCTGGCACCTGGACCGCAGATTCACGCCCGGGCCGCGCGACGACGACGCCCATGCCCGCTGGCGCAGCGCAGTGGAGCAGACCAAGGGCTGGGGACGCTGATTTTCAGATCTTCAGCGCTCCGGCACTAGCTCCGTGCCGTGCGAGCTCCGCTTGGGCGTTGCCAGGAGCCCGAAACAAGCGGTCGAGAGCCCGAAATGTAACGTTCGCGAGCATTGGCTCGTCCGCACGAGATCAACTCACGAATCGCGTGTACCGGAGGTACGAATCTTTCGTACCGCACGTACACGCGTTCGGGCGGACGGACTGCGCCAGGGTCTTCCTAGCGCTCAACGCCCGAGATAGGTACTTTGTCGGTGCCCAGTGCGAGCCTGTCCTTTGTGACTGCACTATCCGAACCGCGCCAGACTCGGGCCGCGCCCGTGACTGCCCCGCGCAGCGATATCCGACGGCGCGATCCCATGGCCAAGTTGCTGGACATACAGTGCGGCGTCCTTTCTCGCGAGCAGATCACATCGCTCGGCATTGCCATGACCACCGTGGCCTACCGGATCCGGTCAGACGGGCCCTGGCAGCGGATACTCCCCGGCGTGTATCTGACGGAGCGCGGCAGTCCTACAGTCGATCAGCTGGACATGGCCGCGCTGCTGTATGCCGGCGGCGACAGCCTGCTGACCGGAAGTACCTCGCTCCGGAGGTCTGGCGTTCTGGCACAGTCCACGAGCGCCGTCGACGTGCTGGTACCTGCG